>NZ_JAVAYL010000034.1:0-56982 GCF_054185225.1 Bradyrhizobium sp. 18BD | reverse complement strand
CTATAATCACCCATGACTCGCCCTCCTTGCGTGAGGCTCTGCCCGGACCATCCGGGTAACCCTCGCAGTCGCATCGAGGGTGAGTCGCCCCGTTCCGCAAAGGGACATACGGTCTGAGGTGCGAGCGCAGCGAGCCTCGAAGGATGGGCGGCCCGGCTGCTGCAGCTCGTCCGTTCATCCTTCGAGGCTCCGCGCGCGCTGCTTCGCAGCGCACGCCTCGCACCTCAGGATGACGGAGCTGGAATCGCGCCTCGTGTCCGCCCATTGCGCCGCCGTTCATCTTCGCAGTGACAAATTGTTTCACGCCAGCCACACCGGTTCCACTTTCCCGGCCAATTCGGCCCCGGATGACTTCCTAAAATTTCGGTAAGCGGGTCCCGAGGTAAGGATTTCGCAAGCAATGAAAGTTACCAAAAGGTCAATCCAGCGTGGAGTATTTGAACTGTGAGCGAACCAATGGCTGAGCAGGCTGCCCAGGATAACAGCGTCGACGCCGCCGCGACCGCGCCGCAGGCTGTCGAGGCTGCCGGCATCGAGGCCCCCTCGATTGCCCCCGACCATGAGACACTGCCCAAAGCCGATCCGGTGAAGGCCGAGGCCCCCAAGGGCGAAGCTCCCAAGATCGAGCCGCCGCGGATCGAGGTGCCGAAGTTCGAAGCCAAAGCTGAGCCAAAAGCCGAGACCAAGCCCGAGCCGAAGCCCGGCAAGCTCATCGTCATGGCTCCCTCGGAGCGCTCCTGGGATCGCGAAGAGTTCGCTCCCCATGTGAAGGCGGACGAAGTGCGCGAGACTGGCAACAAGCGCCGCCTGTCGGCGATGGCCGCGGTGGTGGCGATTGCCGCCGGCGTCGGCGCCATCAGCGGCGCGCTCGCGACCGCCGGCATGATGCATTTCGCAGCCCCGGCCCCCGCGCCGGCACAGGTCGCCGACACCAGCGCGCTGGAATCCTCGGTGGCCCGGATCGATGCCGACGTCGTCGCGCTCAAGGCGAATGTCGAGCACACCTCCAAGACCGGCCTCAGCCAGTTCAACCGCGCCAACGACCGGCTCGACAAGCTCGAGAAGGCGCAGGCCGAGCCGATGGCCAAGATCGCAAAGCTGTCCGAGACCGTCGACAAGCTCCGCGCCACGTCGCCCGCCGCCCCGGCGCAGGCCGCCGCCGCCGCGCCCAAGGAAACCACGGGCTCGATCGCGCCGACCCAGGTTGCGACCGCTGCCGCAGCTCCTGCTCCAGCACTCGCGGCGCCCAAGACCGAGGTCGGCCGCCTGCCGACGCTCGAGGGCTGGAGGCTGCGCGACGTCGCCAATGGCGGCGCACTGATCGAGGGCCGCGACGGCCTCTATGAGGTCTATGCCGGCGACCCCATCCCCGGCGTCGGCCGCGTCGATGCGATCCGCCGCCAGGACGGCCGCTGGGTGGTCGTCACCAGCAAGGGCCTGATCACGGCGCGCTAGAGCCTGAGCGGCTGATATCCGATCTTCAAGAAGGCGCTTCACCACCATGTGAGGCGCCTTTTGACTTGAATAGGCCGGCTCACGCGGTGTTACTGAAGGCATGAGCCGCGCGTTGCGAATTCTCATTGCTGCCGCCGTCTTGCTGGGCGGCACTGTCTCGCTGTTCGCAGCCGAGAGCGCGGCCCTGACGCGCGGCACCGCGATCGTCGATCCCGATCTGCTGCGCAAGCTCGACCAGAACGACACGCTCACGATCCCGCGCCTGCTATGGCCGGAGCGCAGCGCGAATGCTCCCCTGACGACCGATCTGCTGTTCTCGTCCCTGCCGCAACTCAAGGACATCCCGCCCGCGATCGATGCGGAGTTCGACCGTTACGTCATCAGGCAGAAGGCGGCCTATCCGACCGAGACCATCGGCGTCGGCGAAGGCTTTGACGTGCAGCTGTTCGACCGCGCCAATCTGAAATCGCCCGACACGCGCTTCGTGCTCGCCGGCATCGTCAACCGCATGGACCGCGCCTATGTGTCGGAAGAGTCCTGCGGCGAGATCCGGCTGATCTACCGTCTGGCGCGTTTCGAGAACAAGCCGGATGGCGGCAAGACCGCGACGCGTCTGCCGATGACGTTCAATCTGGTGATGAAGGCGCGGGATGCACGCCAGAGCGATGCGAATGGCAAGCCGGTCACCTGCGCCGAGGTCGCGCGGCGCTGGCTCGACAATGGCGACTGGCTGGGGCTGATCGGCAGCAGCTCCGATGCGATGCTCGACCGCATTGAGACCAACATCCAGGTGTCGATCGCGCCGAAATCGGCGCTGCACGACTTCCGCTCCGACTATCTGCTCAAGGTGTTCAAGTACAATGCCGCGACCAAGACCTTCGGGGAGTCGACGCTGGAGAACCAGATCGATCGCGACCGGATTGTCGCGGACGACGCCCTCCGGCGCGATTTTAGGGATTGGCTGCTTGCGCCGGAAAATCTGCGTGAGTTCGATCGCGGCACGGTGCTGATTCCGGAGAAGTTCCTGGCCAAAGCCGCGGTGGTGCCGACGCCTGCCGGCCTCGATGCCTCGGCATTGCAGCCGGAGTTCGGCATGATGCAAGGGGAAGGCAACGACGAGCCCGTCTTCACCGACGACAACGTGGTCGGCGCGTTGAAGCAGGCGGCCGCGCGCGGCGACATGCAGAACATCCGCTCGGTCGCGGGCTTCCAGCGCCGCCTCAACGATGTCACCTGCGCCGGCTGCCACCAGACCCGCGGCATCGGCGGCTTCCATTTCCCCGGCGTCGACTGGCTGGCGGACAAGCCGTCCAATTCGACCATCGTGCCGGCCTCGCCGCATTTCTTCGGCGACCAGGTCCGCCGCCGCGACATCCTGACCGCGTTCGCCGCGGGCAAGCGCCCTGATTTCTCACGCGGATTTGCCAGCCGGCCGCAGACCCGGGGAAGCGCCGAACTCGCCGGCACCGAATATCAGGACGGCTGGGGCGCGCATTGTTCCCTGCAAAATGCGGGATCGGGAACGCCGGACAGGAGTTTTACGTCATGGAGCTGTGCAAAAGGTCTGACCTGTCAGGCCGCCGCGGCCTCGAGCCGCATCGGCATGTGCTTCATCAAGACGCGTTAGCGCATGATCCGGAAAAGTGTGGTGCGGTTTTCCGATCAGATCATGCGCAAGAAAGCCGATTTGGGTAGCCCATGACGGACACGAGCGAAGCCAACAAGGAGCGCAATCGCGAGATCGCGCGCAATGAGGAAGCCAAGCAGGTCACCGGCAGCATCCGCGTCAGCACCTGGGCGGTCGCGGTGGTCGTGATCGTCGGCGGCATCCTGTTCACGCTCGGCTGGCTGGCGCTGAGGTAGCTGCGCAAACTTTTCCAATTGAAAGCGCGGAACGAGCTGCTAATTGAAGCGCGGAGCGAGCTGCGGGTTCACCTCGCCCCGCTTGCGGGGAGAGGTCGGATTGCATCGAAGATGCCATCCGGGTGAGGGGGTACAGGTCTCTCGACGATCTCTCGTGTGGAGAGAGGCCCCTCACCCCAACCCTCTCAGCGCGAGCGTAGCTCGTCGTGCCCCCGTAAGAACGGGGAGAGGGAGAAGAGAGAGCACCTCACTTCGCGTGGTTCGTCATCCGCTTGCCGGGCAAGAGCTCATAAGCCGGCTTCCAGCCGGGCAGGGCGGCCATGCGGCCGAGCCAGGCGTGGACGGCGGGATGGCTCGCGGCGAAATCAAAACCGTGCTCGTCGCTCGGATAGTGCAGATAGGCCATCATCGAGATATCGGCGACCGTCGGCTTGCTGCCGATCGCAAAAGCATTGCGCTGGAGATGGCCGTCGAGAATGCCGAGGAAGTCGTCGAGCCGCCGGCGAAAATGCTTCAGCACCTGCGGGTCGTTTTTCTCGGCGAAGGCTCGCATGAAGCGATAGGTCGCCATGTAGCCGGTGAGCTTGTGGTTGTCCCAGAACAGCCAGCGCAGCAGCTCGAATTTTTCCGCCTCCGTCTCGGCGCCGAAGCGGCCGTATTGCCCGGCGGGGGGCCTTACCCCAAAGCCCCCGACGACCGCAGCTGCTTGATCGCCTTCTCGTCGTATCCCGCGCCGCGCAAAATCTCGTCACTGTGCTCGCCGACGGCGGGCGGCTTGCGCGGCTGGACTTTTTTGGCGCCGTCGATCCAGATCGGGCTGGAGATGGTGAGCATGGTGTCGTTCTCGAACGGCACCAGCACCTCGTTGTCGAGCATCTGCTTGTCGTTGGGGATGTCGTCGAGGATGCCGACGATGCCGAACACGAGGCCGTTGCCGTCGAGGATCTTGCGCCATTCGGCGAGGTCCCTGGTGGCAAAGATCTCATCGAAAATCTTGATCAGCTCCACCGAGCGGGCGTGGCGGTCGGGCTTGGTGGCGAAGCGCGGATCGGTGATGAGGTCTTCGCGTCCGAGGCACTTGGCCAGCGTCGGAAACTGCTTCTCCTCGCTCAGCAGCGACAGGATCAGCCAGCGGCCGTCCTTGCACTGATAATGGTTGGCGACGGCGTTGAGCGCGCGCTCGCGGGGCCGTCGCTCGGCGAATTTGGCGCCGCACAGCTTGGCCTGCGCCAGCACGCTCGCCGCCCATACCCCGTTCGCCATCAAATTGGAGGCGACATGCGAGCCCTTGCCGGTCTTCTCGCGCTGATACAGCGCGGTGACGATCGCGCCGTAGAACGCCATGGCGCAGGGATGGTCGCCCATGCCGGCGACCGAACGGGCCGGCGTGGTGTGGGTGTCGGCGCGGACGAGGTCCATCAGGCCGGAGCGCGCCCAATAGGCATTGCTGTCGAAGCCGGGCTTGTTGGCTTCCTCGCCCTTTTCGCCGTAGCCGGTGAAGGAGGCGTAGATCAGCCGGTCGTTGAGATGGGCGAGGTGGTCATAGGTGATGCCGAGCTTGGTGCGCACCGGCGGCGGCATGTTGGTGATGAAGACGTCGGCCTCCTCCACCAGCTTGTAGAGCACGGCCTGCGCCTCGGGCTTTGAGAGGTCGAGCGCGATGCTCTTTTTATTGCGGGCTTCCAGCAGCCACGCGTAATTGTGCTCACTGCCCGGATAGCCTGGAATGTTGGGCAGATTGCGGTAGGGATCGCCGGCACCGGGCGGCTCGATCTTGATGACGTCGGCGCCGAAATCCGACAGCACGGTGGCAGCCGCGGGCGCAGCGATGAAGCTCGCGCAGTCCAGAACCTTGAGCCCTGCAAAAATGCCCTTTTCCATCGCGGCGTTGCTCCCTCGCTCTTGTTGTTTCCCGCGCGCTGGAATTGGCGCGGGCCAAGTCATGGGAGCATTAGACCGATGTTCTGCCGGGATGCAACGGCGCCGGGCGCAGGGCGGTAATCCGTCATCCCCGCGCAACCGCGGCGCGGTTGTCGCTGGAGGTGCGAGGCATGGGACGCAACGCGGCCCATGCGGAGCCTCGAAGGATGAGCGGCCCGGCTGCAGCGGGGCCGTCGCCCTTCGAGGGCCGCTGCGCGGCCACCTCAGGGTGACGGCGAGGGAGTAAAGTTGCCGCCTCATTCCTCCCCCGCGAGCAATGCCGCATTGCCGCCCGCTGCCGCGGTGTTGATCGTCACGGTCTGCTCGGTCGCAAAGCGCGCGAGGTAGTGCGGGCCGCCGGCCTTGGGGCCGGTTCCAGACAGACCGTTGCCGCCGAACGGCTGCACGCCGACCACGGCGCCGATCATGTTGCGGTTGACGTAGATGTTGCCGACCTGGACGCGGTCGATGATGGCTTCGATCGTGTCATCGATGCGGGAATGGACGCCGAGCGTGAGCCCGTAGCCGGTGCGCTCGATCGCCTGCAGGACGCGCTCGAGGTTTTCGGCGCGGTAGCGCACGACGTGGAGGATCGGGCCGAACACCTCCTCGGTGAGCTGGCCGGCGTCCCTGAGCTCGAAGATATGCGGCGCGACGAAGCAGCCTTCCGGCGCGGTGCCGGCGAAGTGCAGCCGCGCTTCCGTCTTCATCCGCGCGATATGCGCATCGAGCCGCTGCTTGGCTTCCTGGTCGATCACCGGGCCGACATGGGTTGCGACATCCGAGGGATCGCCGATTTTCAGCTCGCGCGCCGCGCCCGCGATCATCTCGATCATGCGATCGGCGACGTCCTCCTGCACGAATAGCAGCCGCAGCGCCGAGCAACGCTGGCCGGCGGAGCGGAACGCGGAGGTCACGACGTCGTCGGCGACCTGCTCGGGCAGCGCGGTGGCATCGGCGATCATCGCGTTGATGCCGCCGGTCTCGGCGATCAGCGGCACGATCGGCCCGTTCTTGGCGGCGAGCGTCCGGTTGATCGCCCGCGCGACCTCGGTCGAGCCGGTGAAGACGACGCCGGCGATGTCGGCATGCGCGGTCAGCATCGCGCCGATGCGGCCGTCGCCGGCGACGAGATGCAGCGCGCTTTCGGGAATGCCGGCCTCGTGCAGCAGGGCCACCGCTTCGCGCGCGATGCGCGGGGTCTGCTCGGCGGGCTTTGCCACCACGCTGTTGCCGGCCATCAGCGCCGCCGTGACCTGGCCGAGGAAGATCGCCAGCGGAAAATTCCACGGCGAGATCGCGACGAACACGCCGCGGCCGCGCATGGCGAGCGCATTGCTCTCGCCGGTCGGGCCCGGCATGGCGACATCGACGCCGAACTGCTTGCGCCCTTGCGCGGCATAGTAGCGGCAGAAGTCGGCGGCCTCGCGCAGCTCCGACAGCGCATCGTCGAGCGTCTTGCCGCCCTCGCTTTGCAGCAGCGCGAGGAACTGCGCGCCGCGGTTCTCGAGCAGATGCGCGGCCTGCTCCAGCGCCGCCGCGCGCGCGGCCGCCGGCGTCCGGCTCCAGGCGAAAAAGCCGGCGCGCGCAGAAGTCACTGCCGCATTGGCCTGTTCCGGCGTTGCATCGGTGATGGGCTTGAGGCCGGATGTCCCGGCCTTGACGTCGGCGAGCAAC
Source organism: Bradyrhizobium sp. 18BD (assembly GCF_054185225.1). NCBI lineage: Bacteria > Pseudomonadati > Pseudomonadota > Alphaproteobacteria > Hyphomicrobiales > Nitrobacteraceae > Bradyrhizobium > Bradyrhizobium sp. 18BD. Next base: position 50,067 of record NZ_JAVAYL010000034.1, on the reverse strand, counting down.
TGGCCGAGCGCGGCACGCGCGCCGAACTCGACGCCATGCGAATTGTGCCGCTCCGGTCCGAACAGATCGCCCGGCAGCGGAATCTTGGGATGCGCTGCCGCCTGCGGCCGGACGATGGCATCCGCCGGTCGCTGCAACAGCGCCGGGACCGGCACGCGATAATCGGCGGCCTGCGCCACGAAGGACGAGTTGGCGCCGTTCTCCAAGAGCCGCCGCACCAGATAGGCGAGCAGATCGCGATGGCTGCCGACCGGCGCATAGGTGCGGTAGGCAATCTCGGGATGATCCTTGGCGAGCTGCTCGTAGAGCGCTTCGCCCATGCCGTGCAGGCGCTGGAATTCGAAGCCGCCGCTCCCGTGCGCAAGCTCCAGCACAGTCGCGACCGTCAGCGCGTTGTGGGTGGCGAATTGCGGGAAGATGCGCGGCCGCAGGCTGAGGAGTTTTGACGCGCAGGCGACGTAGTTCAGATCCGTCATCGCCTTGCGCGTGAACACGGGATAGCCGTCGAGCCCGCGCTCCTGCGCACGCTTGATCTCGGTGTCCCAATAGGCGCCCTTGACCAGCCGGACCATCAGCTTGCGGTCATGCGCGCGGGCCAGCGTATCGACATAGTCGATCACGGCGCTGGCGCGCTTCTGATAGGCCTGGATCGCCAGGCCAAATCCGTCCCAGCCTGCAAGCGAGGGATCGGCGAGCGTTGCCGCGATCACGTCGAGCGACAGCTCCAGCCGGTCGGCCTCCTCGGCATCGACGGTGAAGTTCAAATCATGCGCCTTGGCACGCTGCGCGAGGTCCAGCAGCAGCGGCACCAGCTCGGTCATCACGCGGTCGCGGCTGATCGCCTCGAAGCGCGGATGCAGCGCCGAGAGCTTGACGGAGATGCCGGGCCGGTCGGGGAGGGGATGCGGGCCTGCCGCCTTGCCGATGGTCTCAATGGCACTGGCATAGGCGTCGAAATAGCGCCTGGCGTCGGCCGCCGTGCGCGCACCTTCGCCGAGCATGTCGAAGGAATAGCGCGGCTTCTGGCCCGCGCGCGGCTTGCCCCGTTCCAGCGCCTGCTCGATGGTCTCGCCCAGCACGAAATGATTGCCCATCAGCCGCATCGCCTGGCGCGTCGCGGTGCGCACCGCGGGCGCGCCGAGCCGCTTCACCAGCCGGCCGATGGTGCCGTCGGGCGTCTCGCCGGGCTGGATCACCCGCGCCGACAGGCCGAGCGCCCAGGCGGAGGCGTTGACCAGGAACGCGGTGGACTTGGTCTCGTGATGGATGAAGTCGCCCTCGCCGAGCTTGTCCTCGATGAACTGGTCGGCGGTGCGCGCGTCCGGCACCCGCAGCAGCGCCTCGGCCAGCACCATCAATGCCAAACCTTCCTTGGTCGAGAGCGCGAACTCCCGCAGCATGTCCTCGACGCCGCCGAGCCGGTCGTCGTGCTTGCGGATCGCCTCGATCAGCCGCGTCGCGGTGCGGTCGATTCGCGCCTCCTGCGGCGGGGCCAGATGCGACGCCGGCAACAGAAGCGCGGCGATCTCGGCATCATCGGGGGCGTAGGGGGCGGTGAAGGGCGGCGGGATCTCTGGCATGGCGTGTCCTGTGGCTGAAATCCAGGGTAAGGCCCGCATGACCGTAGTTCGATAGACAAGTTAGCGATTTCGCGTTAGAAAATGAAGGTAGATATCAATATGGCCAGATAAAATATGGAACTCGATCGAATCGACCGGAAAATCCTCTCGATTTTGCAGGAAGACGGCCGAATCGCCAATGTCGAGCTCGCCGAACGCATCGGCCTGTCCCCGACCTCGATTGGCGAGCGGCTGAAGCGCCTGCAGCGGGAGGGCTTCGTCGAAGGCTACGGCGCGCGGCTCAATCCGCACCGGCTCGGCCTCGGTCTCTTGGTGTTCGTCGAGGTGCTGCTCGACAAGACCACGCCCGACAATTTCGAGCGCTTCGCACGCGCTGTGAAACTCGCGCCCGAGGTGCTGGAGTGTCACATGGTTGCAGGCGGATTCGATTATCTGGTGAAGGCGCGGCTTGCGGACATGACCGCCTATCGACGCTTCCTCGGCGAGACCCTGCTGTCGATGCCGGGTGTGCGCGAGACGCGGACCTATGCGGTGATGGAAGAGATCAAGCGCGACGCACCGTTGCCGGTGGGCTAGGGAAGTGCGGTCGCGATTGTCATTGCTGGTGGCGTTGAATCAGCGGCCTTCACGGGAAAAATAGCCATCCTTGTGCAATCGCAACGCCTGTCGTCGAATGCACTGGCCGTCTTCTAAATTTTCTTGGCCTCGCTCCCGGAGATGATCCGGGAGGCAGCGAAACGCTGACGGGCTTATACTTTGAGGTTTTCTGCGGAGGTCTTGCCCCGGTTTGCGATCTCTTCGTACTCAACCGTCTGTCCCTCGTTGAGGGTCGACAGACCGGCCTTCTGCACCGCCGAGATATGCACGAACACATCCTTGCCGCCCGACGCAGGCTGGATAAATCCATAACCCTTCGTCGGGTTGAACCACTTGACCGTACCTTTAGCCATCACGACTTCTCCGCGGGTCTTCCTCCAAGATCTCGAACCGCCAATCCCCGCCAACCGGCCGGTTCGGTCCTAACAGGATACGCGGAATGTGGCGGGCTTGGTAGCTCAAACCACATCAGCCTTTCGCCGAATTCCGCTCAACTTCGCGGCGTTTTTGCCGGTTTTGCCCGTTTCGCGGTCAAATGACCGGCATGCCGCGCGTCCTCCGTCAATACGTCGTGGCCAGATAATCGACGATCTTGCCGACGTCGGCATCGTCGATCGGTGCGCCATAGACCTTGATCATCTTGGTCACCTCGGCCTGCCAGAAGCCTTTCCTGTCCTTCATCGGCGGCTGCGTGGCGACGTAGTCGGACGAGTGGCAGGCGGTGCAATTGCCCTGCACGACCTCGAGATTGGGCCCGGGCTTGAACGTCGCGACTTCATCGGGGGTCTTGTAGTTGACCGGCGCTGCAAGGGCCGACACCACCAGGGCGGCGAGCGTGAGTGAGGCGGCGAGGAGAACGGTGCGCTGCATGATCATTCTCCCTCAGGCCACGCTGACGCGGACGGTTTCGACGACGTTGCGCAAATAACCCGCCGGGTTCCAGCGCGGCGTGTCCGGCTGCGTCTCGCCGCCATTGCCGGTAGCGCGGACCTTCAGCTCGACCTGGCCCGCCGCGAGCTTCACCGGCAGCTTCCATTCGCGGAATGCGTATTTGCCGAGATCCTTGCCGAGATTGGCATTGATCCAGGTCTTGCCGCCGTCGGAGGAGACCTGGACCTCCTTGATGCCCTTGCCGCCGTCGAAGGCGATGCCGCGCAGCGTCGTGCTGCCCGCCTTCAGCTTGGCGCCGTCGGCGACGCTGGTGATGAACGAGCGGATGGTGAAGCGGTTGATCGGGATCGTCGCCTTCGGCGTCGTGCCCGGCTCGATCGCGTTGTTCGGGGTGTCGGGGATGCGATAGGCCGACTTCATCCAGAAGCCGTCATAGACGCTGTCGATGACGGTGATCTCGTTGAGATGCTTGAGCCAGTAGGTGCCGTAATAGCCGGGCACGACCAGCCGCAGCGGGAAGCCGTTGAGGAACGGCAGATCCTCGCCGTTCATGCCGTAGGCCAGCATCACCTCGCCGTCGGTGGCGTGATCGAGATCGAGCGCCTTGACGAAGTCGGGCGTCTTGTCGCTGGCCGGGCCGTCCATACCGTTGAACGTGACCTGCTTGGCACCCGCCTGCACGCCGGCCATCTCCAGCACGGCCTTCAGCGGCACGCCGCGCCAGCGCGCGCAGCCCATGGCGCCGTTGGCGAGCTGGCCGCCGGCAACGCGCGGCTCCGAGAAACCGCGGCTGTTGCCGGAGCATTGATTGACGGCGACGATCTCGGTCGCCTTCATCTTCTTGATGTCCTTGAGCGACAACTTCAGCGGCTTGTCGACCTTGCCCTTGACCTCGAGCGTGAACTTGTCGGGGTCGAGATTGTAGGGCAGGTCGGACAGGTGGTAGCGCACGAAGAACGCGTTATTCGCAGTGATCGGCCCGTCGCTGAACACCGCGAATGGCGTCTCCAACTGCGGCGGCCGGCTGGTGAGCCCAATGAGCGGCCGCTTCTGCGGATATTTCACCAGCGGCCGTTCGCCATTGGCGAAGGGTAGCGTGACGGTGTCGAGGGCCAGCGCCTTGGTGGAATTCAGTGTGGCCGCCATGGCGGCAAGCCCCGCTCCTTTGAGCAGGTCGCGTCGATCGAACATGGGTCTCCTCCCGGAGCTTTTCGTTGAACCAGCGGTCATCACCGCGATCCCGCGTCCATCTGTCTCAACCATTTGGATGAAGTCAATTCGTGCTTTCGCAGCAAGCCCATGCCGCTGCGTTGCAGCAAGCCGGTGTTACGCTCGTAACGAGATTGGGTTGCGGCCGCGGCGACGGTGCGCTCTCTCGCCCCGCTTGCGGGGAGAGGTGGGGAGAGATCAAGCCGCGACGCGCTCGCCGCGATCAACCAGCGCCGACAGCTTCCGCGTGTCTGCAACCACGCGCACCGCCATCGGCTCGTCGCGGCCGCGGATCGCGACTTCCTGTTGCGGCAGTGCATCGTCGGCAAGGCCGGCGGTGCGGCGGACTTCCTCCGAGACGATGGCTTCGCAGACGAGCGTCTTGGTCATGTCCTGGAGGCGGGCGGCGACGTTCACGGCATCGCCGAGCGCGGTGAACACAATGTGATCGCGATAGCCGATGTCGCCGATGATGACCTCGCCGCCGTGAATGCCGATGCCGAAGCGGATCGGCTCGCGCAGATCATGACTGAGGAGCTCGTTGAGCTCGTCGATATGCGTGGCGATGCTGGTCGCGGCTTTCAGGGCCTGCCGGCAGGCGGTTTGCGGATCGGCTGACAGCCCGAACAGCGCCAGCATGCCGTCGCCGACGAACTGGTTCGGCTGTCCGCCATGCTCGATCACGGCTTGCGAGACCGCGCCGAGGAAGCGGTTGACGATGAAGACGGTGTCGAACGGCAGCCGCTTCTCGGCGAGCTGCGTCGAGCCGCGCATGTCCACGAACAGGCTGACGAGATAGCGCTCCTGGCCGATCCTGGTCGATGTCGAGGTCTGCCCGTCGGCCGAATGCGTGTGCGGGGTGAAGAGCTGGAAGAAGGAGAGGTCGCAGTCCGGCCGCAACTGACACGCCAGCCGGATCGAGGGATCGGCGGTGCCGACGCGGGCGAGCACGAAGGCCTCACGCTGCGACGGCTCGGGCAGTGCAGCATGATCGCCGATGATGCGGATGCGGCAGGTCGAGCAGCGGGCGCGGCCGCCGCACACGCTGGCATGCGGAAGATTGTGACGCAGGCTTGCTTCCAGCACCGAAAGACCCTTGGGCACGCGCACCGTCTTGCCGTTGCCGTAGGACAGCGCGATCATGCCGCCGCGCCGCTCGCGCAAGGCACGCACGCCGCGCGCCGCCAGCGCGAGTCCCAGCAGTCCGAAATATCCGATGGTGAGGCCGCCGGTGATGCGGTCGAGCGTCTCGGCCTCGGCGGCCGTGCCCAGCTGGCGGCGGGTGAGATTGTGCGTGCGCCATTCGCCGTCGTCGGCCTCGACCATGACGCTGCGGCCGCCCTGGTAGACGCCGAGCAGCGCCAGCGTCGGGATCAGCACGGCGGCTGCGAGCAGATAGGGCGCGGCGCGCGCGAAGAACGGTTTCAGGCGAAGCCAGAAATAGATGCCGATGCAGCCGTGGATCCAGGCGATGGTCAGCAGGACCGTCATCGTCCAGATGCGGTTCGACGAGAAGAACAGATAGAGTTCCTGCGGATAGAGCTTCTGGTGCCCGTACAGCGTCAGGCCGAGCCGCACGCCGATCACATGCGCCATGACGAGCGCGGGGATGCTCAAGCCCAGCACGAGCTGGAGCGGCTCGATCGTCTTCCAGCGAAACTGCCGGCGCTGATACAGCGCGTAGATGCCGAGCCCCATATGGGTCAGCGCGGCCGTGTAGAACACGATCGCAACGGGAAGGAACTGCCAGAACGCCGTGTGGTAGTAGACCCCGACCTCCATGGCATCGACCGAGATGTTGCCGAGCGCATGGTTGAGGAAATGGCTGACCACGTAGGAGAACAGGATGATTCCGCAGACCAGCCGCACCTGCCGCACGCTGGTGGCACGGACGAGTTCGGGCACGTGTGCAGGAGCGGTCGCCATGATTCGCTTGTATCAGTTCATGAAGGAGAACAGCCAGCCTAGCGTTTAATTCCGCCCGCGGACAGTTTGCCCGATCACATGCGCGGCAAGGTTACGAAACCGTAGCAAGGTTACAGAACCGTAGGGTGGGCAAAGGCGCCCACATCTCTCCGCCGTCGTCCCGGACAAGCGCAGCGAAGCGGAGCGCAGATCCGGGACCCCCGCGCGAGCGCTTGCGCTCGTCGCCATAACCACAGGGAGACGTTTGGCGAAGACTCGGAGTTATCAGGTGGGGCGGCAACCCCTCCCTGTGGTTATGGGTCCCGGGCTCGCGACTGCGCCGCGCCCCGGGGACGACACCGGCAGTTGTGGCCTCTTCCCCGCATTGACTCCCCCTCCCAGGTTGGCGAAAAGCGCGGCCGTGACGACAGCCCCTGACATCACCATGCACCCCGGCGGCGCCGCGCGCCGGCCCCTCATCATCGCCGTGCTCGTCATCGCCGCGATGACCGCGCTGCGCATCGTCTACGCCTCGGCCATCGAGCTGCGCACCGACGAGGCCTATTACTGGACCTGGTCGAAGGAGGGCGCGCTGAGCTTCCTCGACCATCCCCCGATGATCGCCTGGTTCATCCGCTTTGGCACCGCGATCTTCGGCGACACGCCGCTCGGCGTCCGCTTCGGCGGCATCGTCGCGATGCTGGTCACGCAGTTGCTGCTCGCCGACATCGTCCGTCGCCTCACCCATGATGCCCGCGCGATCTTGTTCGCGGTGCTGATGCCGGAGGCCGCGCTTTATTACGGCCTGTTGATGGCCAAGGTTGCGCCCGACGTCGCCATGATCCCGTTTGCGGTGGCGATGATGTGGTCGCTGGTGCGGCTGGCGCAGAGCGACGACGGCCGCTGGTGGCTCGCGGCCGGCTTGTTCGCCGGGCTATCGATGCTGTCGAAATTCACCGCGATCATGTTCGCGCCGGCGGTGGCCGCCTTCCTGCTGGTGCCGGATTGGCGCTGGCGCTGGCTGCGCAGCCCGTATCCTTGGCTCGCGGTGCTGGTCGCCATCGCTGTGTTCTCGCCGGTGCTGATCTGGAACGCGCAGCACGACTGGGCCTCGTTCCGTTTCCAGGGCGTGCGCGCCACCGCCAATTACGGCATCTCGCTGCGCACGATCGGCGATTACATCGGCCTGCAATTCGGCCTGGTCGGTTTCGTGATGCTGCCGGTGGTGCTCACGGGCCTCGCGATCACCGCATGGCGCGGCTATCGCACGCGTGAGCCGGTCGCGATCCTGCTGTCGACCGCGGTGCTGGTGCCGTTCCTCTATTTCCTGTTCAAGTCGTTGACGCTCCGGGTCGGCGACACCTGGCCGATGTTCATGTGGCCGGTCGGCTTTGCCGCTGCCGCGGTGAACCTCGTGATGCTGTCGCGCGAAAAATGGCCGGCGTGGCTGATCCGCTCGAGCCTGTTCTGGCTGAAGACGGCTGTTATCTCGGGTATCGCCTTCGTCGTCATCGTGTTCCTCTATTACGTCGTCGCGCCCTGGAATCTGCTCGGCAAGATCGATCCGGTCGGCGCCGAGGCCGGCTATGAGCAGGTCGCCGCGCGCGCGCAGGCCGCGCTCGACGAGACCGGCGCAACCTGGATCGCGACCACGGACTACCGCACCTACGCCATGATGCGCTGGCTGTTCCGCGGCCGCGTGCCCGTGATCGAGATCAACGAGCGCGGCCGCTTCCAGGATTTTCGCGATCCCGGCATGGACAAGGTCAAGGGCCACGCCGGCATCTATGTCGGCCGCGAGCCCGACAATCGCTCATCGCTGTGGGACAGCATCCCCGCGAAGCGCGAGCAACTCGGCCAGGTCGAACGCCGCTGGCGCGGCGTGCTGACGGATACCTATGTGATTGAGAAGCTCGATGGGTGGACGCCGGAGCTGTCACCGCCGAAGGATTCGCCGTTGTTTCAGTGGCGGGTGCTGGCCGGGGAATTTGAAGCGGGTTCGCTCGCCTAGCGTGGCCTCTTCCCTTCTCCCCTTGTGGGAGAAGGTGGCATAGGCGGCCTGCGGCCGCCGTTCTTAGGAACGCCGAAGCGGAGCTTCGGCTATGGCGCCGGATGAGGGGTCTCTATCCATACGGATAGATCTGTATTCGCGGAGGGATACCCCTCACCGGTCTCGCCGCTTTGCGGCGAGCCACCCTCTCCCACAAGGGGAGAGGGTGCAGCGAGCGCGCGGCTAGCGCAACGAGCTACTCCTCGTCGTCTTTCTTCCGCAGCAGATCCGTCGCGAGGTCCGACAGTTTTGGCGGCGGCAGGGCGGCGAACGGCAGCGGCCTTGTGACGTCGATCGCGGCCAATCCGAGCCGCGCCGTCAGCAGCCCGTTCAGCACGCCTTCACCGAGCCGCTGCGACAGCTTTGCCGCGATGCCATGGCCCAGCATCTGCTGCACCAGGCTGTCGCTCGCGGCCATGCCGCCGGTGATGGCGAGATGGGCGACGACGTGGCGGAGCAGGCGGATCATGCCGAGCGCGCCGGGGCGGCCGCCATAGAGATAAGCGAGCTGGCGGATCAGGCGCAGCGCGGCGACGAACACGAACAGCACGTCGATCGCCGCGCGCGGGCTCACCGCCGTGACGATCGAGACTTTTTGTGCGGCTGAGGACACCAGCCGCCGCGCTTCCGCGTCCAGCGGCGACATCAGCTCGCGCTCGGCGAGGCGGATCATATCGGCGCCGTCGATGATCTCGCCGGTGTGGCTCTCCAGCGTGGCGCGGGCACGCGCGAGCTGCGGGTTCTGATGCGCGATCTTGAGCAGGTCCTGCACGATGACGCGGCTTTCCTTGCGGTCATCGCTGGCAAGGACGGCGGCCGCGCGCTGATGCAGCTTCTCGATGGTCGCAAGGCGCGCCAAGCCAAAGGCCTCGCGCCCGATCACCACCGCGAGCGCCAGTGCGGTGACGAAGGCGAAGGCAACGCCGACAAAGCCGAGCGTTTCGCTGCGTGCAAACAGATCTTCGATGAGATGCACGACGCCAAGCCCGGTGCCGAGCAGCGTCAGCCCAGCAAGGCCCGACCAGAACAGCGTGCCCCAGGGAAAGCCGCGCCGCGCAGTGCGCGCGGGATCAATCGGCACCGGCAGCGCCTGAGGATCGTGCTCCGGCGTGATCTGGATGGTGGCGCGGCTGAGACGGCTGGTCTCGTCGGCTTCGGTGACGACGACGCCGGGATCGTCGAGCCGGAACGTCGCCGGTCGCCGCGGCTGGGATCGGTCGTTCATGCGAGCTTGTCTCCGATCAGGAACTGCAAGGCACGGTCGAGGCGGATATGTGGCAGAGTGGGCTCGTTCGTGCCCTCGCGTTCGAGCCTGGGTGGACGGAAGCGTAGGAAGCGGAAATCGCTTTTCTCGGCAATCTGCGTCGAGAGGCCGCGGAACGCATCGATGCCGTTGAACAGTGGCTCGGGGTCGAGCGGCAAATCGCCGGGAAATGTCGCAACCTCCGTGTTGCCGTCAAAGAACTCGCCATTGGCGCTTTCGCCGGCGGCCGGCGTTCCCAGGATCGACGGCAATTTGTCGCGGCCATGCGAGACCTGCGCCTCGCGCGTGGCGCGCACCGCGGCGAGCGCGACGACGTCGATCTCCGCGCCGGTGTTTTCCGCACGCGCTACGGCGCGCGTGACCGCGCGGCGCAGCACGGCCTCGAGCCGGTCGTGGCTGGAGTGATGCAGATGGTCCGCCTTGGTCGCCGCGAACAGGATGCGGTCGATGCGCGGCCGGAACAGGTTGGAGAGCAAGGTGCTGCGGCCGATGTTGAAGCAATCGAGAATGCCGGCCAGCGCGGCTTCGAGATCGTGCAGCGCCTCGGGGCCGGAGTTGAATGCGGCGAGCGCATCGGCCAGCACGATCTGGCGATCGAGCCGGGCGAAGTGATCGCGGAAGAACGGCCGCACCACCATGTCCTTGTAGGCTTCATAGCGGCGCACCATCATCGCCCACAGCGATCCCTCGGGCGCCTGCCGGTCTGCGGGCACGTCGAGCGGTGCAAAGGTCAGCGCCGGGGTATCGGCGAGATTGCCCGGCATCAGGAAGCGGCCGGGCGGCAGCAGGCTCATCGCGAACCGTTCGTCGCGGCAGGCGCGCAAGTAGTCTGTGAAGAGCTTTGCAGCCGTGAGCGTGGCCTGCTCGTCCTCGCGCGCCTCGGGCTTGAGCGTTGCGAGATGTGCGTGCCAGTCCGTGGCCAGATGCGCGCGCGGCGCCTCGCGCGACAGCGCAAGGCTCTCGGCGGACCATTGCTCAAAACTCTTTTGCAACAGCGGCAGGTCGAGCAGCCATTCGCCGGGATAGTCGACGATATCGAGCGTCAGCGTGCGGTCGGCGCCGTTCGGGCGCTGGTAGTCGATGACGAGGCGCAGCTCGCTGATATCGACCGTCGAGTTCGGCCAGCGCCGCTCCTCGATCAATGCGCGCAGATGGTTCTCATAGGCAAAACGCGGCACGGCGTCGTCAGGCTGCGGCGCCAGATGCGCCCGCGCGATCCGGCCCGATGCATAGGCCTCGAACACCGGAAACCGGCCGCCGCGCGTCAGCCCGTGGATCAGTGCAGTGATGAATACGGTCTTACCGGCGCGCGACAGGCCGGTGACACCAAGCCGCACCGTCGGATTGAAGAAATGCTCGCCATAGTCGATCAGCGCCCGGGCCGACAGGCGCGCCTCTTCGACCATATCCTGAAAGCTGAATGCCATATGAACGTGAATGATCTCGGGGGCGGGGCGGAACAGTGTAGCCGTTCACAAAAGTGGCAATTGCGTGAGGAAAATCAAGCTTCATACTTCCACCGCCTTTGTCGGCAAATCAGCCGTTTGAACGACGCGCCGGTCCCGAAAGACCGATACAAGAGGGCATTGCCTCAGCCTTTGCGGATTGCCATGACCGTCTTCCAATTGAAACAGCTCGCCTCGACCTCCGTCCACGCCGCGGCCGACGCGATCGGCTGGAATTACGACCGCGCCGAGCTGATCGCCGACGGTGTAGTCCACGCCATCGGCGTGCTCTCCGGCATCATCGCCGCGACCGTGCTGGTGGTGCTGACCGCGATCTATGCCGATGCCACCAACATCGTCGGCGTCTCGATCTATGTCGCCGGGCTGCTCTCGATGCTGGTGCTGTCGGCGACCTATAATCTCTGGCCGATCTCGCCGGCCAAGTGGCTGCTGCGGCGGTTCGATCATTCCGCGATCTATCTCTTGATCGCCGCGACCTACACCCCGTTCATCCTGGAGGTGAAGGACAGCGTGTTCGCGCTGGTGCTGCTTGGCGGCGTCTGGTGCGTCGCCATCCTGGGCATCGTGCTGAAGCTGTTCTATCCCGGCCGGTTCGACCGCGTCGCGGTCGGCATCTATCTTGCGATGGGCTGGAGCGGCGTGATGCTCTACGACGCCGTGGTCAGGGCGCTGCCGGCGCTGGTGCTGGGCTTCATCATTGCCGGCGGCCTGCTCTACAGCTTTGGCGTGATCTTCCACGCCTGGCGGCGGTTGCGCTTCCAGAATGCGATCTGGCACGGCTTTGTCTTGGCCGGCGCGGCATGCCATTATACCGCGGTGCTCGACCTCGTGTTGAGCTGAGCATGTTCCGCGCAGCGGCATAAGCTGAGCGGCGTACACGCGAAGCGCTGTACAAAAAGAGAGGAGACGTCGCATGCAGGTGACCGGCAAGGTCGTGGTCGTCACGGGCGGCGCAAACGGCATCGGCAAGGCGCTGTGCGAGGCCTTTCACAAGGCGGGCGCGGCCAAGGTCGTCGTCGCCGACATGGACGCCGCCAATGCGCGGGCCGTTGCCGCTATGGTCGATGGCGCGGCCTTCAAATGCGACGTCGCGCAGGAAAAGGACATTGCTCACGTCATCGAGGAGACCGAGCGGCAGTTCGGCCCGATCGAATTGTTCTGCTCCAATGCCGGCATCGGCGGCGGCTTCGATCCGATGTCGGTGAATGCGGGCGGCGCCTCCGACGAGCCGTGGCAGCGCAGCTGGGCGATCCACGTCATGGCCCATGTCTATGCGGCGCGGCACCTCATCCCCCGCATGAAGGCGCGCGGCGGCGGTTATTTCCTCAACACCATTTCGGCCGCGGGCCTGCTGTCGCAGGTCGGCAGCCCCGCCTATTCGACGACCAAGCATGCGGCGGTGGGCTTTGCCGAAAACCTCGCGATCTCGCACAAGGCTGACAATATCAAGGTCTCGATCCTCTGCCCGCAGGGCGTCGATACCAACATGCTGCGCTCGATCCCCAAGGGCCCGCAATCCGGCGACGGCGATCTCACACCCGAGCAGGTCGCCAAGGACGTGCTCGCCGGCCTCGAGCAGGAGACGTTTTTGATCCTGCCGCATCCGCAAGTGATCGGCTACATGCGCAAGAAGACCGAGAATTACGACCGCTGGATCGGCGGGATGGCCAAGATCCAGGCGAAGATGCGGGAGGAGTTCGGGAAGTAGCCGACGCTGTCGCCGCGATCGCGGTCTCGTAGCCCGGATGGAGCGAAGCGAAATCCGGGGCCGATATAGCATGCGGCAATAACCCCGGATTGCGCTTCGCTCCATCCGGGCTACGACACCTCATGCCGACGCCCTATCCTCCACCCGGCTCGCCCGCAACGCCCGCGCATAGAGCATCATCCCCTCGCGCACCGTGCGCTGCTCTGCCTCGGTCAGCGCCGCCAGCGCGCCGCGCACCTGCTGTCGGCCGAACGCATGCAGCGCCTCCAGCGTGCGGCGGCCTTTTGCCGTCAGCGAGAGCAGCTTGCTGCGGGCATCCGCCTCATCCGGCATCTCGCGCAGCTCGCCGCAATCGATCAGCTTGCGCACCAGGCGACTGACGCTGGATTTCTCCAGCCGCAGGAAATCGCCGAGTTCGCCTGATGTCAGCGGCCCGCGGATGCCGATCTCCAGGATCGTGTGCACGGCCGAGGGCGGATAGTCCGAGGCCGCCACCGTCGCATCCATGAAGCCGAGCTCGCGCACCATCAGCCGCGAGGCGGCACGGATGTCGTCGATCAGCGCGAGTTCAGCCACATCTTGACTCCCGGCATATAGTTGTATCATACAACTAAATGCGCGCAACAGCGCGCGCAAGCGTTTTGGAGTGGGCCATGAGCGGAACTTTGCCGACCGGCGAGCGGATGAGAGGCAAGGTCTGCCTCGTCACAGGCGGCGGCAGCGGCATCGGCCGCGCCACGGCGTTGCGGATGGCGTCTGAGCGCGCGGAGGCGGTTCTCGTCGCGGGCCGGCGCGAGGCCGAGATCGAGGCGACCGCCCTGGCGTGCCGCGAGCTCGGCCCGGAAGCCATCCCGGTCAAGACCGACATCACGAAAGAGGACGACGTCGCGCGATTGATCCGTACGACCATTGAACGCTGCGGCCGGCTCGATGTCGCCTTCAACAATGCCGGCTTCCAGGAGCGCCGCGCGCCGCTGGAGGAGCAGGGCACCGACATCTACGACAACGTATTCGACACCAATGTCCGCGCGCTGTTCCTGTGCCTGCGCCATCAATTGCCGGCGATGCTGGCGCAGGGGCGCGGCAGCATCGTCGTCAATGCCTCCGTCAGCGGCGTGCGCAATCCCAATCCCGGTTTCTCGCTCTACTCGGCCTCGAAGGCCGCCGCGATCTCGCTGACGCGCTCGGCGGCGATGGAGAACGCCCCGCGCGGCATCCGCATCAACGCTATCGCGCCCGGCCGTGTCGTCACCGACATGATGCTGCGTGCCGGCGTCGGCGATATCGCAACGGTGAGCGCAGGCCTGCCGCTGCGGCGGATGGGAAGCCCGGAGGAGGTGGCGGAGGCCGTGGTGTGGCTCTCGTCCGACGCGTCATCCTATGTCGTCGGGCATGTGCTGGCGGCTGACGGGGGATTCCTGGCGTCGTGATGACGTAGCCCGGATGAGCGAAGCGACATCCGGGACTCAGCACCCCGGATATCGCTGCGCTCATCCGGGCTACGGCACCGTCAATGCTTCTGCCCGTACAGCACCGGCACCGCCGAATCCACGACGACCTCGACGAGGCTCGCGCCCTCATGCGCCATCCCGCGCTTCAGGGCGTCGCCAAGCTCCGCCGCCTTGCTCACCCGCACCGCATGGCAGCCCATGCCTTCGGCGAGCCGCACGAAATCGATCCCCGGCAGCTCGAGCCCGGGCACGTTGCGCACCTGCATCACCTGGCTGAACGACCGCATCGCGCCGTAGCCGGAATTGTTGATGACGACGATGGTGAGCGGCAGCTTTCGTTGCGCGGCGGTCCACAGCGCCTGGATCGAGTACATCGCCGAGCCGTCGCCGATCAGGCAGACTGTACGCTGCTTCGGCTTGCCGAGCGCCATGCCGACGGCAGCGGGCAGCGAGTAGCCGAGGCCGCCGCTTGCCATGGTGTAAAAACTGTCCTGACCGCGCATCGGCAAAAACTTCTGCATCGCCGGCCTGTGCGACGGCACTTCCTCGACCAGCGAGCTACCATCCGGCATCGCCTGCGACAGCGAATGCAGCAGGAATTCGACCGGCAGCGGATCGGCGGCCTGCGGCGCCGGCGGCAGCGCGCGGCCCTTTGGCGTGGCGCGCTTGCTCTCGGGGAGCATGTCGAGCAGCAGGCTCAGCGCGGGCTTCATGGTCGCTATGATGCTGGTGCCTGATGGCGTCACCGCGGCTGCATCCGCATCGTCAGTGATCTGGAAGATCGTCGCGCCGCCGTCGAAGATCGCGGCATGGCCTTCGACGTGGAAGGTGAACACGGGCGCGCCGATGACCACGACGAGATCGTGCTCGCGCAGCGCGTCGGAGAGTTGCGCCGGTGAGGCGTGCAAAAAGCCCGCGAATTGCGGATGCCGCTCGGGGAACGAGCAGCGCGCCGAGAACGGGCTGACCCAGACGCTGGCCTTGGCCTTCTCGGCGACGCGTACCATCAGCTCCACCGCGCCGGCGCGGTCGACGCCGGGGCCGACGACGAGGGCAGGGTGCTTTGCCGAGCCGAGCGCGGCCACCAGCGCCTTCATTGCGTCAGGCTCGGGACCGATCTCGCGGCTCACCTTGCGCGCCGCGACTGGCGCGCAAGCATGAGCCCAATCGTCGATCGGGATCGACACGAAGGTCGGCCCGCACGGCGGCTGCATCGCGGTGTAATAGGCCCGTGCGATCGCGGCGGGCACGTCCTCGGGCCGGGCCGGCTCGACGCTGAATTTGACGTAAGGCCGCGGGAATTCGGAGGCGCGCTCGGCATAGAGGAATGCCTGCAGCGGCAGGATCGAGCGCGCCTGCTGGCCCGCGGTAATGACCAGCGGCGTCTGATTGCGGTGCGCGGTGTAGATGTTGCCGAGCGCGTTGCCGACGCCGGCCGCCGAATGCAGATTGACGAAGCCGGCATTGCGCGTCGCCTGCGCGTAACCATCGGCCATGCCGACGGCGGAGGCTTCCTGCAGCGCCAGCACGTAGTCGATGTCGTCGGGCCAGTCGCTCAGGAACGGCAGCTCGGTCGAGCCGGGATTGCCGAACACCCTGTCGATGCCGAAGGAACGCAGCAGGTCGAGCGTCGCCTGCTTGACGGTGACGGACTTGCTGCCGGTCTTGCCGTTCTTGGACATTGGTTTCCGTCCCCTGTTGTTTATCGAAGGTAGTCACCCCGCCGTCATTGCGAGCGAAGCGAAGCAATCCAGACTGCCGCCGCGGTGACAGTCTGGATTGCTTCGTCGCTTCCCTCCTCGCAATGACGAGGAGGGAGCACTACCACACCGCCGTCCCCTTCATCGTCGGCTGCCCCTCCGCATTCGCGGTCCACAGCTCCATGCCCGCCTCGGTCTCGTTGGCGTTGATCGAGAATTCCGTGCCCTCGAACAACGGCTGCACGCCACGATAGGTGAACTTCTTCGGCGCCTTGCGGTCGTGAAGCTTCGCCGCCATCTCGATGATGAGCGCAGCCTGCAGGGGGCCGTGGAAGATCAGGCCCGGATAGCCCTCGACCTTGGTGACATAGTCGCGGTCGTAATGGATGCGGTGGCCGTTGAAGGTCAGCGCGGAATAGCGAAACAGCAGCACCGGATCGGACATATGCGTCTCGCGATGCTGCGTCTTCGGCGGCGGAGGCGGGGCCTTGGCGGTCACTGGCGCGCTGCTCGTCATCTCGCGATAGACGATGTCCTGGCGCTCGCGGATGGCGGTGCCCCGCGGCGAGGAGATGCTGTGCTCGACCGAGACGAAGCACAGCGTGCCGGTCGATCCCGTCTTCACCTGCACGTCGGCGATGCGCGAGGTGCGCGTCGATTCATCGCCGACCTGCAGTGGCTGCAGGAACTCGATCTCGCCGCCGGCCCACATCCGGCGCGGCAGCGGCACCGGCGGCAGGAAGCCGCCGCGGGTCGGGTGACCGTCGGGCCCCAGCATGGACATCGGAAACACCGGCTGCGCCAGGCACCAGTGCACCGTGAACGGCGCAGCGTCGCCCGTCTTGGGCTCGCCTACCTCCTGGAACAGCGTCGCGCGCAGACCCTTCACGAGCTGCGCGGTGACGATGTCGGTGGCCTCGGTGCTGCGGCCGATCCATTGCCGCAAATGATCGATGTCGAGCTTCTCGGTCATGACGCCTCGCTCTGTTACTTCTTGGATTGCGGCTTTTCGCCGATGGCAGGCACCGCGCCGTAAGCGCGGGTCTCGCCGAGGATGATCGGCGCCGGCGCGGGATAGCTCACGCGGCCGTTCGGCGTGTCGACCTCGATGCGGCGCAGATGCGGATGGTTGGTGAGGTCGGCCATGGTGTTGACCTCGGCGAAGGCGATGTCGGCGTCGGACAGCCGCTTGAGCAACTCGTCGCGCGTCATCTTGCCGAAGATATCCGCCACCGTCTTGTCGGTGAAATCGCGGTTGCGCACCCGCTCGACCATGTTGGCGACGCGGGGATCGGCGGGCAGATCCGGCTGGTCCAGCACCTTGACGCAGAGCGTCTTCCACTCGCGCTCGCTCTGGATCGAGATCAGGATGTCCTTGCCGTCCTTCGAGGTGAACACGCCATAGGGCGCGATCGAGGGATGGCGCAGGCCCATGCGCTTGGGTGGATTGCCGGCTTCGGAGTTGAGCAGCGGCACGGTGCACCAATCCGCCATCACGTCGAACATGGAGATGCGGATGTCGGCGCCCTTGCCGGTGCGCCCGCGCCCGATCAGCGCCTCCAAAATCGCCGCATGCGCGGTGGCGCCGGTCGCGACATCAACGATCGACATGCCGACGCGTGAGGCGCCATCGGGATTGCCGGTGATGGACGCGAGGCCACTCTCGGCCTGGATCAGGAGGTCATAGGCCTTGCGGTGGGCGTAGGGGCCTTCGTCGCCATAGCCGGTGATCGTGCACGAGATCAGCTTCGGATAGTCCTTCAGCAAGCGCTCGCGCGAGAAGCCGAGCTTGTCCATCGAGCCTGGCTTGAGGTTCTGGATCAGCACGTCGGCGCTGGCGATCAGCTTCTCGAGCTCGGCGCAGCCTTCCTTGGTGGCGAGATCGACCACCGCCGACTGCTTACCGCGGTTGAGCCAGACGAAATAGCTGCTCTGTCCTTTGGCCGCCGCGTCATAGCCGCGGGCGAAATCGCCTTCGGGCCGCTCGATCTTGATCACCTCCGCGCCGGCATCCGCCAGGCGCGAAGAGCAGAACGGCGCCGCCACCGCCTGCTCGACCGCAATCACCCTGATCCCGTCAAGTGCTCCCATGATGGCGGCCTCAGTACGAGCGGGGCATGCCGAGCACGTGCTCGGCGACGAAGGACAGCACGAGATTGGTCGAGATCGGCGCGACCTGATAGAGCCGCGTCTCGCGGAATTTGCGCTCGACGTCGTATTCCTCGGCGAAGCCGAAGCCGCCATGGGTCTGGATGCAGGCATTCGCCGCTTCCCACGACGCATCGGCCGCCAGCATCTTCGCCATGTTGGCCTCCGCGCCACAGTCGAGCCCGGCTTCGTATTTGCGCGTCGCTTCCTTCACCATCAATTCGGCCGCGCGCATCGAGGCGTAGGCCTTGGCGATCGGGAACTGAATGCCCTGGTTCTGGCCGATGGGACGGCCGAACACCACGCGCTCCTTGGCATAGTTGGTGGCCTTGGCAATGAACCATTTGGCGTCGCCGACGCATTCGGCCGCGATCAAAATACGCTCGGCATTCATGCCGGAGAGGATGTAGCGAAAGCCCTTGCCTTCCTCGCCGATCAGATTCTCCGCCGGCACCTTCATGTCGGTAAAGAACACTTCGGTGGTGGCGTGGTTCATCATGGTGCGGATCGGGCGGATCTCGAGGCCGTTGTTCTTGGCCTCGCGCATGTCGACGATGAACACGGACAGGCCATCCGTGCGCTTCTTGACCTGCTCCTTCGGCGTGGTGCGCGCCAGCAGCACCATCAGATCGGAATGCTCGGCGCGGCTGGTCCAGATCTTCTGGCCGTTGACGACGTAGCTGTTGTTGCCTTCCTTGCGCGCAAACGTCTTCAGCGACGACGTGTCTGTGCCGCTGGTCGGCTCGGTGACGCCGAAGGCCTGCAGGCGCAACTCGCCGCTCGCGATCTTCGGCAGGTACTTTGCCTTCTGCTCGGCATTGCCGTGCCGCAACACGGTGCCCATCGTGTACATCTGGGCGTGGCAGCCGCCGCCGTTGCAGCCGGCGCGCTGGATCTCTTCGAGGATCGCCGCTGCGGCGGAGAGCTTCAAGCCTGCGCCGCCATACTCTTCCGGGATCAGCACCGAGAGGTAACCGGCCTGCGTCAGCGCATCGACGAAGGCCTTGGGGTAGGCCATCTCGCGATCGAGCTTGCGCCAGTATTCGCCGGGAAACTGCGCGCAGAGCTTTGCGACGGCTTCGCGGATGTCGGCGTGATCTTCGGTGTGGTGTTCTTCAATCATGGCGTTTCCCGTATCTAGCGGCAGTTAAGATAACGCCGGCCGATCCTCTGGCGTTGTGAAAACATCGCCAGCCCCCTATGCTCATTTGCTATAGCGTATGAAGTAGCCTTCCAGGATTGGCAAGCATGGATTTCCGGCAGCTCAGGACCTTCAGTTGCGTGGCGGAGCTCGGCACCCTGTCCAAGGCGTCCGACACGTTGCGCGTGGCGCAGCCGGCGCTCTCCAGGCAGATCAAGCTCTTGGAACACGAACTGCGCACCGAGCTGTTCACCCGCAACGGGCGCGGCATGGTGCTGACCGAGGCGGGCCGGCTGCTCTTGGCGCGCACCTCCGGCATCGTGCGGCAAATCGACCAGATCCGCGACGACATCCAGTCGGCGCAGGGGCCGCCGTCCGGCCAGGTCGTGCTCGGGCTGGTTCCGACCGTGAGCTGCGTGCTGTCGGCGCGCTTCGCGCGGCGCTGCGTCGAAAAATTTCCCGGCATTTCGCTGCGCATCGTCGAGAGCTATAGCGGCCACCTGGTCGAATGGCTGCATCGCGGCGAGATGGATCTCGCCATCCTCTACGGCCGCTCCGCCGATCTGCATCTCAATGTCGAGAGCCTCGGCCGCGACAACATCGTCGCGGTCGGTCCACGCGGCTGCGGTCTGGCACGCAAGAAGAACGTCGATATCGGCTGGCTGCTGCGGCAGCGTCTGGTCTTGCCCAGTCACTCCCACGGCCTCCGTGCGCTGATCGAGCACGCCGCCGCCCAGCGCAAGATCAAGCTCAACGTCCAGCTCGAAGCGGACTCGTTTCGCGTGCTCACGAGCCTGGTCGAGGAGGGCCTCGGCTTCGCGCTGCTGCCGCCCTCGTCGGTTCACGGCGAGGTCGCGGACGGGCGGCTGGAAACCACCGCAGTCTCGAAGCCGATGACGCGCGAGCTCATTTTCGCCTCTCCGATCGACCGCCCGGCCTCGACGGCCTCGCTGGCCGTCACGACCCTGTTGCGCGAGGAGGTCGCCGCCTGCCGCAAGGAAGGCGTGTGGGACATCCGCCTCGCCTGACGGCCGGCACTGGGCTCTCAGGGGATTTAGGACACGAGGCTGCTGTCGGCCCTTCGCATCTTGAGCGAGCTGTCATGCCGGAATTTTATAGCTGGGGTGTTCGCAGCATTCACCGCCGCGAATGTGGCGCACCTATGCACCCCGGACCTCGTCATTGCGAGCGTAGCGAAGCAATCCAGGAATCCCTCCGCGGTGATAGTCTGGATTGCTTCGTCGCAAGGGCTCCTCGCAATGACGGAGGATAGAGCCGTTACCCCGGTATCCTCACCGGCAGCGACTCATATCCCTTGATGAAGCTCGAATAGATCCGCTTGGGCTCGCCCACCACCTCGATGCGGTCGAAGCGCTTCAGCATCTCCTCCCAGACGATCCGCAGCTGCAGCTCGGCGAGGCGCATGCCGACGCAGCGATGGATGCCGAAGCCGAAGGAGAGATGGGTGCGCGGGCGCGGGCGGTCGATGATGAAATCATCAGGCTTCTCGAACATCTCCTCGTCGCGGTTGCCGGAGACGTACCACATCACGACGCGGTCGCCCTTCTTGATATGCTTGCCGCCGATCTCGGTGTCGGCAAGCGCCGTGCGCCGCATATGCGCCAGCGGCGTCTGCCACCGGATCACTTCCGGCACCATGGAATCGATCAGCTCCGGATTGGCGCGCAGTCTGTCGTACTGGTCCGGGTTCTCGTTCAGCGCCAGCACCGAGCCGGTCATGGTGTTGCGCGTGGTGTCGTTGCCGCCGACGATGAGCAGGATGATGTTGCCCATGAGATTGTCGGGGTCCATGAAGCGCGTGGCGTCGTTATGCGCCATCAGCGACAGCAAATCGTTGCGCGGCGCCGAGTTGACGCGCTCGTTCCACAGCTTCGACATATAGGCGTAGCACTCGTCCATCTCGCGGCGGCGCTCTTCGGCGGAGGCGACGATGCCGCTCTTGGGCAGCGCGGTCGCGACATCCGACCAGCGCGTCAGCTTGCGGCGTTCCTCCCAGGGAAAATCGAACAGGGTCGCCAGCATCTGCGTCGTCAGCTCGATCGAGACGCGCTCGACGAAATTGAAGGTCTCGTTGCGCGGCAGATTGTCGAGCACGGTCTGCGAGCGCTGCCGGATCAGCTTGGCCAGCTCGTCCAGATGCGTCGGCGTGAACATCGGCGACACCGTCTTGCGCTGCGACGAATGCCTGGGCTGGTCCATCGCGATGAAGCTCGGCCAGTCGTACCCCTCGGGCACGTCGCGGATGCCGATGCCGCCGAGCGTGGAGTCCGAGGAGAAGAGGCCGTGATTGGTGTCGACATGCATGATGTCGTTGTATTTCACCACCGACCAGTACGGATCGATCGGCGCGTTGGTGCAGTAATGCACCGGCTCTTCCTTGCGCAGCCGCTCGAACCACGGCCACAGCGTGTCGTCCTGGAACAGCCTCGGCGCGCCCGGGTGGAATTGCGCCAGCGGCGTCGCATAGGCCTCCTCGCGGGCCCTGCGCATGCGTTCCGCCTTGTCCACTTTCGGCGGCGCTTGGATGTTCATGGCGGTGACTCCAGTGTGGCGTTGCTTCACGCCGCAATCTTGACCGGCAAGGTTTCAAGACCCTTGACGAAACTCGAATAGACCCGCTTGGGTTCGCCGACCACGTCGATATGGTCGAAGCGCCTGAGGATCTCTTCCCAGATAATCTTGAGCTGGAGTTCGGCAAGCCGCAACCCGACGCAGCGGTGGATGCCGAAGCCGAAGGAGAGGTGCGTGCGCGGGCGGGCGCGATCGATGATGAAATCGTAAGGTTTCTCGATCGCTTCCTCGTCGCGGTTGCCCGAGACGTACCACATCACGACCTTGTCACCCTTCTTGATCTGCTTGCCACGGAACTCGAAATCGGCAAGCGCGGTGCGCCGCATATGCGCCAGCGGCGTCTGCCAGCGGATCACTTCCGGCACGAAACTGTCGAGCAGCGCGGGGTTTTCGCGCAGCTTGCGATATTGCTCCGGATGCTGGCTCAGCGCGAGCAGCGATCCCGACATCGTGTTGCGGGTGGTGTCGTTGCCGCCGACGATCAAAAGGATGAGATTGCCGAGAAAGTTCTTGGCATCCATGTCGCGCGTGGCGGCGCCATGCGCCATCATCGAGAGCAGATCGCTCTTCGGCGGCTGTTCGATGCGCTCCTTCCACAGGCGCGCGAAATACTGCGCGCATTCCGTCAGCTCGACCTGGCGCTCGTCCTCGGTCGCGACCAGGCCCCCGGTGCCGGGAATGGTGGTGGCGATGTCGGACCAGCGCGTCAGCTTGCGGCGATCCTCCCAGGGAAAGTCGAACAGCACCGCCAGCATCTGCGTGGTCAGCTCGATCGAGACCTGGTCGACCCAGTCGAACTCCTCGCCGCGCGGCAGATTGTCCAGGCACTCGGCCGAGCGCTTGCGGATGTTGAGGGCGAGATTGTCCAGATGCGTCGGCGTGAACATCGGCGCCACGGTCTTGCGCTGCGCCGCGTGGCGCGGCGGATCCATCGAGATGAAGCTCTCGCGGCGCAGGTCCGGGTCGATGTCGCGGATGGTGATGCCGCCGAGCGAGGAGGCCGAGGAGAACACCGAATGGTTGGTCTCGATCTCCATGATGTCGTTGTAGCGCGTCACCGACCAGTACGGTCCGAACATCGAGTCCTTGCAATAGTGCACGGGATCTTCGCGGCGCAGGCGATCGAAATAGGGCCAGAACGTATCGGTCCTGAACAACTCGGGGTCGCCGGGATCGAACTGCTCCAGCGGTAGTGATGATGCGCGCTCGCGCAATGCGTCGAGCTTGGCCGCGTTCTCGATGGTCCCGTGCATGACCGCTCTCCCTGACGAACGCGCGCGATTGTTTTGATATTCTGCGCTGCGGTATTGGACTACAATTACAACGCGTTACGTGCTTCGGAGCAAGCGACAGTTTTGCCACAAGACAGGTTGCGGTTCGTAGCCCGGATGGAGCGAAGCGTAATCCGGGGCAGTGGCAGTGGCGGCCCGACTCCCGGATTGCGCTGCGCTCCATCCGGGCTACGGGAAAGCGTGACCTCCAGCACGCCCTTGCGCCTGGAATCCTGCGAGAAATCGATCGAAATCGAGGTGAATCGAACCCGCCCATCTTGGGGATCGACTAACCTCTGATCTATAGTTTGATCGGATCAGGTCAGCATCCCGAGGTTGCCGCCGTGAACGACATGCAATGGGCCCCCATCGGCTCCGAACCCTTACCCCCGCCGCTGCCGCCGACGCGGGTCGAATTCACCGGCAATCGCACCGTGTTCCGCAAGATGGTCACCAAGGGTGCCATGCTGGAGCTGGTCACGTTCGGCTTCTACCGGTTCTGGCTGGTCACCGACATCAGGCGTCATCTCTGGTCGAACACCGCCATCGACGGCGATGCCGCCGAATATACCGGCCGCGGCAAGGAACTGCTGATCGGCTTCCTGTTCGCGCTCGCCATCCTGGTGCCGATCTATCTGGCCTACTTCCTCGTCGGCATCGAGTTCGAACGCTGGCAGGGCTTTGCCTCGACGCCGCTGTTCATCAGCTTCTACGCCTTCGGCCAGTTCGCGATCTTTCGCGCGCGGCGCTATCGCCTGACGCGCACGGTCTGGCGCGGCGTCCGGTTCTGGATGGACGGCTCGGGCTGGGCCTATTCGTTCCGCGCGATGGCGTGGGGCCTGCTCGTGTTCCTGACCCTCGGCCTGGCGCTGCCGTGGCGCGCGGCCTCACTCGAACGTTACAAGATGCAGCACACTTATTACGGTGATTTGCGCGGCGATTTCGCAGGCGACGGCTGGGAGTTCTTCAAGCGCGGCTGGTGGCTGTGGCTGCTCAGCCCGGTCGCGCTGGTCATCTTCCCGCTCGCCCCGTTCTTCTATGCCGAGTTCAAGGCGCGCGAATGGCGCTGGTGGCTCAACGGCATCCGCATCGGCGGCGTCAGCATGTCCTCGGAGTTGCCGCACAACGCGTTCTACGGCCTTTACTGGAAAGTGATCGGCTGGTGGATCCTGCTCAGCGTCCTGTTCGGGCTTTACATCGCCGGTGCGGCCGGCCTGCTCGCGGCGGCCGGCGTGCCGGCCACGGGCCCCGACGCGATCGTGCGGAGCATCCCGCTTCTGGTGATGATGGTGATCGGCTATCTTGCCCTGGCGCTTGCACTGAACGTCGTCATGCGCATGTATCTCCAGCACGATATCTGGGTGAAGGCGCTCGAAACGCTCGAGGTGCACGATATCGGCGCGGCGGCGGACGTGCAGGGACGTGGTGATCTCGCCAGCGCGCTTGGCGAAGGCTTTGCCGATGGACTCGATGTCGCAGGGTTCTAGGTCGTGACTGACACATCTGTCGAGGCGGCGGCAGAGGCCGCAAAGCCGACGATCTTCTTCGACGGCGTGTCGAGCCGCCGGCGGCAAGTGACGCTGACACTCGCTGATGCGCTCGAAATCGCCGAGGAGGGCGGGGCGCCCGTGAGTTGGGCGTATGACGATATCCGCCGCGCCGACAGCCCGGCCGGTGTGCTCCGTCTCGCCTCGACCTCCGCGCCGCCGCTGGCGCGGCTCGAGATCCGTGACGTCGCGCTGGCCGCGGAAGTGACCGCACGCTGCACCCGTCTCGACGAACACCAGACCACGCGTCGCGGTATCGCAAAGATCGTCGGCTGGTCGGTGGCGGCCGCCGTCTCGATCGTCGGCGTCGTGCTGTTCGGCGTGCCGCTTGCGGCCGACCGCCTCGCGCCGCTGGTGCCGAAGCCGATCGAGCAGCGCATCGGCGATGCGTCGGAAGTCCAGGTCAAGACCATCTTCGGCCGCCGCGTGTGCGATGACCCCGCCGGGAAAGCTGCGTTCACGAAACTGGTCAACCGCCTGCGCGATGCCGCCGGCCTCGACGACGATGCCATGACCGCGGGCGTGCTGCCGACCGCGGTGCCGAATGCGTTCGCGCTGCCCGGTGGCAAGGTGTACGTGCTGAAGGGCCTGATCGAGAAGGCCGAAACCCCCGACGAGCTCGCCGGCGTCCTCGCCCACGAGCTCGGCCATCTCAAGCATCACGACAACATGCGGAGCCTGATCTACAACGGCGGCACCTCGTTCCTGATCGGCCTCTTGTTCGGCGACGTCACCGGCTCATCCGCCGTGATCTTCGCCTCGCGCAGCGTGGTCGAGGCCTCCTATTCACGTGAGGCCGAGACGGCCGCCGATACGTTTGCCATCGACATCATGCACAAGCTTGGCCGCTCGCCAAAACCCGCGGCCGAGCTGATGTTCCGCATCACCGGCAAGGAAGGCGGCAGCGGCTTCACCATCCTCGCCAGCCATCCGCTGACCGAGGATCGTCTCGCGCGCATGACGAAGGAGGATCGCCCCCCAAGCGGCCCGCCGCTGCTGACGGATACGGAATGGCAGGCGCTGAAGGGGGTTTGCGGCAGCGGGAAGATCTGACCTTCCTGCTTATCGCGTTCCGTAGGCGCGGTCGCCGGCGTCACCGAGGCCCGGCAGGATAAAGCCGTTCTCGTCGAGGCCTTCGTCGACCGCGGCCGTCCAGATCGGGACATCAGGATGCAATCCGCGCAGCCGCTCGAGTCCTTCCGGCGCAGCAATCAGGCACGCCAGCCGAATGTCCCTGGCGCCGCGCTCCTTCAGGCGGTCGATCGCGGCGACGGCCGTGTTGGCTGTCGCGACCACAGGCGTCACCACGATCGCGAGTCGCTCGCTGAGATCGGACGGCGATTTGAAGAAATACTCGACCGCGGCAAAGCTCTGGGGCTCGCGGTAGAG
Source organism: Bradyrhizobium sp. 18BD (assembly GCF_054185225.1). Classification (NCBI taxonomy): domain Bacteria; kingdom Pseudomonadati; phylum Pseudomonadota; class Alphaproteobacteria; order Hyphomicrobiales; family Nitrobacteraceae; genus Bradyrhizobium; species Bradyrhizobium sp. 18BD. The sequence goes on along the minus strand of NZ_JAVAYL010000034.1, from coordinate 24,158 downwards.
CCCGATATGGGCGACGCGTGCGGTCGGCACCAGATCCATCATGCCGTCGACGAAGGTGGTGCCGGCGCGCAGCATCGGCACGAACACCAGCTTCTTGCCGGCGATCTTGGCCGAGTGCATCGTCGCCAGCGGCGTCTCGATCACGGTGTCGGCGAGCGGCAGATCGCGCGTCACCTCGTAGCAGAGCAGCATGCCGATCTCCTTGATCAGCTCGCGGAACGACTTGGTCGAGATGGATTTGTCGCGCACCAGCGTCAGCTTGTGCTGCACCAGCGGATGATCGACGATCGTGACGCCTTCCATGATCGGATGCTCTTGCTTCTTCCCTTCTCCCCCTGTGGGAGAAGGTGGCGCGAAGCGCCGGATGAGGGGTAAGTTTCAGCAAACTCCAATGAGAGATGCGTCCGCGGAGACATACCCCTCACCCGGCTTCGCTTTCGCGAAGCCACCCTCTCCCACAAGGGGAGAGGGTTTAAAACACAGTGCCGTCGCTGATCACTTTGAGCGGCGGTGAGCCATCGGGACGGCGCGCAAACGCAATGGCGCGGCCGGCGGCCCAGGTGCCGCCTTCCAGGATGCTGGCGAGCGGCAAGCTCTCGGGCGTGCGGCCGAGCTTGGCGCGAACGCGTTCGGCGACGCGATCCAGCAGCGCAACGGTGAGCGCGCGCCACTCGACGACGAGCAGCGAATCCACCGCATGCGCGCGTTCGGCATCAGCAGTGTCGCGCAGGCGCAGCACCTCGTGATCGACGAACAGGCCGCCATTGCGATATTCGGCAAGCCCGGTCAGGCCGTCGATGTCGGCGACCTCGAATCCTGCGCGCTGCAGCGGCTCGATCAGCGAATAGCTCAGCCATTGCGACAGCTTGTGCAGTGGCACGAGGCCTGCGGTCGCATCGTTGGCCTTGAGCGCGGGATGGCGCCAGCAATCGCCGAGCGGGACGCCTGCGAGCTCGAGCCGCGACGGCCAGATCGGTCCGAGCTGGTTCAGCACCGCGGACAGGATGGCGGGCGCGGGAATCGCGCCGCCTACAGCTTGCGCTGCGATATGATCGAACAAGCCGCCCGGCCGAGGCGTATCGAGCAGGCCGAAAATCTCGGGGCGCGCTGCGACCTGCTTGCCCAGGCGCCGCAGCAGATCGGTGCGTCCCTCGAGGCCGAGCAGCGGATTGGCGTCGCTGACTTGAAACGCGGAGGTGAGGGCGGCGAGCGGCAGGTTTGCAAGCACACTCCCATCCGCTCTGAACGGCGCGCGCGTATCGGCTGAGAAGAGGCCGCCGGCGAACATGTCGAGGCTCGCGATCGCAAGCCCCTCGGATCGGCCGATGCCCTGTCCCGACACTGCATCATGGTAGCGCCAGGCAGCACCCGCGCCGGCATCGAGCAGCACGCTGACGATGGCAAGGTCGAACTCCGCGCGCGCCCGCGCCGCGCGATCAGACCACGATGCAGCATCCGCCAGCCGCGCCCAGCGATCGACACCGCCGAAGACAAAATGCCGCCACCGCGCGTGGAAGGGAACGTCCAGCGTCGGATAGGCCTTTCGCGTCACCGCGAGCACGGCATCGGCAACGCCATCCATGCGATCGAGATCGATGGTGAAATGGCTGAGCCCGCCGGCAAGGCCGATCTGAAGCATTTCGCCGGCACGCGCGCGAACCGCTCCTGCACTGAGCAGGGAGCGGGCCTGTTGTTCCAAAGCGTCCGCCATCGCGTAATCAGTATTTTTCCAGCGAGCGCCCGACCACGCCATCGACGTCCTTCTCCGGCGCGATGTCGGTCGAGTAGTAGCCGGCGGCCTTCTTCGCGGCGATCTCGACATAGGCGTCGGCCGGGATCAGCTCCGGTGGGATCGGCACGCGTTCCACGATGTCGATGCCCTGCGAGGTCAGCGCGTCGTATTTCATGTCGCTCATCGACAGGAAGCGGTCGATGCGCTTCAGGCCCAGCCAGTGGATCGTATCCGGCATGAGCTGCTGGAAGCGCGCATCCTGGACACCGGCGACGCATTCGGTGCGCTCGAAATAGGCGGCGGCGGCGTCACCGTCCTCCTGGCGCTTGCGCGCGTTGTAGACCAGGAATTTGGTGACCTCGCCGAGCGCGCGGCCTTCCTTGCGGTTATATACGACGAGCCCGAGCCCGCCCTCCTGCGCACCGCGCGCGGATTCCTCGATGCCGTGGATGAGATAGGGCCGGCAGGTGCAGATGTCGGAGCCGAACACGTCGGAGCCGTTGCACTCGTCATGCACGCGGCAGGTGATCTTGGTGCGATGGTCCGGCAGTTTTGTCACATCGCCGAACATGTAGACGGTGGTGCCGCCGATCGGCGGCAAAAACACCTTCAGGTCCGGGCGCGTGACGAGCTCGGGGAACATGCCGGCGGTCTGCTCGAACAGCGTGCGGCGCAGCTCGGTTTCGCTGGTCCCGAACCGCTCGGCAAGGCCGGGCAGATACCAGACCGGATCGATCGCGATCTTCACCACGGAGACGCTGCCATTGGCATGCACGACCTCGCCGTCCGCGCGCAGCCGCTTGGCGGCCAGCGCTTCGCGGATCTCCGGCAGGTCGAGCCGCGCGCGCGTCACCGCGATGCTCGGGCGGATATCGACGCCCTCGGCGATGTCCTTGCCGAAATTCTCCGCGACCAGGTGCCCCCAGGGATCGAGGGCGACGATCTTTGCGGGATCGCGCCACTGCTCGAACGGGCCGATGGTCGCGGCCGGGAAGGTGTTGGTGAGATCGGGACGCCTGATGGGATCGAGCGCGCCGGCGGAGACGGCGAGGGCGCGGTACATCGCATAGGAGCCGCCATGGCTGCCGATCACGTTGCGATCCCCGGCGCGGGATACCGTGCCGATGATCGGTCCGCGGGCGCGGGCATCCGCGGCGCCCCAATGGATCGGGAAGGCGGCCTTCCGGCCCGGCTCCGGATGGGAGGTGAGGCGGATGTGGTCGGTACGGTTCGCGCGGCTCATGTCCAGGCTCCCAAAAAGCCAACGGCCCGCCGCTCGGACGGGCCTGGCTCACCTGCACAGCCAATGCCGAACGCCGGCGACGCAAGCTCAATCCAACATATTGTAGCGGCGAGGCACGACAGACAAGTTAATCGTGCGGCGGGGCCAGTGGCCGCCTTCTCCGCTCGTCCGGATGGGCGAACGGCGCCAAAACGTGCCTTATATCTATGTAATCATTTGAATTTTTGAAGGGGGGCTTCCAGCTGCCCCGAAACAGGCGACTGGATAAAAGCTGCAGATTCGGACATATCGGGCGGATCGCCCCGGAGAACGCCAATGCCTGCCGCCAGCTACATCGACCCCCGCAATGGAAAGCTCTATCCGCTCGACCAGCCGCGCTGGTGCTCGGACGAGCGCACGCCGCTGCTGGTGACGCCGGGGGCCGGGATCTCGCGTGAGGACATCGACAGCCGTACGCGATCGCTCTGGCGCTACCGGGCGGCGCTGCCGGTCGAGATCAAGGATCCGATTTCGCTCGGTGTGGGCTGCACGCCGCTGGTGCAGCAGGGTTGGGGCGACCTGCGCCCGTTCTTCAAGCTCGAATGGTTCAACCCGACCGGCAGCTTCAAGGACCGCGGTTCGGCGGTGATGCTGTCGTTCCTCCGACAGATCGGCGTCAACGCCATTCTGGAGGACTCGTCCGGCAATGGCGGCTCGTCCATGGCAGGGCTTGGCGCTTCCGGCGGCATGCGCGTGAAGATCCTGGCGCCGGCCTCGACCTCGCCGGCCAAGATCGCGCAGGTCCGCGCTTACGGCGCCGAAGTGCAGCTCGTCGAGGGGCCGCGCGAGGAGTCGGAGGCCGAGGCCATCCGCCAGTCGAGCCAGACGTTCTATGCCAGCCACAATTGGCAGCCGTTCTTCCTCGAAGGCACCAAATCGTTCGCCTATGAGATCTGGGAAGATCTCGGTTTTCGCGCGCCCGACAACGTCATCGTTCCCGTCGGCGCCGGCAGCAGCCTGCTCGGCTGCGCCTTCGGCTTCCGCGTGCTGTTGAAGGCCGGGCAGATCGCAAAGCTGCCGCGCCTGTTCGCCGCGCAGCCGCTGAACTGTTCGCCGATCGATGCCAGCTTCAAGGCCGGCGTCGACACGCCTGTCGCGCGCGAGGTGAGCAAGACCATTGCCGAGGGCACCGCGATCAAGGCCCCGCTGCGCCTGCGCGAGATCATCGCCGCCTTGCGCGAGAGCGGCGGCGGCACCGTCGCGCTCACCGAGGACGAGATCGTCGCCGCCCTGCGGCGTCTCGCACGGCAAGGCCTGTTCGCCGAGCCGACCAGCGCCAGCGCGGCCGCGGCGTTGGAGAAACTTTCTGCCAGCGGCGCCATCAAGGCGAACGAGACCACGGTTGCGGTCCTCACCGGCACCGGGCTGAAGGCCGCGAGCACCGTCGCCGATCTCGTGGGGTAGGATGGGGCGATGGGAGCGGTGGAAGCAACGCGCGAAAATATATCACCGTCATCCTGAGGTGCCGGAGCGAAGCGGAGGCCTCGAGGGACGACGGCCCGGCTGCATCTCGGCCGCCCATCCTTCGAGGCTTCCTGCACGGTGCTTCGCACCGCGCAGCTCGCACCTCAGGATGACGGATCACCTAATCCTTCAGATCATTCACCCGCTTCACCCACGCCCGGACATCCGCGAGCACGGCGGGCAGCACGGCCTTGACCTCCGGCACGGTCATGCCGGGCTTGATGCGGGGGTCGTAGAGCAGGTTGAGGATGTACTGGTCGTAGACGTCGAAATAGCCCATCGAGACGTTGTCGTTGAACATCGTCCACGGCACGCTCGTGGTGTCGTTGATGGGCCCGAGCGATTGCAGCAGCTCCTCATAGGCGCAGTCCAGGAAGGTGAAGTCGCCATTGTCGACGGTGAGGATGACGTCGGAATGCTCGATCTCGAAATTGTCGTTCTTGCGGAAGCCGGACAGGCATTGCGGATCGAGCGAGGTGCGGATCTCGCGCGCCTTGTCCACGCCGTAGAAGCTCGCGATGGTGCGGAACAGGTCGCGGTCGCGCACCAGCTTGACCCGCACATTCGCGGCCTCGCTGGTCGTGGTCATGGCGATGTCGAGATGCTGCACGCGTGCGGCGATGTCGGCGACGACCTTTGCCAGTTGCGTCTTGCGGTCGGCGCGGTCGCTCTCGGCGAACACGCGCACCGGCCCGTCGAATTTGCGGATGCGATCGACGCGGCCGGCGAGATGGTATTCGGCGCCGAAGGCGGTCTTGAAGAAGCCCTCGACAATCTCGCCGTCGGTAAAGCTCTTCTTCTCGGCGCGCTGACGCGAGGCGATCGCGGGCAACTCGCCCGCCACCGCGATGGTAGCGGTGTCAGGCACACATGTGAGCGCGGCGAACCCCAGCAGGGCGAAGCGGACAACAGCCGAGGGCGGATTGAATGCGCTCATCGTTACGCAACGCTGCCGTATTCGCGCCGCGTACACAAGTCCGCATATTCACGCGCCCTGCGGGTTCCTGCCACTTTCAGGTGCCGTAGCGTGGGCAAAGGCGCGAAGCGGCGTGCCCACGATTTTTCCATGATCGCTGACGGATGGTGGGCACGCCTGCGGCTTTGCCCACCCTACGGAAGCTTGCGTGGACTTAGTTGTTGAGCACCACCACGGTGGTGCCGACCCCGACGCGGCCATAGAGGTCGCTGACGTCTTCATTGGTCATGCGGAAGCAGCCGGACGAAACCGCCTGGCCGATCGTCTCCGGCTCGTTGGAGCCGTGGATGCGATACAGCGTCGAGCCCAGATACATCGCGCGCGCGCCGAGCGGATTCTCGATGCCGCCCTTCATGTGGCGCGGCAGGTCGGGCCGGCGGGCCAGCATCTGCGAGGGCGGCGTCCAATCCGGCCATTCCTTCTTGGCGGTGATCTTGTGCACCCCGCCCCAGCGGAAGCCGTCGCGGCCGACGCCGATGCCGTAGCGCAGCGCCTGGCCGTTCTGGAGCACCAGATACAGCCGGCGCTCGGAGGTGTTCACCACGATCGTGCCGGGGGCGTAATTACCGTTGTACATGACGGTGGTGCGGGGGATCGGGCTGGAGCCGCCGCGGAAGAAGTTCGGACCGCCGCCCATGATGTCGCGGGAGTCGAACTCCTCGGCGAAGGCGCCGCCGGCCGTGGCGGTCAGGAGCGCGATGGCGGCAATCGGTGCGGCAAAAAACCGGATCATTGTTTCCCCCAGCAAAAAATCTCTTCAATGAAGCCACAGGCCATATTTGCGGGCGTTCCGCAAGCCACGGCCCCGTGAGGGACGCCATGCTTAACGATTGCCGTTACCAAATCGGCAACCGCGCCAATTTGCTGGAAAGCGTTATCCAAACCGGTGCATCGCCCTGCGGGGCAGGGCCGCGATGGCCGCTATTGCTTTGACCGAGGCGGCGAACAATGATTGATCGGACGGATCACTGGAAATCGCCGGTTGCGGGAGCAGACAGAATGAACGGTGCGGAAAGCCTGGTGCGGACGATGGTCAAGGGCGGGGTGGACATTTGCTTCTCCAACCCGGGCACCTCCGAGATGCATTTTGTCGCAGCACTCGACCGCGTGCCCGGCATGCGCTGCGTGCTCGGCCTGTTCGAGGGCGTGGTGACGGGCGCTGCCGACGGCTATTACCGCATGAAGGGTACGCCGGCCTCGACCCTGCTGCATCTCGGCCCCGGCCTCGCCAACGGCCTTGCCAATCTGCACAACGCCAAGAAGGCCAATTCCGGCATCGTCAACATCGTCGGCCAGCATGCCGTCTACCACATCGATTACAACGCGCCGCTGACCTCCGACATCGAGGGCCTGGCCCGGCCGATGTCGTCCTGGGTCCGGACCTCGCCGAATTCCAAATCGGTTGCCGCCGACGGCGCCGCGGCGATTGCCGCTGCCAAGAGCGCGCCGGGGCAGATCGCGACCCTGATCCTGCCCGCCGACACCGCCTGGAACGAGGCCGACGGCATTGCCGAGGTCCCGGCCGAGCAGCAGCGCGCCAGCTACTCGCCGCAGGCGGTCGAGCGGGCCGCCAGGATCCTGCACGGCGACGGCGAAGGCACGCTGCTGCTGATGACCGGCAGCGCGCTGAGCGAGCATGGCCTGGCGCTGGCCGAGCGCATCGCCGCCAAGACCGGCTGCACCGTGATGGGTCCGACCTTCCGCCCGAAAATGGCGCGCGGCCGCGGCCGCTACTCGATCGACCGCATCCATTACGTGATCGAGAACGCGCTGCCGATGCTGGCGAAGTTCCGTCACATCGTGCTGGTCGAGTCCGACGATCCCGTGGCGTTCTTCGCCTATCCGAACAAGCCGAGCATGCTCAAGCCCGAGGGCTGCGACGTCCATCGCATGACCTCCTGGGGCGAGAACTCGGTCGCAGCGCTGGAAGCGCTCGCCGGCGCCGTGAAGGCCAGCGCCAAGGACGTCAAACCGCAGGCGCTGCAGGAACTGGTCAAGCCGACCGGCGCGCTCACCTTCGCCTCGATCGCGCAGGCGATCGCCTGTGCGATTCCCGAGAACGCGATCATGGTGGACGAGTCCCTCACCACCGGCCGCGGCTTCTTCCCGCCGACGGCCGCGGCAGCGCCGCACGACTGGCTGCAGAACATGGGCGGCTCGATCGGTTTCTCGACCCCGCTCTCGATCGGCGCGGCGATCGCCTGCCCCGACCGCAAGGTCCTCACCATGGTCGGCGACGGCAGCGCGATGTACACGATCCAGTCGCTGTGGACGCAGGCCCGCGAGAATCTCAACATCGTCACCATCGTGTTCGCCAACCGCATCTACCAGATCCTGCGCGGCGAGTTCGACAATGTCGGCGCCGGCGAGCCCGGCCAGCGTGCCAACGACATGCTCCGCCTCGACCGTCCGACGCTGGATTTCGTCGCGCTGGCCAAGGGCATGGGCGTGCCCGGCCGCGCCGTCACCAATGCCGACGAGTTCAACAAGGCGCTGGCCGAAGCCGTCGCCGAGCCGGGGCCGCGGCTGATCGAAGTCCAGATGTAAGGGGCGCGCAAACAACGGAGCGCCGATATGGTCGGGAGGCACGATGCAGACCGAGCTGAACAAGGTGATCGCGGCGCTCCGGGACTTCTACGCCCACGAAGGATTCCTGTTCGAGAAGGACATCGGCGAGCGCGCGGTCACGCACCGCTTCGCCGTCTATCTTGAGCCGCAGTTCCCGGGCTGGGCCGTCGATTGCAATTACGACCGGCTCGGCGAGCGCACGCTGCATCTGCCACACGGCACCATCATCTCGACCGACGATCATCTCGGCAAGTCGATCTATCCCGATGTCGTCGTGCATCAGCGCGAGATTCCGAACAACCTGCTCGCCGTTGAAATCCGCAAGGCGAGCAATCACACGCCGCTCGAGCACGACCAGCACAAGCTGAGGGCGCTCACCGACGTGCATGTCTGGTTTCCCTTCTGGATCGGCGTGCTGCTGGTGCTGGACAAGCAGCATGTGACGATGTCGGAGGTCTATGTCAGCGGCGTCGTCGATCAGCCGCTGTCGCTCTGGTTCGCCGCGCGCCTTGCGGAGAGCGGATTAGGCACGCCGCACTGAGCACGCCACGGCAAAAGGCCGCCCGGGAGCGTGGGCGGCCTTCGCATCGTCGATGATCGCAAGCTCAGTGCAGGGGATCGCCCTGGCCGAGCGCGTAGGCGACGAGGTCCTTCAGTGCGAAGCCGGAGCCGGTCACCGGCGTCCATTGCGGGTCGAGCGACAGCACGGAGGAATTGTCGCCGAACATCATGCCGAGGAAGACCTCGGCAACGATGCGTCCGCCGACGGGGCCGAGCTGCGGCGTCTTGACGGTGCCGGGGCCGCCGGTGACGGGGATCGGGACGTCGGCCCTCAACTGCGCGGCCTCGGCCAGGATGTAGGTCCAGAGCGGGCAATTGTCGGCAAACACGCCGTTCGCGATGGTCGCGATCTTGGTCTGCGGATCGCCCTTGCCGGGCTCGTCGACGGCCTTGCCGATGACGATATCCGCGTCGGCCAGAGGCGTCAGGTTCATCGCCCTGGCGACGGCCTGGCCTGAGGGCAGGCCGAGCCGCCAGCCGCGCTCGAGATTGCGCAGCGCCAGCGAAGCCGGATTGGACGCGACCTCCGGCGGCAGCCTGCGCAGCGGATCCACCAGCGAAGCATCGATGCGATAGGCGAACTGCAGCCGCCGCTTGTTGTCGGGATTGTTGGGATCGTCCTCGACGCCATAGGCGCGCGTGTCGAGATCGATGAAGCGGCCCCAGTCGATCGCGCGCCCCGGGCCCATGGCGCGGAAGCCGGTCAGCGCGTTCTTGTCGGGATTGCTGGGATCGGGGAAGATCTGCAGCAGCATCTTGTCGTCATCGTTCAGCCGGTAGCCGGGGCGGATCATGGAGTGCCCGAGCCGGTAGGCCGCGACCGAGAATTCGACCGGCATGAACGGATAGGTCTTCCAGTGGTAATAGGCGAGCTTGCTGCGGTCATAGCTGCCCGCGGCGTTCTTCAGCGAGTTCAGCACGTCGGCGTTGACGATGCGCGGCAGGAAGTCGTTCAGCACCACGTATTGATAGTGGAAGCGGACGCGCTGCTGCACCTCGTCGAACGACAGGCTGTCATTGTCGTCGACCATGCGGTTGTGGAAGCGCAGCATCAACCCCTGGAACTGCGAGACGATGCTGTTCTCATCGTTGCGGGGATCGCCGATCAGCGCGCGCCCCTTGAAGCGCGGCAGGTCGCTGCTGTCGGGCACGCCCGCGCCGCTCAGCGTCTCGCCGAGGCGGAGCTTGATGCCGTCATACATGTAGGGCTGGTCGTTCGGGCCGCGGCCGTAGAGATTGTCGAGGTCAAACGACGGCGTGCGGAAATCGACGAGCCCGTCGGGATCCTGCTGCTTGGTCAGCGAGCTCACGGGATCGAAGGTGATGTCATGATCGATGAACTGGCCGAGATAGGTGTAGAGCGCGGGAATGCCGCTCTCCTCCGCGTCCGGTCCGTCCTTCGGCGGATCGAACCCGGCGACCATCTTGTCGGCGAGCGCCGAAAGGTTAGCGACATTGTCGGAAGCGTTCACGCCGAATTTTGCCGGCGCAAGCTTGCGGAACATGCGGCCGAAGCGGCCCTGGGAAAGTGCGGAACGCGGGACATTCAATCCGCGCGGAATTACAGCGTGCCGGTTGCTCATTGAAATCACCTCCATGAAATATCGCGCTGGAAATCGAATAAAGCTAAAGTTGTTCGCAACAGAATATGCAGGCGAAGCTAGATCAGGGAATCCGGCGCCACAAGCCGCAGCTTCACACACTGTGCGCGATTGCCGTTGTTCCGGAGGAGGGCGCCTGCGCAAGCTGCGGCCGCGCTTTGCAAATTTTTCCCGAAGCGATGACGGATAACATTCTCGTCATCGATGGGGAGAGGCCGCTTCGCGTCGTCTCGGTTCGCCGTGCTGTCGGCGAAGCGTATCGTCTTCACGCGAAAAGTGTGGCGGCGCACTCACGCGCACGCCGCCACAACGTCGTCAGTAGTCGCGCTGCTGCGAGTACGCGTAGCGCGGATTGACGCCGCAATAGGCCGACGTGCCGGAGGCGCTCGCCTGACATTGCTGATAGCTCGAGAACTGGCAGTTGCCGGGATAGCCCCAGATGCGCCCCTGCAGGCAATATCTGTCGTTTGCGGCGTGGGCTTGGGCCGCCGGGGCGATTGCGGCCATCAGGGCCGCAAGTGATGCGAGAGTGAGGATCGTGCGACGCATTTCAGTCTCCTGTCGAGAACGGATGCAAGGAAGGCAAGATGTGGAACACCAGCTCAGTGTGCGTGTTCCGGGATTTGCCCGACACTTTGTCGTGCTCGTCCTGGTGTCCGCGCTGGGCACGGCGTTCGACATGCGCCTATGATGAGCCAGGCCGCGACGAACTATGTGATCTCGGCCACAGTTGGCGACCGGGTTCGAGCCTAGCCTGCGCAGACTTGTACGCGCCGATCCCGGACGCCGAGTCTTCGTCTCATCAGGTCTTCGTCTCGTCGAGGCTCATCTCATTCGGATCAGGTCATTTTGGAGGTTCTGATGCAAAGGTCATATTTGCTGGCTGCGACAGCAGCGCTGGCGCTTCTCATGCAGACACCGCTCGCGCTGGCTCAGGGCGCGCCAGCCGCGGCGCCCGCGACGACGAATGCTGCGCCGGCGACGACCACGGCCGCGCCGGCAACGACTACGGCCGCGCCGGCAACAACGACGGCTGCGCCGGCCGCAACCACCGACACGTCCGGCCAGCAATCCGACTCCAAGAAGGGCGCATCGAAGAAGCCGGCGAAGAAGAAGATGACGCGGCAGCAGGAGATCGACCATTCCGTCGACACCGGTACCGTGCCGGCGCGCTACCGCAGCTCGGTGCCCAAGCAGTACCAGCGATATATTCCGTTCGAGAAGCAGTGAGAGATCGCGCGGCGGCCCGGCGCGACGACGAGGCGTCGCGCCGCCGTGCCGGCGAAAGTGGACTTTCGCCTCGCGGAATCGGGCGATACACCCCTTGTGGCGGTCTGTGTGAGCGGTGCTAGAGTAGGCCGAAGCCCGGGGGGAGTAATGAGTGACGACGCGAAGGATGCTGGCCTTGTGGCCATGATCAGTAGCATCCTGGGAGGCAACAAGCGCGCGGACAGCGTCACGCCGCCGCCGCTTGCGGAGGTTCCGCCCACCGCTCCGCCGAAGGGGTTTGAACCGATCGAGCCGCCCGCTCCGGACGCGCCGCCGCTCAAGAGCGTGGATGCGCCCAGCACGGCGCCGGCAGCTCCGCCGGTCCAACAGCCTGCAAAAATCGCCACGACGCCGGACGGCAAGCGGCTGCTGCCGGCGGAAGCCATTGCCGATCTCGTGCTCGGCGAGCTGCGCAAGCTGGAGGATTTTCCGGCCAACGGCGCCTCGGTCACGGTCTACGGCTACCGGCAATGGAACGCGATGATCACCTTCGCGCCGTTCTCGACCAGCTTCCAGAACGCGACCCGGTTCCGCCAGGCCCTGCCGGATCTCGTGTTCAAGCTCCGTCGTTTCGTCGAACTTGAGATATAGTCCTAGAAATCACCAGCGGCGGCCCGGCGCGGTTCCCAGTCAGGAGATCGCGGCCTGAAGGCACGCCTGGTGCCCCCCAACAGTTCGATGGGATTTTCGAGTTGAGCGTCGCCTTTACCAAAGAAGAGAGCGCCGAGACCGCCTCCGAGACGTTGTTGCCGGATCGCCCGATCTCGCCGCACCCGAACCTCGTGACCGAAGCCGGCCTGCAGGCGTTGCAATCGCAGCTCCAGGAGGCGCGCGAGGCCTATGAGGTCGCGCAAGCCATCGAGGACGCCAACGAAAAGCGCCGGCAATCGGCCGTGCCCTTGCGCGACGCCCGCTATCTGACCGAGCGGCTGCGCACGGCGCAGCTCGTTGCGAAGCCTGAGTCAAACGATACGGTCGCATTCGGCAGCACGGTCACCTTCAGCCGCGCCGACGGCCGCGTGCAGACCTATCGCATCGTCGGCGAGGACGAAGCCGATCCGAAAGCCGGCTCGATCTCGTTCGTCGCGCCGGTCGCGCGGTCGTTGATGGGGAAAGCGGTCGGCGACGTCGTCGGTTCAGGCGCGCAGGAGATCGAGATCCTCTCGATCGCGTAGCGAGTGGTGCGCATTGCCTGCATAAGACCCGATGGGATGAGCCTCGACGGCGCGCCGGCGGAGGTACGTTCCCTCCCCCCTTGTGGGGGAGGGCTAGGGAGAGGGGTAGCCCAGGAAAAGGTGCTGGTTGTTGATGATGCAGCGAAAGCGAGCGTCCGAACGGAAAGAATCCCCGTGCGGCACCCCCCTCCCTGTCCCTCCCCCACAAGGGGGGAGGGAACGGAGAGAGCGCTGCTGTGAGCCAGACTCGATTTCACCTAAAGCCATTCCGCTCTAGACCTGCGGCAGCTCCACTCCGGTCAGCCTACGCAATTTCTCGATCAGCTTGTCCTGAAACTCCGGATCGGCCGCCTCGCTGGCCGGCTGCTGCTGCTGGAGCTGATGCCAGTAGCGCCCGCTGACCAAGGCGGCGGGATCCGTGCTTGCGGCCAGCCAGGTCTGGGTCCGCTGTCCCGTGTCGATATCGACCGGCGCGCCGGAGCCACCCATCTTCGTGCGTGCCCAGCCGGGATCGACGGCGTTGCAGAGGACCTTGGGCCAGCGCCTTGCCAGCGCGAAAGCGAGTGCGACGGCGTGCAGCTTGCTCTCCGCGTAGGCCTTGCCCGAATCCCAGGGACGCTTGGTCCAATCGAGGTCGTCGAGCGAACCCTCTCCACCCCTGTGCAATCCACTGCTGAGATACACCAACCGGTCGGGCCGCTCGATCAGCGCCGTCAGCAGGTACGGCGCAAGCGTGTTGATCGCCAGCGTCTCGGCATGGCCTTCCGGCGTCGCGCCGCGGCCCGGCCGCGTATAGACGCCGGCATTGTGGATGATCGCATCCATCCGTCCGATCGCGTTGACCTGGTCCGCGATGCGCCTCACATCCGCGGCACTGCCGAGATCGCCGACCACGATTCCGCCGGCACGCGAGGCGAATTCGCCGATCTCCTTGGCGCGGCCCGCGGATCGCGCGTGCAGCACCACGCGATGACCTCGATCGACGAGCGATTGCGCCGCCGCGCGGCCGAGACCGTCGGTGCTGCCGGTGATGAAGATGATCGCCATGCGCTGCTTCTCCCGATGTTTCGGAACGCATTCTACAGCGAGCGCGCATCACTTCCGATACTGTTCGTCGCTCACTTTCTCCATCCAGTCGACGTTCCTGCCGCCGGAGGCTTCCTGGATGGCGATATGGGTCATCGCAGTCGTCGGCGAGGCGCCATGCCAGTGCTTCAGCCCCGGCGGGAACCACACGACGTCGCCGGGCCGGATCTCCTCGATCGGTCCGCCGTCCCGCTGAACCCATCCCAATCCCGCGGTGACGATCAGCGTCTGCCCGAGCGGATGGGTGTGCCAGGCGGTGCGGGCGCCCGGCTCGAAGGTGACCTGGCCCGCCCCCACCCGGGCAGGCTCAGGGGCCTGGAACAGCGGATCGACGCGTACCGTCCCGGTGAACCAGTCCTGCGATCCCTTTTGGGACGGACGCGATCCGTTTCGCTTGATGTCGATGTCCATGTGACTCTCCTGTGGTTCCGGCGCGCGTGCCTGCGCGCGGCGGATTCCGATGACAGCGGCCGCGCTGCCGCCAGTGAGGACGTCCCTGCGCCTGATCACGGCACGTCTCAGCGCGGCCGCTTGTCGATGACGTCCTTGACGACCGGCGCCGCAGAAAATGCGTTGGGCCAGCCGGCGTAGAAGGCGAGATGGCCGAGCACCTCGCCGGCTTCCTCCCGCGTCAACCCGTTATCCATCGCGCGGTTCAAATGATAGGTGATCTGCGCGACCTGACCGGTCGCGATGAGCGCGCTCACGGTGACGAGGCTGCGGTCGCGCGGCGCCAGCGCCGGCCTCAGCCAGAGATCGCGGAACAGCACGTCGGTCGTGTACTGGACGAGGCTCGGTGTGATCTGTCCGAACTGCTCGCCGACACGTGTCGCCCGCTGCTTCTCCGCGGCTTCGTCGAGCGGCAGTTGCGGCGCTGAGTCCGGCGGAAGCTGATCCGCCCCGATGTTGCGGCTCCTGAAGACGTCGCGCGCAGCCGGGATCGCATTCATCGCGTTGGCCCAGCCGGTGTAGAAGGCAAGGTGCGTGATGATCTCCGAGATCTCCGACGGCTTCACGCCGTTGTCGAGTGAGCGGGCGAGATAGTCCGGCAGCTCCACGGTCTGATTGCGCGCGATCAGCGCTGCGACCGTGACGATGCTGCGGTCTCGCGGCGAAAGTCCAGATCGCTTCCAGAGATCGCCGATGACGAATTTCTGCGCGTAGGCTTCGAGCGCCGGCGCAACGGCGCGGATGTCTTCCGATGTCGACATGGGGTTTGCTCCTTTGACGGATGTCGGGCCCGCAGCGGCCGGGCCGCCGGCGACCAGCCAGAACGACAATAAGGTGGAGGCGAGTGCTCTCATTGCGGATGTCCTTCGGGGGTGAACGGGTGCGCGAGCAGCCACCAGGCGACCAGTGCGGCGCAGAGCACGGTGAGGGCGCTCGCGAGAAACAGCAGGTTCAGCCTCGCGCCCGTCGCGATCAATCCGAGCGCGGGGCTGGCGATCCCCTGGGCGAGGTCGAGAAAGGCGGTGTAGGCGCCCATGGCGAGGCCGCGGCTCTGCGCGGGAACGCGGCGTACTGCTTCCACACCGAAGCTGGGATAGATCAGTGAGAAGCCGAAGCCAGTGAGTGCGGCGCCGAGCAGCGCCATCTCGGGTCGTGTCGCGAGCCAGATCAGCGCCTGTCCGGCGGCTTCGATCAACGCACAGACAAGCGCAACTCTGGCGCCGCCGATCGTGTCGGCGAGGTGACTGAAGAACACGCGCGCCAGGATGAAGGCGACGGCATAGGCCGTATAAGCCAGCCATCCATCGGCCCATCCCCGGTTGGCGAACAGCAAGGTGACGAATGTCGTCACCGCGCCGAAGCCGACGCTGCCGAGGGCCGATCCGAAGCCCGGCACCCAGACGGCGCCGAGCACCTTGGCGAACGACAGGCGCACCTGCTGCACCGGCGCCACCGCGGGAAGCTGCGCAACGAACAGCAGCGCCAGCAGCGGCGCCGCAATCGTCGCGAGCGCGATCGCCGCAAAGCCGTAGGCGGCGTAGAGCGCGGCGCCCGCCGGCGCGCCGATGGCGAAGGCCGCGAACATGGCCGAGCCGACCCAGGCGATCACCTTGCCGGTGTTGCCGCTCTCGACGAGCGCCAGACCCCAGCCGACCGCGGCCGTGATGATGAAGCTCTCGGCGGCGCCGAGCAGACCACGGCCCAGCAACAGAATGGTCACCGAGGCCAGCGGGGCATCAGTGAAGTCGAGCGAGAGCAGGTACAGCAGCCCGGACGCTGCGGCTGTGACGAGACCGGCGATGACACCGCGCTTCGCTCCGCGTCGATCCGAGAAGTGACCGGCCCACGGCCGCGACACCAGGGATGCCGCGAACTGGCTGCCGGCGACCAGGCCGACCACGAAGGTGCCGAATCTCAATCCGTCGTGGACGTGGAGCGGAAGCACGGGCATCGCCACGCCGATGACGAGGAAGGCGAGGAACACCACCGCCATGATCGGCAGCAACGTCGCCGTGACGCGAGGCGAGGCGAGGGGCTGCATGGCTGTAACCGGCATGCTGAGTCAGGGCTCCCAAAGCATGATCCGGAAAAGTGCGTAGCGGTTTTCCGAAAAGATCATGCTCAAACAACAACCCCAAGCGCGATGACGATTCATCTCGATCTCATCGCGCTTGAGTGGCTGCCCCGAACCTAGGACCTTCGCTGACCCGTGATTAGATGATAGATTTCGAATGCGCTTATTAGGATCACTAATCAATGCACCGGGACGACGCGAGCGACCTTCTGGCCTTCCTGGCCGTCGCGCGGGAGCGCAACTTTACGCGCGCCGCCGCCAAGCTCGGCATGACGCAGTCTGCGCTGAGCCAGATCATCCGCAATCTGGAGGAGCGGCTCGGTGTCCGGCTGCTCAATCGAACGACGCGCAGCGTCACGCCCACCCAGGCCGGCGAGCGGTTGTTCCAGAGCATCGGCCCCAAATTCACCGAGATGGACAACGATCTCGCAGCCCTCGGCGAGTTTCGCGAGAAACCTGCAGGCACCGTTCGGCTGACCGCGACGGAATATGCCGCCAGCGAAATTCTGCTGCCGGCGCTCGGAAAGGTCCTGCCCAAATACCCCGACATCAACGTCGAAATCATCATCGACTACGGGCTCACCAATATCGTCGCACAGCAGGTCGATGCCGGCATACGTCCCGGCGAGCTCGTCGCCAAGGACATGATCGCGGTGCGCGTCAGCCCCGATCTCCGGATGGCGGTCGTTGGCTCTCCGTCCTACTTCGCCGAACGCAAGCGGCCGAAAACGCCGCAGGAATTGACCCAGCATAATTGCCTCAATCTGCGCCTGCCGACGCATGGCGGCAGTCTCTATGCCTGGGAATTCGAGAAGAACGGGCGGGAGCTCAATGTGCGGGTGGAGGGCCAGCTCGTGTTCAACAGCGCGGGGCTTCTGCTGGAGGGCGCGCTGAAGGGGCTGGGCCTTGCCTATCTCACCGAGGGACATGTGCAGCCCTATCTGTCACAAGGCCGCCTTGTCCGTGTGCTCTCGGACTGGTGCCCGCCATTCTCCGGATATCATCTCTACTATGCGAGCCGGCGCCAACCGTCTCCGGCGTTCTCGCTGCTGGTCGAGGCGCTGCGTTACCGCGGCAAGTAGGACGCGGGGCTGCTCCATGTCTTGTTTGTGTCATGCCTCCATCCTCTCGGTGTTTTGAGGATTGCGTGGCAAAGAGCGCTATCGACAGGAGCGGTCTCATTCGCCTAAAGCATCAGCCATGCGTTTCCGTTGTCTTGTCCTGATATCGATGGTCTCCGTGTCCGCGAAACAAGGATCGATGGTTGGATGAGACGATTTCTGTCGGGAGCGCTGCCGTTCTACGCGCTGGCGGGACTGGCCATGTGCATGTACCTCCTCATGTACAAGGCTGACCTCTTCGACCTGAACGCCGTCGTCCAGAGTGCAACCGGGTCATGGTGGTTTCCGGCCTTCATGTTCCTCTGCGTGCTCCTGGAGTCGGTGTTCCCGTATTTCGGCTATTTTCCCGGCACCGCCCTCGTCCTGATGTCCGTCGCGCTCAATCCGAAGCCCGCGGATGCTCCCGTTTTCATCGGGGCGTGGCTCGCCATCATCGCCGGCGCAGTCTTAAGTTACGGACAGGCGCGTTTCTTCAGACCGTTCCTGCAGCGGGTCGCCTCGAAGGCGGCCCTGAGCCGGTGCGAGTCGCTGTTCGACGCCTACGGCCCTTATGCGCGCGTCGCCTTGTTCGTTCATCCCAACGCGTCCGCGATGTACTTTACGGCTCTCGGACTTCTCGGCCGCAACCTGACGCGCGAGCTCGCCTATCTCTGCGCCGGCGCCGCGGCCGCCGTGGGCATTTTGTTCGTCATCGTGACCAGGCTCGTGTCATCCGTCGGCGCCACCGACGACGGCGAATTGCAGGTGCTGCTGGCGGCAGGCCTCGTCGCCATCGGCACCCTCGTCGGCCTCTACGCGGCCTTGCGGCCGCAGCGGGCTGGTTGAAGCGGTCGCCTCTCGCTCCGTCATTGCGAGGAGCGCAGCGACGAAGCAATCCAGAATCTTTCCGCGGAGGGGTTCTGAATTGCTTCGCTGTGCGCTTTCGAGGCCGCCCCCCGTGCCGTGGGCAAGCTACAGGTCGCAACGCAAGCCAGATGGATCGCAATGCCATCATCGCCAGAGCAAGCGGCGGCCCCGACACTGGGGCTGGGGGCCGATCAGGGTGCCGGGGCCGTTGCACTCCCCACCGTCAAACAGAGCTATTGGAGGTAGGACATCCGGCGACAGAGAGCGCTTGCGATCCTGAGAACATTGTCATTCACCGGCAAGTGCAGTTTGTGCCAGCTATGCCGCAAACGGAACGCCGCGTGCCGCGGATGAATTCAATGGAACAGGTGAAAACCGAAGGGTTTTCAACCACAGTATGTAGAGGCGGTGGGGCGCTTCGCGCAGGATTGGAGAAAATGGCACGCTGGAAGCAGGGGTGGACTGAAAGCGAACTGGAGCGCCTGAGATCGCTCGCGGGGACCGTGCCGATCACGCAAATCGCCAAGGAGCTTGGCCGCACCACTGGCACTGTGCTGGCCAAGGCGACCGAAGAGAAGCTGTCGATCATCGTGCACACGAGGAGCGGCCGGGCGTAAAGACATCACCAGAAGCCGTTGGGAGATCGCCACGACCACGACGACCGTCGCTCCGTCATTGCGAGGAGCGCAGCGACGAAGCAATCCAGAATCTGTGCGCGGAGGGACTCTGGATTGCTTCGCGGAGCCTGTCATCGGGCCGCGCGTTGCGCGGACCCGTTGGCTCGCGATGACAGCAAGTGGGACATCCCCGACGATGCCATCATGCCCCTGTTTTGCCCGACGGAGCAAGTCATATTCGGAAAATTCGTAACCCATTGATCCGACTGACGTCGGCTACTGTGCATGGGGTTGTTTTCGACTTTTTTGATCGAGCCGGCCCGAAAGGCAGCCAAAGGCCATCGATGATCGTCCGTAACCGGTGGGGTTCAGGATGGATGGTGGGCGCACAAGGGATCGAACCTTGGACCTCTCCCGTGTGAAGGGAACGCTCTCCCGCTGAGCTATGCGCCCGGGACCATCATGCAGGCGGCCGGACTTTCGGCCGGCCGGTGCATTGGAGCCCGCGATTTAGAAGTGCGGGCCCGAGGTGTCAAGTTTCGCGGTGGCTTACGGGAGCGAAAACCTTGGGCCAATCAGGCAATCCGGCCGCGAGGCCGCGTTTCGGGCCGCTTACGCGCCCTGCTGGCGGGCGCGGGAGGCGTGGGCCTGGAGCGCGCGGATGCGCTCAGCGAGTGTTCCACCGCCCTCGGGCAGGTTCGGGGTGCCATTGGTCGCGGCGTCGTTGGCCGGGCGCGGCGCCGGCTTCGGCGGCTGGCCGGCTTCGGCCGCAAGCAAGGCCTCGATCGGCGAGTTCGGGCCTTCGAGCTGCATCGCGAGCTTTGCCACCTCGGCGGCGATGTCGTTGATGCGCTCGCGCAGCAGCGCATTCTCCATCCGCTCGGTCGCCCAGGAGCTTTCCGCCTGCTGCTGGATCGCGTTGATGTCGCGCTGAAGTTTGGCGCGCTCGTCGCGGGCGGTGCCGAGCTGTTCCTCCAGCGCGGCCTTTTCGGCGCGGATAGCTTCGAACGCCGCCGAGGACTTGCCGCCGCTCAGCGCGGCGATCTCGACGCGCAGCTCCTTGATGGTGCGCTCATTTCCCTCGTTGGCCTGGCGAAGCTGGTTGTTCTCGTAGTCGCGCTCGGCCAGCAGCTTGCCTTGCGTCGAGAGCCGTCCCTCGAGGTCGGCGACGCGGCCCGAGAGCATCTCGGCCTCTTTGACCTGCACGATGAGCTGGCGGTCGAGGTCGGTGACGCGCTGGCTCAGATTCTCGACGCGGCCGCGGGCATCGCCGAGCTCGCGCGAGGCGGTCTCGGATTCGCTGCGCTCATGCGTCAGCCGCGCGTGGGTGGCGGCGAACTCCTTCTCGGCATCGCCGACGCGGTTCTTCAATTCCTCGATCTGCGCACGCACCGCGACCAGCTCGACCTGGCGGCTCTCGGCCATCATCGAGCGGTTGGACAGTTCGGAGTTGATCTTGGCGAGCTCGCCCTGCTTGTCGCTCAGCGCAATCTCGGCCTCGCGCAAGGCTGCGGTCCTGGCGCTGAATTCCTCTTCGGTGGCGCGGAGCTGCTCCTTCACCGCCTTCTCGCGTGCCTCCAGCGCGAAGATCGTGGCGTTCTTCTCGCCGAGCTCGATCTTCATGCGGTTGATGGCGTCGCTCTTCTTGCCGAGCTCGGCGAGCTGGCTCGTGGTCTTGTTCTTGAGCTGCTCGACGCTCATCTCGAGCCGGCGCGCGGACATCGCGAATTCGGCGCGGAGCTGGTCCTTGTCGGCCTGGATCTCGGCCATCGACAGCGGGGTCGCGGCCTCGAGCCGGCGCGTGGTCAGGCGGACCGCGCGATTATGCACCAGCGGCACGATGGCAAGCCCGCACAGCATCGAAAGCAGGAAGCCGATCGCCAGGTACATGATCGGTTCGACCATGGGCCGGAACTCCGAGAGCTAAGGAAAAATTTACCAACGACAATGCATGGCGGGCCGGCAAAAAGCCAGCCCCGCCCTGTCGTTAACGTGAATCCTGAACTTGTCCGGGGAGGGAGCTTAGAGCCTGATCCGGAAAAGTGCGCAGCGGTTTTCCGGAAAGATCATGCTCAAACAGGAATCTAAAGCGCAGCCGCGCTTTAGAACGGGTTCCAGGTCGCGCGCGGCGTGAACTTGAGATAGCCGATATTGGCGCCCAGCCGCAGGCCGAGGCCCGAGCGGATCGGCACCAGCACGATGTTGTTGGCGGTGAGCGCCGTCATGCCGAAGCCGCCGATGATATAGGCCGAGCCGTCGATCCCGGCGAAGCGCTGGTAGATCGCGTTGGTGGCGGGCAGGTTATAGACCAGCGTCATGGTGCGCGCGCCGTCGCCGCCCCAGTCGAAGCCGAGCGAGGGACCCTGCCAGTAGACGCGCAGGTCGCCGGCGTTCTTGGTGTAGAGCGTGCCCTCGCCGTAGCGCAGGCCGGCGACGAAGGCGCCGGAGCCTTCCTCGCCCAGGATATAGCCGTTCGGCAGGCCCCATTGGCTGACCGCCTTCTCGATGATCGAGGCAAGCCCGCGCGAGACGTTGCCGAAGAAGCGGTGACCGGCGGTCACGAGCTCGTCCGGCCCGTAGGTGTTGGGCGTCGGGCTCCGCTGCGGCGGCGGCAGATTGGGCGGCGGCGCCTGCTGGGCCGAGGCCGGCACGATCCAGCCGACCATCGCGGCGAGCGCGACCGCAGCAAGGCGTGATGCGAAAGTCATAAAAGAACCCCTGGTATCGATCCCGGTCGCTTCCTTAACCTGACGCCAACAGGCACGGCTCTAGGTTGCGCCGGATGTCCCCTCGACTCGGATGTTATCCGCAGCAACTATGACGGCACAACGGCAGGAAGATAGCCCTTTGCGCCCCGGAATTGCCTTGATCGGCCGGCTCGTCGGCCTGCTGGCGGGCATCTGGCTGGCCTGCTCCTGGTTGCCGGCAGGCGCGGCCACCACCGAGCGGATCGTCGTCAACCGCTTCTCGGGCGTCGCCATCGAGGGGTTCGACCCCGTGGCCTATTTCGTCGATGGCGCGGCTGTGCAAGGCACGGCCGAGTTCGAGGCCAACCTGTGGGGCGCGGTCTGGCGCTTCCGCAACGAGGGCAACCGGGCCTCTTTCCTGGCCCATCCCGAAATCTATGGACCGCAATACGGCGGCTATGACCCCGCCGACATCGCCCGGGGCGTCACCGTTGCCGGCAACCCCCGCTTCTACGTGATCTCGGCGCAGCGACTTTATCTGTTCAGCCGGGAAGACAACCGCGATGCCTTCGCCGCCAATCCGGAACGCTTCCTCTACGAGGTCGGTAAGCGCTGGCCGGCGCTGCAGCAGCAGCTCAGTCAGTAGCAGCCGACCGCCTGCTGCGGGTCGCCCCAGGCGACGAACGCCGGGATGATGAAGCCGGTGTCCTGGCGGTGGCCGAAGACGATGTCATTGCCCTTGTCGTCGGTCACCTTGCCGCCGGCCGCGGTCACGACCGCACAGCCCGCCCCGACATCCCATTCGCAGGTGGGCCCGAAGCGGGGATAGATGTCGGCGCTGCCTTCGGCGATCCGGCCGAACTTGACCGCCGAGCCGCAGGTCTTTCTGACCGCATTGGGCCGGCTGTCGATGAACGCCTCGCTCTTGGCATCGCCGTGCGAGCGGCTGACCGCCGCGACCCAGGGCTCGCCCGGCTTCGGCAGCGTCCGGGTGCGGATCGGCTCCGCCGCACCGATGGTGGTGCCATCGAACCTCACGCGCTCGGCGCCGCGGCCGACGATGCCGCGCCAGAGCAGCCCGAGCGCGGGCGCGCTGACGATGCCGAGCAGCGGCACGCCTTGGGTGATGAGGGCGAGATTGACGGTGAACTCGTCACGGCCAGCGACGAACTCCTTGGTGCCGTCGAGCGGATCGATCAGGAAGAAACTGCCGTGAAACGGCGCTGCGGCGAGCTGGGTCCGCTCTTCCGAGAGCGTCGGCACGTCGGCGGCAAGCTGCGCCAGGCCGTCGGCGATGATGCGGTCGGCGGCAAGATCGGCCTCGGTCACCGGCGAGCCGTCCTGCTTGCCGTCGACCCGCATCGCCCCGCGGTTGACCGCAAGGATCGCTTGGCCTGCCTTGACCACCAATGCGGTGAGCGGCTCCATCAATCGGGATGCGGCCTCGGCCTCGATGATCCTCACCTGCATGCCTCATTCATCGGCAATTCTCGCCCCTCTCAGTTGATTCGCCCCGGTCGATTCGACCGGGGGCTTTATGGCCGCTTCGAAACCTATCGCAAGCTAGCTGCCACAGGCTGGCGAATGTTAGAACCCGCAGCATCCGTCAAGCATGCGTGATTCGCGGCGTCCAGTGCCGTGCAATTCCAGGAACCCTCCAGGACCCCTTTCTATGTCTGACGCCTCGTCGCCCGCGACCGCTACTGCTCCCGATATGCTCGAACTCGCCGCGCTGCTGTGCTCGCGGGTCTGCCACGATCTCATCAGCCCCGTCGGCGCCATCGTCAACGGGCTCGAAGTGCTCGACGACGATCCCAAGCCGGAAGACCGCGAATTCGCGCTCGACCTGATTCGCAAGAGCGCCAAGACGGCCTCCGCCCGTCTCCAGTTCTGCCGTCTCGCCTTCGGCGCGGCCGGCTCCTCCGGCGCCCAGATCGACCTCGGCGATGCCCAGACCATGGCGAAGGGCCATATCGAGGACGGCAAGTGCTCGATCACGTGGAATCTGCCGCGCCTGCTGCTGCCGAAGAATCGCGTCAAGCTGCTGCTCAACATGCTGGTCGTCGCCCAGCACACGATTCCGCGCGGCGGCATGCTGACGATCGATCCGATCGGCGAGGGCGAGACGATGAGCTTCCGCATCACCGCGACAGGCCACAATGCGCGCCTGCCGCAGAACATCGCCGAGCTCCTGAGCGGTGAGCGCGGGCCTGCTGCGGATGCGCACGCGATCCAGCCTTATTATACGCGGCTGCTGGCGCAGGCCTGCGGGCTGACGGTGACGCTCAAGCCCGAAGGCGAAGCCATCATCGTTACCGCTTCGTAAACGCGCGCGCCGTCCTCAAAACGTTAATCGATTCTTTACGAGGCGCTTCGGCTTGTCCGGAGCGCCTTATCTCTTTGTTGGTTCCGTTCTTTTGCACATACTCAACCATTATTAAACGCTTTGCGGTGAAGCTGGCCTCATTCCGAAATGGCGCGTCGCAACTCGTGCGCGCCCTCCCTGTATGAAGGCCTGTTTTCATGGATGATCTGTTGCGGGAGTTTTTGACGGAGACCAGCGAGAGCCTGGACACCGTCGACAACCAACTGGTGAAGTTCGAGCAGGAGCCGAACAACGCCAAGATCCTGGATAACATCTTCCGCCTG
>NZ_JAVAYL010000033.1:0-66378 GCF_054185225.1 Bradyrhizobium sp. 18BD | reverse complement strand
GACAATCGCCGAAACGCCTTCCTGAGCTTGCCCATACGACTCCCTCCGTCTCGTGGGAGTCGTTCTCAGAATCCATCTTGCAAAACAACGCAATAGAGGCCGCAATTCCATATGCGATTCCCCTGCCCGCAAGGGGGGAGGGAACGCACCTCCGTCGGCGCGCTAGGCGAGTCTCTTCCCTCAGGCGTTACCGCTGGCGCGGGTCGAGCGCGTCGCGGAGGCCGTCGCCGAGCAGGTTCAGCGACAGCACTACGAGGAAGATGGCAAGGCCCGGCCAGATCGCCATCCACGGCGCCTGCGTCAGGAAGCGCTGCGCCGCGTTGAGCATGCTGCCCCAGGACGGCGCCGGCGGCTGCTGACCGAGGCCGAGGAAGGACAGCGCGGCCTCGGCGATGATCGCGGCGGCAATGGACAGCGTCGCCTGCACCAGCAGCGCCGGCAGGATGTTCGGCAATATGTGCGAGAACGCGATCCGCCAGCCGGGGTTGCCGAGGGCGCGGGCGGCCTCGACATAGTCCTCGGCCTTGACGCTCAGCACCTGCCCGCGCGTGAGGCGGATGAAGATCGGGGTGGCCGAGATGCCGATCGCGATCATGGCGTTGCCGAGACTCGGGCCGAGGAACGCGGCGAGCGCGATCGCCAGGATCAGGAACGGGCAGGCCAGCATCGCATCGGTGATCCGGCTGATCAGTGCATCGGTGAAGCCGCCGCGATAGCCGGCAAGCAGGCCGAGAGGAACGCCGACGCCGAGCGCGATCGCGACCGAGATCAGGCCGGCGAGCAGGGAGGCGCGTGCGCCGTAGACAACGCGGCTGAGGATGTCGCGACCGAGCTCGTCGGTACCGAACCAGTGTGCGGCGGTGGGCGGCTTGCGCACCAGGCTCCAGCTCGTCGCAATGGGATCGTAGGGCACGACGAGCGGCGCAAGGAGTGCAAGCGCGATGAACATCGTGATCACGACAAGGCCGAACACGGCGGCCTTGCGCTTGAAGAGCCGCCGCCGGGCGCGGCGGGCCGGGCTGTCGAGCTCAAAGGCTTGTGCAGTCGAGGGGGCGGCGGGCAGCGCGGCGTCGGTCATGGCTCTAGCCTCGCAGCCGCGGATTGACGAGGATATAGGCGACGTCGGCCACGAGGTTCAGCGTGATGTAGACCGTGGCCGTCACCAGCACCACGCCCTGCACCACGGCGTAGTCGCGATTGAACACGGCGTCCACGATCAGCTTGCCGAAGCCGGGGATGGAGAAGATCTGCTCGGTCAGCACCGCGCCCGAGAGGAGCGTGCCGAGCTCGAGCGCGCCGAGCGTGATGATCGGCGTCAGCGCGTTGCGCATGGCGTGCTTGAGGATGACGGAGCGTTCCGACAGGCCCTTTGCGCGCGCGGTGCGGACATAGTCGCTCTCCAGCACCTGAAGCATGGCGCTGCGGGTGTGCCGCATCAGGATCGCGGAGATCGCATTGCCGAGCACGAAGGCCGGCATGATGGTGGCGGCGAGGCTGGCGCGCCAGTTCTCGGTAAGCGGCACATAGCCGGAAGCCGGCAGCCAGCCGAGCTCGATCGAGAACAGGAAGATCAGCAAAATCCCGAGCCAGAAGTTCGGCGTCGAGATGCCCCAGAGCGCGAAGAGATTGGCGCCATAGTCCCAGGCGGTTCCCTTCTTTACCGCGGAGACGATGCCGGCGGGGATGCCGATGAAGAACGCGATCAGGATCGCCATCGAGCCGAGCTGGAGCGTCACCGGCAGCTTCTGCACGATGAGCTCGCGCACCGGCATCTTGTTGCGCAGCGACTCGCCGAAATTCCCCGACAGCACGCCCTTGAGCCAGTAGGCATATTGCACGGGGATCGGCTGATCGAGCTTGTATAGCTTGCGGATCTGCTCGATCGCGGCCGGGTCGCGTTCCTCGCCGGCCATCACCAATGCGGGATCGCCCGGCAGCAATTGCTGCAGCGAGAAGATCAGCAACGACACGAAGAACAGTGTCGGCACGATCTGCGCGATCCGGCGGGCGAGGAAGTTCAGCATGGTTCGGATCGCGTCCCGGGCGCAGCCGTGGTCACTTGAACTTCAGCCCGACCACGCGGACGAGGCCGTCGGGCATCTGCCGGTAGCCGTCGAGCTTCTTGGTGTGCGCGATCAGGAGCGTGCGGTGGTAGATGTAGATGATCGGCAGATCGTCGAGCAGGATCTTGGTCAGCTTCTGGTAGATCGCCTTGCGCTCCTCGACGTTGGAGGTCGCCCGCCCGTCTTCCAGCAGCTTGTCGGCCTCGGGGTTCGAATAGACACCGTCATTCTGCGGCGCCTTGCTGCGCATGAAGATGTAGGAATTGCCGTCGGGATCGATGCGGCCGCTCCAGTTGATCTGGAAGATCTGGAACTCGCCGGCCTGGGCCTGCTTGAAGGTCGTCGCGAATTCGACCACACGGACCTTGATGTCGAATCCCGCTTCCGCGGCCATGGACTGCACGACCTGGGCGACGGCCTCGTACTCCGTCCCCTTGGGCACCATGTAGTCGACGGTCACGGGCAGGCTGACGCCGGCTTCCTTCAGTAGCGCCTTGGCCTTGGCGATATCGCGGCCCTGGATCGGGAATGACTTCTGATAGTAGGGATGCGTCGGGCTGACCCATTGATTGCCGGGTGTGAACTCGCCGTTGAAGACGACCTGGTTGATGGCCTCGCGATCGAGCGACAGGCTGAGCGCCTGGCGTACCTTCGCCGACTGGCTGAGCGGCCCCTTGGCCTTGTCGTTGCCGATGTTGATCGTGAGGCCCTGATAGCCGAGCTCCGGGGCCGTCGACAGCACGAGGCGAGGGTCGGCGCGGACGTCCTTGATGTCGGTCGCGAGCACGCGCTCGATCAGGTCGACCCCGCCGGATTTGAGGTTGGCGAGGCGCACGGTGGCATCGATGATCGGCAGGAACACGACGCGGTCGATATGGATGTTGTCCTTGTTCCAGTAGTCGGCGAACTTCTCGAACACCATGCGGTCCTGCTGGATGCGCTCGACGAATTTGTAGGGGCCGGCGCAGACCGGATGCAGCCCGAACTTGTCGCCGGCTTCCCTCGCCGCTTTCGGCGACACCATCATGCCGGAACGGTCGGTGAGCTGGGCGATCAGCGGCGAGTAGGGCGTCTTGAGCACCAGCTTGATGGTGAGGGGATCGACGACCTCGACATGGTCGACGCTGGCAAGCTCGGATTTCCGGAACGAGGTCGGCAGCGTCATGTGACGCTCGAGCGAGAACTTTGCGGCTTCCGCGTCCAGCGGCTCGCCGTCGTGGAATTTGACGTTGGGCCGGAGCTTGATCGTCATCTCCTTGCCGTCGGCCGAAGTCTCGTGGGACAGCGCGAGCTGCGGCACGATGTTGAGCTTCTCGTCGATGTCGAACAGCTTGTCGCAGAAGGCGGAGAACACGATGCGGCCGACATAGGTGCGGCCGATGCTGGGATCGAGGATGTCAGGATCCTCGGCGATGCCGATGCGCAGGGTGGTCTGGGCTTGAACTTGGGTTTGGGCTGTGCCCGCGAGCGACGTCAGCAGGGCCGACGCCAGGATCGCCAAACGCATGAAACTCATCGCTCTCAACCTCTGTTTTGCCGCCGTTAGACGGGATCGGTCCCCAAGGGACTAACCCCGCTGCCGCGCGCTGCTTCCGGGCCGCCGCTGAAGGCGGCGACCAATTTTTCCAGGACCGGCGAGAAACCGCCGTCGGACGGGACGATCGCCGCGGAGGACGGCAGTTCCGACGTTCGGTGGCAGGCTGTTGCATGTCCGATGCCATCCGGTGTGAGCTGCGGCATTTCACTGCGGCAGCGCTCGATCACATAGGGGCAGCGGGTGTGGAAGCGGCATCCGGTGGGCGGATTGAGTGCGCTCGGGATCTCCCCCTGCAGCACAATGCGGCTGCGCTTTGCCCGCGGTTTAGGCACGGGGATCGCGGACAGCAGCGCGCGGCTATAGGGATGGCGAGGTGCTGCGAACAGCTCGTCCGCCTCCGCCGTCTCGACGATCTGGCCGAGATTCATCACGGCGACATGGTCGGCGATGTGCTTGACCACGGCGAGGTCGTGCGAGACGAAGATGTAGGCGAGGCCCAGCCGGTCCTGCAGCTCGCGCAGCAGATTGAGGATCTGCGAGCGGATCGAGACGTCGAGCGCCGAGACCGGCTCGTCGCAGATGATCAGCTTCGGCTCGACCGCGAGCGCGCGGGCAATGGCGATGCGCTGGCGCTGGCCGCCGGAGAATTCGTGCGGATAGCGCCGCTCCAGCCGCGGCTCCAGCCCGACCAGCCGCAGGATGTCCGCGACCCGCTCGCGCCGCTGCGCCGGCGGGACGAGATCGTGCAGCGCCAGCGGCTCGGTCAGGATCTGGCCGACGGTCATGCGCGGATTGAGCGAGGCGTAGGGGTCCTGGAAGATGATCTGCGCCTCGCGGCGGAATTTGCGGAGCGCGTCGGCATCGAGCGCGAGGAGATCGCGGCCGTCGAACCGCACGGTGCCCGCATCGGGCTCGATCAGCCGCAGCACCAGGCGGCTGACGGTGGATTTGCCGCAGCCGGATTCACCGACCAGCGCCAGCGTCTTGCCGGCTTCGAGCGAGAAGGAAACGCCATCCACGGCTTTGACATGCGCCAGCGCCCGGCCGAACAGCGAGCGCTCGGCGACGAAATGCTTGACCAGGCCTTTGACCTCGAGCAGCGCCATCACGACACCAGCAGTTCGAGCGGCGCGCGGATGCAGCGCGAGAGGTGGCCCGGGCTGACTTCGACCAGCGGCGGCGGCGCCTTGGTGCAGGCGTCGAGCACAAAGGGGCAGCGCGCGGCGAAGCGGCAGCCGGCGGGCGGCTGCGCCATGTTCGGCACCATGCCTTCGATGGTTGCGAGCTGCTCGGCGCGGTGGTCGAGCCGCGGGATCGAGCCGAGCAGGCCGACGGTGTAGGGATGCTGCGGCGCCGAGAACAATTCGTCCACCGGCGCGCGCTCGACGATCTCGCCGGCATACATCACCGCGACCTCGTCGCAGACTTCGGCGACCACGCCGAGATCGTGGGTGATCAGGATGATCGCGGCGCCGCTCGCCGCCTTCAATTCCCGCATCAGCTCCAGGATCTGCGCCTGCAGGGTGACGTCGAGTGCGGTGGTCGGCTCGTCCGCGATCAGCAGCCGTGGATCGCAGGCCAACGCCATCGCGATCATGACGCGCTGGCGCATGCCGCCGGAGAGCTTGTGCGGATATTCGTCGATGCGCCGCTCGGGCGAGGGGATGTGGACGCGGCGCAAGAGCTCGATCGCCCGCTCGCGCGCGCTGCGGCGGGAGCCGCCGCGGTGGCGCAGGATGGTCTCGATGATCTGGTCGCCGATGGTGAAGCTCGGGTTGAGCGACGTCATCGGCTCCTGGAAGATCATCGCAAGGCGGTTGCCGCGCAGATCCCGCAGGGTCTGGTCCGGCGTCTGCAGCAGGTCAAAACCGTCGAAGCGGATCGCGCCTGAAATCTCCGCGCTTTGCTTCGGCAAGAGGCCCATGATGGCCAGCGAGGTCACGCTCTTGCCGCAGCCGGACTCGCCGACGAGGCCGAGCGTGGCGCCATTGGCGACGCTGAGATCAACGCTGTCGACCGCGTGGGTGATGCGGCCGTCGTCGCCGTGAAAGCGGATGCGCAGGTCCTTGATCTCGATGAGAGGACTTGCGCTCATGATTGTTTTGCCCGTGCCGCGGCGATGGTGGCCTCGATGACGCTGCGATCGGTGTTGCCGGACGGATTCTGCCGCGTCGGCATGGAGGGACGGAAGTGCACCCAGAGCTCCTGGCTGACACGCTCGAGCCGCTCGAGCTCGCCGAGCGGATCGGGATGATCGTCGGCACGGATGTCGAGCGCCGGCCATTCCTCCTCGCCGTGGATCAGCAGCGCGGCCGACTGCTTGCCGCGCTTGTCGCCGCCGGCGGCCTCGCCCGCCCGCATCGCCGCGAGCAGGCGGCGCGGGAAAGACAGGCTGTCATTGGCGATGTAGGTCTTCGCGGTCTCGTCGAGCACGTCGGCGCCCGCGAGCATGTTGCCGGCGATCGAAAAACCGCTGCCGGCGATGTGGCCGCACCAGTCGATGCAATCGCGCCCCGTATGCGCGGCGATCGCGCCGCTGGCGTCCATGATGTGGATCTGCCGGCTCTCGCGGCCGTCGTCGGTCGCGAGCAGGGTGGCGAGAACGTCATGGACGTTCAGGCCCTCGCGTAGCAGCTTGACGCCATCGATGCCGTAATAGGGGTTGACGAAGGCCTGGGTCGCGATCGCGCCGACGCCGGCCGCGATATAGGGCACGCGCGCGCCGACGGCGAAGAAGCGGGTCGCTACCGCAATGCCGAACTGGCCGGTGCCAGGGTCTCGCGCGATGATCGACCAGGTCATGTGCTGCCTTCAGCGTCCCGCGGCGTAGCCCTGCATGCCGCGCGGATTGGCGGCAGCGCGCCGGCGCACGCCGACGCGCGAGGCGGCAGTAAGGCGGCCCTCCGACCAGTCGGGCCCGACTTCGACGATATGTCCGCACTCGCGCAAATTCTCGATCGTCGCCTTCGGTACGCGGTTCTCGACCACGAGCACGCCGGGGCGCGCGGTGCGCGGCCAGAACGAGATCGGAAAATGCTCGGAGTGCCAGGCCGGCGCGTCGATGGCTTCCTGAAGATTGAGATTGCAATGGACGTGGCGCAGGAAGAACTGCGTGATCCACTGGTCCTGCTGGTCGCCGCCGGGCGAGCCCCAGGCAAGATACGGCTCGCCGTCGCGCAGCGCCATGGTCGGCGACAGCGTGGTGCGCGGCCGCTTGCCCGGTGCGAGTGCGGCGGGATGGTCTTCCTCCAGCCAGAACATCTGGGCGCGGCTGCCGAGGCAGAAGCCGAGTTCCGGAATGATCGGCGAGGATTGTAGCCAGCCGCCTGACGGTGTTGAGGACACCATGTTGCCGGCCTTGTCGATGATGTCGAAATGCACGGTGTCGCCGCGCACTTCACCGAAGCGTCCCACTGTCGGCTCACCCGCGCCGAGCGCGCCGACCGCCTCGCGCTGTCCCTCGGCGCGGCGCAGCTTGACCACGCCGCCAAAGCCTTCGATCGAGCCCGGGATGAAGTCGAGCGAAGCCTTCTCCGAGATCAGCTTGCGGCGCTCGTCGTTATAGGCATCCGACAGCAGCGTCCCGATCGGGATCTCGCTGAATTTTGGATCGCCGTAGAACTTTTCGCGGTCGGCGAAGGCGAGCTTTGCGCATTCGATCTGGAGATGGATGAACTCCGGCCCGGTCGGGTCGAGCCCGTCGAGCGCAAAACCCTTCAGCAGCGCGAGCTGCTGCAGCGTCACCGGACCCTGGCTCCAGACGCCGGCCTTGCAGACGGTATAGCGGCCATAATCGTAGGTGAGCGGCGCCTCGACCGTCGGCTGCCAGCGCGCGATGTCGTCGGCCGTGAGCACGCCGCGATGCGGCGAGCCGCTGACGTCCATCACTTCCTGCGTACGGCAGAACTTGTCGATGGCTTCGGCGACAAAACCCTGCGACCAGGACTTTCGCGCGCGCTCGATCTCGGCGTCGCGGCCACCTCCGCCGCTCTCGGCCTCGTTCAGGATCCGGGTGTATGTCGCCGCCAGCGTCTTGTTGGTGAACATCGTGCCGGGCTTCGGCACTTCGCCGTTCGGTAGATAGACCGCGGCCGAGGTCGGCCAATGCTTGCGGAACAATTGCTCGACGGTCTGGATCGTGGCGCAGGCGCGCTCGACCAGCGGATAGCCGTCGTGCGCATAGGAGATCGCCGGCTCCAGCACGTCGCGCACGCGCATCGTGCCGTAGTCGCGCAGCAGCATCATCCAGGATTCGAAGGTGCCGGGAACACAGGCTGCGAGCAGGCCGGTGCCGGGCACCATGTCGAGGCCTTCGCTCTTGTAATGCGCGATGGTGGCGCGCGCGGGGGCCGGGCCCTGGCCGCAGATCACCTCGGTGCGGCCGCGCTTGACGTCATGGACGATGATCGGCACGTCGCCGCCAGGGCCGTTCAGATGCGGCTCGACCACCTGGAGCGTGAAGGCGGTGGCGACGCCGGCATCGAAGGCGTTGCCGCCCTTTTCGAGAATGGCCATGCCGACGGCGGTCGCGATCCAGTGCGTGGTGGCAACGACACCGAACGTGCCCTCGATCTCGGGGCGCGTGGTGAAGGGATCGGGATTGACGTTACTGGCCATCGACTACCTCATTTGCGGCGGGCGCAATTGATCACAGCCGATGCTGGGATGCCAAATGCACAGACCGCATGGCACGCGCGCGTCACGCTGGGACCGGCGCGGTGTTCACCGCGTGGCAGGCGACGCCGTCAATCAGTTCCGGGGTCTCCTTGCGGCAGAGATCGAACGCCAGCGGACAGCGCGGATTGAAGGCGCAGCCGGAGGGCGGATTGATCGGGTTCGGGATCTCGCCCTTCACCGGAATGCGCTGGCGGCCGCTCATGGCGAGGTCAGGCACGGCGCCCAGCAGCATCTTGGTGTAGGGCATGCGCGGGCGCGCGAACAGCTCGCGTCCCTCCGCGATCTCGACGATCCGGCCGAGATACATCACGCCGACGCGGCTCGCCATGTGGCGAACCACGGCGAGGTTGTGGCTGATGAACATGTAGGTCAGGCCGAACTTGTCCTGGAGGTCGCGCATCAGGTTCAGGATCTGGGCCTGCACGGACACGTCGAGCGCCGAGGTCGGCTCGTCGCAGACGATGAATTCGGCGTCCGAGGCGAGCGCTCGCGCGATCGCGATGCGCTGGCGCTGGCCGCCGGAGAATTCGTGCGGGAATTTCAGGCGGTCGTCGGGATGGAGGCCGACGAGGCTGAGCAACTCGCCGACGCGGGCCTGGATGTCGCGCTCTCCCTGGATCAGGTCGAAGGCGCGGATCGGCTCGGAGATGATGGCATCGACGCGGAAGCGCGGATTGAGGCTCGCATAGGGATCCTGGAAGATCATCTGGATGCGGCGGCGCAGCTTGCGCCGCGCCGGCGCCTGCCGCGGATCGGTCATCGAGACGCCGTCGATCAGCACGTCGCCGGAGCTCGGCGGCAGCAGGCCGACCACCATCCGCGCCACCGTGGTCTTGCCCGAGCCGGACTCGCCGACCAGCGCAAAG
This sequence comes from Bradyrhizobium sp. 18BD, assembly GCF_054185225.1. Lineage (NCBI taxonomy): Bacteria > Pseudomonadati > Pseudomonadota > Alphaproteobacteria > Hyphomicrobiales > Nitrobacteraceae > Bradyrhizobium > Bradyrhizobium sp. 18BD. The sequence goes on along the minus strand of NZ_JAVAYL010000033.1, from coordinate 57,235 downwards.
GTCTCGCCCTTCTTGATGTCGAAGGTGACGTGATCGACAGCCTTGAGATATTCGAGCTGCCCGCCTTCCAGCAGGCGGTTGAGCCAGGGCTTTGAGACGTCGAAGACGCGGCGCAGGTTCGTGGCCTGGACGAAGGGCGTGCTCATGCCGCGCTCTCCGCCGGCACGGTGTCATAGAGATGGCAGGCAACCGACTGCGTGCCGCGCGGCAGCGGCTCCGGCCGCTCGACCCTGCAGCGGTCGAAGGCGAAGGCGCAGCGCGGATTGAACGAGCAGCCGCGCGGGATCGCCGACAGGCGCGGCATCGAGCCGGGAATCTGCACCAGGCGCTTGTCGTCGCCGGCAAGCGTTGGGATCGCGCCCATCAGGCCCTTGGCGTAAGGATGCAGCGGGTTCCGGACGACGTCCTGCACGGGGCCGATCTCGGCGACGCGGCCAGCATACATCACCGCGACGCGGTCGGAGGTTTCGGCGATCACGCCCATATCGTGGGTCACCAGCATCACGGCGGTGCCGTGATCGCGCCCGAGCCGCTTGATCAGCGAGATGATCTGCGCCTGCACGGAGACGTCGAGCGCGGTGGTCGGCTCGTCCGCGATGATCAGCTCCGGCTCGGCGCAGATCGCCAGCGCAATCACGACGCGCTGGCGCATGCCGCCGGAGAATTCGTGCGGGTAGCCGTCGATGCGCTTTTCCGGCGCCGGAATGCCGACCTCGGCGAGCAGGTCGATGGCGCGACGACGCGCGGCCGTCTCGGACAGGTTCAGGTGGGTCCGGATCGTCTCGACGATCTGGTCGCCGACCTTGTACAGCGGATTGAGCGAGGTGAGGGGATCCTGGAAGATCATGCCGATGCGCTTGCCCCTGATGCGGCGCATCTCCTCCGGCGGCAGATTGTCGATCCGCAGGCCGGCAAGGTGAATCTCGCCGCCGGCGATGCGGCCGGGCGGATCGATCAGGCCGATCACCGACAGACCGGTGACGGATTTGCCGGCGCCGGATTCGCCGACAACGCCCAGCACCTCCCCCTTGGCGATGTCGAAGGAGACGCCGTCGATGGCGCGCAGCGTGCCGCGGCGAGAGGCGAACTCGACCTGAAGGTTGCGGACGGAGAGAACGGGTTCGGTCATGGGCGACGCATACTCATCGGAGCTTCGGGTTGAGCGCGTCGCGCAGCCAGTCGCCCAGCAGGTTGATGGACAGGATCAGCGCGGCGAGTGCTATGCCGGGGAAAGCGACGATCCACCATTCGCCCGCGAACAGATAGCCGTTGCCGATGCGGATCAGCGTGCCGAGCGACGGCATGGTCTCGGGCATGCCCGAGCCGAGGAACGACAGCGTTGCCTCGGTGATGATGGCGAGCGCGAGGTTGATGGTGGCGATCACGAGGATCGGCCCCGTGGTATTCGGCAGCACGTGGCGCAGCATGATCACGGGGGCGGGCAGGCCGATCAATTGCGCGGCTGCGACATAGTCCTTGTTCTTCTCGACCAGGACCGAGCCGCGTACCGTGCGCGCGTACTGCACCCAGAAACTCAGACCGATCGCGAAGACCAGGACCGCCAACATGCTCATCTCGTCGAGCTTGTTGCCGAAGACCGATTTGGCGATGCCGTTGATCAGCAGCGCGATCAGGATGGCCGGGAAGGACAGCTGCACGTCGGCGATGCGCATGATCAGGCCGTCGACGGCGCCGCCGAAATAGCCGGCCGTCAGCCCGAGCAGGATGCCAAGCGCGCCGGACAAGACCACGCCGAGCACGCCGACCAGAAGCGAGATGCGCAGGCCGTAGAGAATCGCGGACAGCACGTCGCGGCCCTGCTCGTCGGTGCCGAGCAGGAACGGGCTCTGGCCGTCGGCGGTCCAGAGCGGGGAGATACGCGAATTCATCAGCTGAAGCTGCGCCGGATCGAACGGATTTTGCACCGACAGCACCGAGGCAAAGATCGCGAGCAGGAAGAACAGCAGCGTCACACCCGCCGCGATCATGGTGATCCTGGAGCGGCGGAACGAATAGAACAGGTCGCTGTCGAGCGCGCGCCTGAACCAGCCGGGTGCGGCGGCGCGCTTCTCGGCAGTGTGCGGAACGACGGCCTCGCTCATCTCAATGCGCCCGGCTGACCGTCGAGCGCAGCCGCGGATCGACGATGGTGTAGAGGATATCAACCACGAGATTGATGGTGACGAAGATCAGCGACACCATCATCAGATAGGCCGCCATGATCGGGATATCGACGTTCTGAACGGCCTGCACGAACAGGAGCCCCATGCCCGGCCATTGGAACACGGTCTCGGTGATGATCGCGAAAGCAATTACCGAGCCAAATTGCAGGCCCGCGACGGTGATCACGGGAACCAGCGTGTTGCGTAGCGCGTGGCCGAAATGGATGGCGCGCGTGGTCAGGCCGCGTGCGCGGGCGAAGCGGATGTAGTCGGTGCGCATGACCTCGAGCATCTCGGCGCGCACCAGCCGCATGATCAAGGTCATCTGGAACAGGCCGAGCGTGATCGACGGCATGATCAGCGCTTTCAGGCCTGACAGCGTCAGGAGGCCCGTCGTCCACCAGCCGATATGCACGACGTCGCCGCGGCCGAACGAGGGCAGCCAGCCGAGCGTCACAGAGAACAGGTAGATCATGAGAACGCCGATCAGGAAGGTCGGCAGCGAGATGCCGATCAGCGAGATAGCCTGGAAAACATGCGCGAGCCAGCTGTCGCGGCGCAGCGCCGAATAGACCCCCATCAGGATGCCACTGACCATCGCGAAGATGGTGGCGCAGATCGCGAGCTCCAGCGTCGCGGGCATCCGCTCGATCAGCAGGTTGGTGACGGGCAGGCGGAACTGGTAGGACACGCCGAACTTGAACTGGGCAGCATTGCCGATATAGCGGCCGAACTGCACGATCACGGGATCGTCGAGGCCGAGGGACTTGCGGATCGCGGCGCGCTCGGCGCCGGACGTATCCATCCCGACCATCTGGTTTACGGGATCGCCGGCAAAGCGGAACATCGAGAACGCGATGATCCCGACGGCGATCATGACGCCGATGGCCTGGATGGCCCGGCGCAGTGTGAAAGCGAGCATCTGTTCCTTTCACATGTCTTCAGCAGCACGCATCATCGCGTTAGCCCGAAACGGCAAGTCCCGGAAGCCAGATCTTGAAAGCGATGGCTTCCGGGACTTCACAACTTGTCGACACCTACTCGTCCTGCTTGGTCGCCCAGTAGAGCATGACCATGTTGTCCGCACGCTGGGTCAGCTTCACCTTCTTCGACACGCCCCAGGCGAGCGCCTGCTGGTGCAGCGGGACATAGGCCCAGTCCTTCATCGAGACCTCGAAAGCTTGCTTGATCAGGAGATCGCGCTTGGCTGTATCGGACTCCACGAGAACCTTGTCGGCGAGCTCGTCGAACTGCTTGTTGCAATAGCCGGCGAGATTGGCTTCGCCGCGGTTGGGATCCTTGGGATCGTCCCGGCAGCCCATGATGTCGTGCAGCACGTTCTGGGAGTCGAGCGTATCCGGGGTCCAGCCCAGCATGAACAGCGAGGTTTTGTAGCCGCCGGGCTTCAACACCTTGGCGAAATACTGAGCCTTGGGTTGCGCCAGCAGGTCGACCTTGATGTTGATGCGGGCGAGCATCCCAACGATGGCCTGGCAGATCGCGGCGTCATTGACGTAGCGATCGTTCGGGCAGTCCATCGTCACTTCGAAACCGTCCGCATAACCGGCGTCGGCCAGAAGCTTCTTGGCGGCGTCGGGATCGAACTTCGGCCGGGTGAAATCCTTCGAGGGAAAGATCTCTGGTGCGACCATCAATGCGGACGGCGTGGAGAGGCCGCGCATGACGCGGTTCTTGATCAGGTCGACGTCGATCGCCCGGTAGACGGCTTCGCGGACCCGAACGTCCTTGAACGGGTTCTTGCCCTTGACGTTGGAGAACAAGAGTTCGTCGCGCGCCTGATCCATGCCGACGAAGATGGTGCGGAGCTCAGGTCCCGTCAGCACGGTGGCGTTGGGGCTCGCTTTGACGCGCTCGATGTCCTGGACCGGAACCGGCTCGATCACGTCGACCTCACCCGACAGCAGCGCCGCGACACGCGTGGCCGGGTTTGCGATCGGCGTGAAGATGATCTCCTTCAGATTATGCTCCGGCTTGCGCCACCAGTTCGGGTTGGCCTTGTAGACGGTCTTCACGCCCGGCTGATGGCTCTCGATGACGAAGGCTCCGGTGCCGTTTTCATGGAGCGAGGCATAGCTCGGGGTCGTGGCGGCTGCGGGCGTCGGTGCCACTGCATCGTTCGCCTCTGCCCATTTCTTGTCCATGATGTACCAGGTCGCCCACAGCGCCGTCAGGATGGGATTGGGCGAGGTCAAGATGAAATCGACGGTGTAATCGTCGATCTTGACGACCTTGGCATCGGCGGGAACGCGGCTCTGGAAATTCGAGCCCTTCGCTCGCACGCGCTCGGCCGAGAACACCACGTCATCGGCGGTGAAGGGGTCACCGTTGTGGAATTTCACGCCCTTGCGCAGGTGAAAGCGCCAGCGCGTCGGCTCCGGCGTCTCCCAGCTTTCGGCGAGCGCCGGGATGATCTTGAGGTCCTTGCCGCGGGCGACCAGGCCCTCATAAACGTGGCCGAGGTGCGCACTGGTGGTCGACTCGTTCAGTGTGTAGGGGTCGAGCGATTTCAGCTCACCCTGGTTGGCGTAGCGCAGCGTCTGGCTCGACGCTGGCGACACTGCCAACGCAAGCGCACCGGCGAGCGTCGCCGCAAACAGACTTCGTCCGACTGACATTCTTAACCCTCTCCACTCGCCCGCACCGTCGTTTTTGATTGTTCGGCGGGGCTGATCGATCCATGTTGCCCAGAGTTCTCGACCCGTGCAAGCGCCATTCCAGCAAGGAACGCGCCAAGTTGCACCGCTGTGCAGCAATGCTGACCGGCAATTTGGGGACGAAAGGTCAGCGGCCGATGTGCGACTTTCGACCGGTGAAGCCCCGGGAGCACGGCTGTAACGGCCCATGCCGGCCTCGGCCGAAGCGCTTTTTGCGACGAAAGCGATTTGATTGACTATACCTGCCGATTGCGGAAGCCGGCGCCCGTCACCCGCCTCAGGTCGCTTGCGTTGCACACCGGGTCGCGGCGATACTCCGACAGGCCGCTCGAATCTCATCCGGAGGGGACATGAAAGTTAATATCGAAATCGACTGCACCCCCCTTGAAGCCCGCCAGTTCTTCGGTCTGCCCGACGTGTCTCCGATGCAGACGGCGGTGATGGAAAAGCTCCAGCAGCAGGTCCTCAGCAACATCGAAAAGGTTTCGCCGGAATCGCTGATCCAGAGCTGGTTCACCTTCGATCCCAAGATCGCCGAGCGGTTTCAGGACATGTTCGTCACCATGGCCGGTCTCGGCAGCCCGCGTAGTCACGACAAGAAGAAATAATGGCGTCCAGGCCGGACGGGCCGCAGGATACACGCCGGCTTCGTCCGCCGAGCCTCGGCCTGCTGCTGGCCGAAGCCCGCGGCCTGTTCGAGTTCAATGCGAGCCTGCTGCTGTCGCCGGTCCTGATGCGCGCGCCCAGGGGCGACGGCCATCCGGTGCTGGCGCTGCCGGGCTTTCTCGCCAGCGATCTCTCGATGGCACCGATGCGACGCTATCTCAGCGAGCTCGGCTACGAGGCACATGCCTGGCGGATGGGCCGCAATCTCGGCGGTCTCGGGCGGATGCGGGAGGCCTTGCACAGACGTCTTGCCGAGATCCATGCCGCGAGCGGTCGCAAGGTCAGCCTGGTCGGCTGGAGCCTCGGCGGCGTCTATGCCCGCGATCTCGCGCTGCAGTCGCCGGAGATGGTTCGCTCTGTCATTACACTCGGCAGTCCGTTCGCCAACGATATCAGAGCGACCAACGCCACGCGGCTCTACGAGGCGCTGTCCGGCGAGCGGGTCGAGGATCTCTCGGAGCTGCGCGAGGCGATAGCCGGCGATCTGCCGGTTCCGGCGACGTCGATCTATTCGCGCGCCGACGGCGTCGTGAACTGGCGGACCTGTCTGCTCCGTCCCTCCGACCGCGCCGAGAACATCGAGGTGCATCTGGCGAGCCATATCGGGCTCGGCGTCAACCCTGCCGCGCTGTGGGCGGTGGCCGACCGCCTCGCCCAGCCGGAAGGGGAATTCTGGCCGTTTGACCGGGCAGGGCCGTTTGCCATTGCATATGCCCCGCCGGAACAGGCAGTATCGGCCTGACGAGAAGCGCCGCCAAGGCGCCCGTCAAATACTCGGGAGGGAACTATGGCTGACGGTAAGAAACTGTCGTCGCTGGACGCATCGTTTTTGTATCTGGAAACGCCGGAAATGCCGATGCATGTCGGCAGCATGGCCATCTTTCGCCTGCCGGATGATTACAAGGGCGACTTCTTCGAAGACTTCAAGGCGATGATCGTCTCGCGCCTGCACATCGCGCCGATCCTCAAGGCACGCCTGGAGAAGGCGCCGCTCGACATCGACCACCCCTCCTGGGTCGAGGACGACCAGTTCGACATCGATCGCCACATCTTCCGCGCCAGCCTGCCGCAGCCGCGCGACCGCGCCACGCTCGAACGCATCGTCGGCTGGATGCACGCCAAGCTCCTGAACCGCGCCCGCCCGCTCTGGGAGTTCTATGTCTTCGAAGGCATGAAGGACAACGAGGTCGGGCTCTATTCCAAGATGCATCATGCCGCGATCGACGGCGGCGCCGGTGCTGCGCTGACCAACATGATCTACGACATCTCGCCAATCCCGCGGCAGGTCGATCCGCCCACAGGCGGGTCGAAACCCGGCCAGGAGCCGCGCGACATCGCGGCGAACCTGCTGGATTCCTATCAGCAGCTATTCAGCCAGCCGCTCGATGCGTCGGCGGCGGCGAAGAATCTGCAATTGCCGCGGACCGGCAAGAGCGACATCGGCTCGATCCTGTTCGACAATGCGATGTACCAGATCGAGAGCGCGGTGCGCTTCGCCGGCAACATCCCGACCATGGTCAAGAGCGTCTCCGAGGTGCTCGGCAAGGTGTCCGATCCGAAATCGCGCGAGAGCTTGGCCAGCATGGTGTCGCCGCCGACCATGCTCAACAAGACGATCTCGTCGGAACGCAGCTTTGCCGGCGTGTCGATCTCGCTGTCGCGCTCCAAGGCGCTGGCAAAGCTCGCCGGCGGCAAGCTCAACGACGTCGTGCTGGCGCTCGCCTCCGGCGTGGTCCGGCGCTACCTCCTGCAATATGGCACGCTGCCGGCGAAATCGCTGACCGCGGCGGTGCCGATCTCGCTACGCGAGGAGGGCAACACCGAGGCCAACAACCAGGTGTTCGGCATGATCTGCGCGATCGCGACCAACATCGACGATCCCAGGGCGCGGCTGGAAGCGATCATCGCGCAATCGACCAAGTCCAAGGAGATGTCGCATCCGCTGCGCGCCTTGATGCCCCAGGTCTCCAACATCTCGATGTTGGGTGCGCCGATCATGGTGCAGATCCTGGCGCTGCTCTACAGCCGCTCGAACCTGTCGGACGTGCTGCCGCCGGCGGCGAACATCACCGTGTCCAACGTGCCGGGGCCGCGGCAAACGCTTTACGCGGCTGGCGCCGAGCTGCTGCACATCTTCCCGGTGTCGATCTCGACGCACGGGCAGGCGCTCAATATCACCGTGCAAAGCTATCGCGACCAGCTCGATTTCGGCTTCATCGTCGGCGCCAACATCATCCCGCATGTGCAGGTAATGTGCGACATGCTGCCGGCGGAGTTCGCCGCGCTCGAGGCGGCCTATGCGCCGCCCGCGGCGGACATCAAGGGCGCGGCGGAATAGGGAACTTGTCAGGAAGCGTATGATGATTGAAATGCCGCCGCTCAAGTTCGCGCAGACGAACGGAATCCGCATGGGCTATTACGAGGCGGGTCCGGTCACGGACAAACCGCCGGTCGTGCTGTGTCACGGCTGGCCCGAGCTCGCCTTCTCCTGGCGCCACCAGATCAAGGCGCTGAGCGAGGCCGGCATCCGCGTGATCGCGCCCGATCAGCGCGGCTATGGCGCGACCGATCGGCCCGAGCCGGTCGAGGCCTACGACATGGAGCATCTGACCGCCGATCTCGTCGGGTTGCTCGATCATCTCAACATCGACAAGGCGATCTTCGTCGGCCACGACTGGGGCGGCTTTGTCGTCTGGCAGATGCCGCTGCGCCATCCCACGCGCGTCGCCGGCGTGGTCGGCGTCAACACCCCGCATTGGGAGCGTGCGCCGATGGATCCGATCGCGCTGTTCCGCCAGCGCTTCGGCGATCAGATGTATATCGTCCAGTTCCAGGATCCCGCGCGCGAGCCGGACAGGATTTTTGGCAGCCGCGTCGAAGAGACCTTCGATGCCTTCATGCGCAAGCCGGCCGCGCGCCCTCCGGGTGCGCCGGAGGAACAGCCGATTGCGGGCATTGGGGCCTCGCCCCGCATCAATCTGGCGTTTCCGCAGATGATTGCGAATTACGATTCCAGGCATGATCCGCGTACGCCGATCCTGTCGGCGGACGAGAAGAAGGTGTTCGTCGACACGTTCACGGCAACCGGCTTCACCGGCGGCATCAACTGGTATCGCAATTTCACCCGCAACTGGGAGCGGTCGAAGGGGCTCGACCACCACATCAGCGTTCCCTCATTGATGATCATGGCCGAGAACGATGCCGTGCTGCCGCCGTCGGCGGCCGACGGCATGGAGAAGCTGGTGTCTGATCTCGAGAAGTATCTGGTGAAGGACAGCGGCCATTGGACGCAGCAGGAGAAGCCGGAAGAGGTCAGCGCCAAGCTGATCGAATGGCGTAGAAGGCGGTTTGGTTAAGCTCGTCATTGCGAGCCCGTCATTGCGAGGAGCGAAGCGACGAAGCAATCCAGATCTGTTGCCGCGGATACATCTCTGGATTGCTTCGCTTCGCTCGCAATGACGACGGTGAATATCGAGGCAGGGGGGAGCGCATTTAATGTCAACTAAGAACCGTCTGGATCCGATTCCGCATCCGCCGACCAAGCCGGTGGTCGGCAACATGCTGTCGCTGGACTCGGCCGCGCCCGTGCAGCACCTGACGCGGCTCGCCAAGGAGCTTGGCCCGATCTTCTGGCTCGATATGATGGGCTCGCCGATTGTCGTCGTCTCCGGCCACGATCTCGTTGACGAGCTCTCCGACGAAAAGCGCTTCGACAAGACGGTGCGCGGCGCGCTGCGGCGCGTGCGAGCGGTCGGCGGCGACGGACTGTTCACGGCCGACACCAGGGAGCCGAACTGGAGCAAGGCGCATAACATCCTGCTGCAGCCGTTCGGCAATCGCGCCATGCAGTCCTACCACCCGAGCATGGTCGATATCGCCGAGCAGCTCGTCCAGAAATGGGAGCGGCTCAACGACGACGACGAGATCGACGTCGTCCACGACATGACCGCGCTGACGCTGGATACGATCGGCCTGTGCGGCTTCGAGTATCGCTTCAACTCGTTCTACCGGCGCGACTATCATCCCTTCGTCGAGTCGCTGGTGCGCTCGCTCGAAACCATCATGATGACGCGCGGCCTGCCGTTCGAGCAGCTCTGGATGCAGAAGCGCCGCAAGGCACTGGCCGAAGACGTCGCCTTCATGAACAAGATGGTCGACGAGATCATCGCCGAGCGCCGCAAGAGTTCGGAAGGGATCGACGACAAGAAGGACATGCTGGCCGCGATGATGACCGGCGTCGACCGCTCGACCGGCGAGCAGCTCGACGACGTCAACATCCGCTATCAGATCAACACCTTCCTGATCGCGGGGCACGAGACCACCAGCGGCCTGTTGTCCTACTCGCTCTATGCGCTGCTCAAGCATCCGGACATTCTCAGGAAGGCCTATGACGAGGTCGACCGTGTCTTCGGTCCCGACGTCAATGCGAAGCCGACCTACCAGCAGGTGACGCAGCTCACCTACATCACGCAGATCCTGAAGGAGGCGCTGCGGCTGTGGCCTCCGGCGCCGGCCTACGGTATCTCACCGCTGAACGACGAGACCATCGGCGGCGGCAAGTACAAGCTCAGGAAGGGCACGTTCACCACGATCCTGGTGACGGCGCTGCATCGCGATCCCAGCGTTTGGGGCCCGAACCCAGACGCTTTCGATCCCGAGAATTTCAGCAAGGAAGCCGAGGCGAAGCGGCCGATCAATGCCTGGAAGCCGTTCGGCAACGGCCAGCGCGCCTGCATCGGCCGCGGTTTTGCCATGCACGAGGCCGCGCTCGCGCTCGGCATGATCCTGCAGCGCTTCAAGCTGATCGACCACCAGCGCTACCAGATGCATCTGAAGGAAACGCTGACGATGAAGCCGGAAGGCTTCAAGATCAAGGTGCGTCCGCGCGCCGATCGCGAGCGCGGAGCCTACGGCGGGCCCATCGCGGCTGCGGTGTCGGCGCCGAGGGCGCCGCGTCAGCCGACCACGCGGCCCGGTCACAACACGCCGATGCTGGTGCTCTACGGCTCCAATCTCGGTACCGCCGAGGAGCTCGCGACACGCATGGCGGATCTCGCGGAGATCAACGGCTTTGCCGTGCACCTTGGGCCACTCGACGATTATGTCGGCAAGCTGCCGCAGGAGGGCGGCGTCCTGATCATCTGCGCCTCCTATAACGGCGCGCCGCCGGACAATGCGACCCAGTTCGTCAAATGGCTCGGCGACGATCTGCCGAAGGACGCCTTTGCCAATGTGCGCTACGCCGTGTTCGGCTGCGGCAACAGCGACTGGGCCGCGACCTATCAATCGGTGCCGCGTTTCATCGACGAGAAATTGTCGGCGCATGGTGCGCGCGCGGTCTATCCGCGCGGCGAGGGCGATGCGCGCAGCGATCTCGATGGCCAGTTCCAGAAATGGTTCCCGGCGGCGGCCCAGGTCGCGACCAAGGAATTCGGCATCGATTGGAATTTTACGCGCACCGCGGAGGACGATCCGCTCTATGCGATCGAGCCGGTCGCAGTGACCGCCGTCAACACCATCGTCGCGCAGGGCGGCGCGGTGGCGATGAAGGTGCTGGTCAATGATGAGCTCCAGAACAAGATGGGCGCCAACCCGTCCGAGCGCTCGACGCGCCATATCGAGGTGCAGTTGCCGGCCAACATCACCTACCGTGTCGGCGATCATTTGAGCGTGGTCCCGCGCAACGATCCGACGCTGGTGGATTCCGTTGCGCGCCGCTTCGGCTTCCTGCCGGCCGACCAGATCAGGCTTCAGGTCGCCGAGGGCCGCCGCGCGCAATTGCCGGTCGGCAATGCCGTATCGGTCGGACGCCTGCTCAGCGAGTTCGTCGAGCTGCAGCAGGTGGCGACGCGCAAGCAGATCCAGACCTTGGCCGAGCACACCCGCTGCCCGGTCACCAAGCCGAAGCTGCTGGCCTTCGTCGGCGAAGAGGCTGAAACGCTCGAGCATTACCGCAGCGAGATTCTGGCGCGGCGCAAATCGGTGTTCGACCTGCTGCTCGAACATCAAGCCTGCGAACTGCCGTTCCACGTCTACCTGGAAATGCTCTCGTTGCTCGCGCCGCGCTATTACTCGATCTCATCCTCGCCGTCGGTCGATCCGACGCGCTGCAGCGTCACGGTCGGTGTGGTCGAAGGCCCGGCGGCGTCGGGGCGCGGCACCTACAAAGGCATCTGCTCGAACTATCTCGCCAACCGGCGTTCGGGCGATGCGATCTACGCCACCGTGCGCGAGACCAAGGCTGGATTCCGGCTTCCTGATGATCCATCCGTGCCGATCGTCATGATCGGCCCGGGCACGGGACTGGCGCCGTTCCGCGGCTTCCTCCAGGAGCGCGCCGCGCGCAAGGCGAAGGGCGCTGCGCTCGGCCCCGCGATGCTGTTCTTCGGCTGCCGCCACCCCGAGCAGGATTTCCTCTATGCGGACGAGTTGAAGGCGCTCGCGGCAAGCGGCATCACCGAGCTGTTCACCGCGTTCTCGCGCGCGGACGGACCGAAGACCTATGTGCAGCACCTCCTCGCCGCGCAAAAGGACAAGGTCTGGCCGCTGATCGAGCAGGGCGCGATCATCTATGTCTGCGGCGACGGCGGCAAGATGGAGCCCGACGTGAAGGCGGCGCTGGTCGCGATCCACCGGGAGAAGGGCGGCAGCGATGCCGCAACGGGCGCCCGCTGGATCGAGGAGATGGGCGCGAAGAACCGGTACGTGCTGGATGTCTGGGCGGGAGGGTGACCGCCAGCACAATCGTGCTAAACGTCAGGCATGATTCCCTGGGAAAAACTCGACACCGCCAAGATCCCCGGCTCCGACGAAGAGCTCCGGCTGATGCGCCGGGGCAAGGAGTTCTCGATCAAGCTCGGTACCAACGAGCTGATGAACAACCGCCTGTCCGGCTCGGAAGCAGCGCTCGCGACGCTGGCGGCAAAGCAGATCGAGACGGTCGTAAAACCCATCGTCCTCATCGGCGGCCTCGGCATGGGGTTTACCTTGCGCGCGGCGCTCACCGTGCTGGGTGCCAAGGCGAAGATCGTGGTCTCCGAACTGGTGCCGGCGGTCGTCACCTGGGCGCGCGGTCCGATGGCGGAGGTTTTTGGTGACAGCCTCGATGATCCCCGTGTCAGCATCCGCGAGATTGACGTCGGCGAAGTCGTCCGGGCGAAGAGCGCTGCCTTCGACGCCATTCTGCTCGATGTCGACAACGGGCCCGAAGGGCTGACCCGGAAGGGTAATGACGCACTCTATAGTGCGAGCGGGCTGAAGGCGGCGAAGACGGCATTGCGGCCGGGCGGCGTGCTCGCAGTCTGGTCGTCAGGACCCAACCCTGCCTTCACCAAGCGCCTCCGCACTGCCGGCTTCGATGTGAATGAAGTCGCTGTCCGCGCCACCGGCCGGGGCGGTGGCGCGCGCCATGTGATCTGGATGGCGAAGAAGGCCTAAGCCGCCGCTCTAAGCCGCCTTGGCCGCCGCGCCATGCGCGTGCTTGTCGATGGCGCGGATGATGTCGGGCCAGAAGCGCATCGGCAGCGCGTGGCCCATGCCCTCGACCATCAACAGCTTTGCGCCGGGGATAGACTCCGCCGTGTCCTTGCCGCCTTCGGGACGGACCAGGGGATCCACGGTGCCGTGGATCACCAGCGTCGGCGTCTTCACGCTGCGCAGCCGTTCCTTGCGGCTGCCGGAGGCCAGCACAGCGCGCAGCTGCCGGCCGACGCCGGCCGGATTGAGCCCGCGTGCGAACACGCGCTCGGCACGGTCGAGATCGAGCGCTTCCTCTTCCGGAAACGATCCGCCGCGCAAAAGCTTCCATGTCTCGCCGAAGCGGACGATGAACTCTTCCTTGCTCTGCGGCGGCGGCGCCATCAGCATCGCGGCGGCCTCGCGGGTCGGCGGCGGCACGCGCGGATTGCCCGTGGTCGACATGATTGAGGTCAGCGACCGCACCCGCTCGGGAAACGACAGCGTCGCCTCCTGCGCGATCATGCCGCCCATGGACGCCCCGACCAGATGCGCCGACTTGATGCCGAGCGCATCCATCAGCCCGATGGTGTCCCTGGCCATGTCGATCAGCTTGTAGGTTGCGGCCACAGGAATTTTGAGGAAGCGCAGCTTCAGCAGCTCGAGCGGCGTCAGGCGCTTGCCGCCGGTGAGATGGCTCGACTTGCCGATGTCGCGATTGTCGAAGCGGATCACGCGAAAGCCGTGCACGGCGAGCTGCTCGCAGAACGCATCGTCCCAATGGATCATCTGCGCGCCGAGCCCCATGATCAGCAGCAGCGGCTCGGCATTGTCGTTGCCGAAGATCTCGTAGCAGATGTCGATGCCGTTGGCGCGGATGGTCTGGGGCGGCTGATGGGCGGTCACGGATGCGTTCCCTCTCTGCTGGTTGATGCTGTATCGCACGGTTTCAGGCGGCAAAGAAGCCGTGTGCGCCGCACCTGATGACCTGCCGGTTGACCGCTCGCTCGCAACGGTGTGGTATGGCGAAAAAGAAGGGCGTCGAAGCTCTCGGTACCAGGAGGACGCCGATGACCGACAAGACCAATGACCCGGTCGCCATGTGGCAGAAGATGGTGGGTGAGATGGAGAAGGGGTTCAACTCCTTCGCCAACAAGGCCATGTCTTCGCCCGAATTTTCACAGGCGATGAACCGTGCGGGTGGAGTTGCTGCAGGTGCTCAGAAGCAGCTCGGCGAGCTCATGGAGAAATACCTCGTTACGATGAACCTGCCGAGCCGGGAGCAGGTGACGGGCCTTGCGGAGCGGCTGCAGTCAATCGAAGCCCAGATCGGTGAGATGAAGGCGATGCTGAGCCAGATGGCGGCGAATTCTGGCATCTCGCAGGGCTTCGATGGGGCGCCGAAGCCGCCGCGGACCAAGCGTCCGCCCTCCGAAAACGGAGAGCAGAAATGAACGCGGCGACGGGACTTGATTTCGCATCTATCCCGGAGCGCATCCAGACCGAGGTGCAGCGCGCCATCCAGCGCAGCATCAAGGGCGTCGAATATTTCTCGACCTCCGGACCCGCGCTCGGCTCGACGCCGAAGGATGTGCTGCATTCGCGCGGCACGATGAGCCTCTATCATTACCGGCCGATGTCCAACGAGATCTACCGCGTGCCGGTGCTGATCGTGATGGCGACCACCAACCGCGGTTACATCCTCGACCTCGTGCCCGGCCAGAGTTTCATCGAGTTCCTGCTGAGGCGTGGTTACGACGTCTACATGCTCGATTGGAGCGCGCCGCGGCCGGAGGAAAAGAGCCTGCGGATGGAGGACTATGTCCTCGACTTCATCCCGGACTGTGTCCGCCGCGTGCAGGCCGATTCCGGCGAGCAGGAGGTCTCCGTCATCGGCTATTGCTTCGGCGGCGTGCTGTCGCTGCTCTACGGCGCGATCCACAGGGACGGGCCGATGAAGAATCTGATCTGCTTCACCACGCCGATCGACTTCCGCGAGATGAAGCTGTTCTCGAATTTCTCCGATCGCCGCTATTTCGACGTCGACCGCCTCGTCGACAGCGTCGGCAACGTGCCGCCGGAGATGATCCTGTCCTCGTTCGAGATGCTGCGCCCGGCCTCGCGCACCGTGAGCCAGATCCAGCTCTGGGAGAACATCTGGAACGACGAGTTCGTGAAGTCGTACCGGATGTTCGACCGCTGGGCGACCGACACACTGCCGCTCGCGGGCGAATATTTCCGCACCATCACCAAAGACCTGATGTGGGACAACAAGCTGTTCAACGACAGCATGTCGGTGGGCGGCCGCGCGGCGAAGCTCGAGAACATTAAGGTGCCGATCCTGCATGCGGTCGCAGAGCACGATCACATCGTGCCCTATGACGCCGCAAAACACCTGATCACGAAGATCGGGTCGGAGGACAAGGAAGAGGTGATGCTGAAGGGCGGTCACGTCTCGCTGGTCGCCGGCGCCAATGCGGTAAAGCGGCTGTGGCCGAAACTGGATTCCTGGCTGGGGAAGAGATCGACATGAGCGAGCAGCGTTCCTATCCGCGTCACGTCAAGACCGACGCCGGCGATATCGAGATCCGCCTGATGTCGCCTGCGGATGAGGCCGCAGTGCTCGCCTTCGGCAAGGGCCTGCCGACCCACGATTTGCTGTTCCTGCCGCGCAACATCAGCGAGCCGAAGGTGCTGTCGGCCTGGGTCAAGGAGATCGAACGCGGGGCGATTACCAGCCTCCTTGCCGTGAAGGACGCCCGGGTCGTCGGCTGCGGCACGCTGGTGCGCGATCCGCATTCCTGGTCGCCCCATGTCGGCGAGATCCGGATGGTGGTCTCGCTCGATGTGCGCGGGAAGGGGGTGGGGCGGGCGCTGTCGCAGGAGACCTTTGCCCTCGCGCTCGGCGCCGGCCTCGAAAAGCTCTCGGTCCAGATGACGGTGGATCAGCAGGCGGCGATCGCGCTGTTCGAGAGCCTGGGCTTCAAGGCCGAGGCGCTGCTGCGGGACCATGTCCGGGATGTCGGCGGCAAGACCCACGACATTGTCGTGCTCGGCCACAACATCGCGCAGGTCCAGGCCCAGATGGAGGCCTATGGGCTGCCAGGCGCCGTCCAGCACTAGCGCGCCGCCCGGGAACCCGGCTGGCTAAGGAGGCATCAGGATGCCTCCCGTTAAGGCCGTTCACGGTTTCGTGATACCGCAATGCAGCATCAATATTGCGATGCACAATTAACTGTGTCATATAAGCCGTGCCCCGGGCCAATGCGGACGGGGTGAGCCCATAGCTCAACCCAATGAGGATGGAGAGAACCCCATGACCACTGAAACCAACACCGCTTTCGAGGGCTTCAAAGACGCTTTCAAGAACATCCAGAACCTGGAAGTTCCCGAGGCTGCCCGCGAATTCGTCAAGAAGACTGCCAACACCGCCAAGGACCGTGCTGCCGAGGTGTTCGCTGGCTCCGAACGCGTGACCGCCGCCGTCGAGAACGCGGTGACAGAGTCCGTCACTGAAGCCGGCAAGATCAGCCGCAACATTCAGCAGGCGATCTACGAGGACGCCGAGGCGTTCTTCTCGGGCATCGACAAGCTCGCGTCCGCCAAGTCGGTCAGCGAAGCCGTCGAGATCCAGTCGAGCCTGCTCCGCGCTCGCGGCGAAGTGTTCGTCTCGCGCGCCAAGGCGACCGCCGACTATTTCGGCAAGCTCGCTGCCAACGGTGCGAAGTCCGCTCAGGACAACTTCGCCAAGGTCTACAACAAGACCGCCTGATCCGGCGCCCTGAGTGCAAACTGAAATTTGAGGCCCGCTTCGGCGGGCCTTTTGTTTTTTGCGCTGCCGTCATTGGCCGTCGTCATTGCGAGGAGCGAAGCGACGAAGCAATCCAGAGTCTTTGTGCGGAGGCAGACTGGATTGCTTCGCTTCGCTCGCAATGACGAGTACTGTGATGCCATCATGGACTCATCTGCCAGCTTCTCCTTTGAGACACATGCCGATGCTGAACGCGCGGCCGAGCTGCGTCGCGTGAAGGCGCTGGCGACCTTGGTGCTGGCCTCGACGCTGGCACTGTTCGTCGTCGCGAAATGGCTGCTGCCGGTGCATCCCGTGTTCGGCTTCATCGCGGCCTTCGCCGAGGCCGCGACCATCGGCGGGCTCGCCGACTGGTATGCGGTGGTCGCGCTGTTCAAGCGGCCGCTCGGCCTGCCGATCCCGCACACCGCGATCATCCAGAGCAATCAGGCCCGCATCGCCGACAAGCTCGGCGAGTTCATCCAGGTGCATTTCCTCGAGGCCGGCCCGGTCGAGGCCAAGCTGAACGAGATCGACTTCGGCTCCTTCGTCGCCGACTGGCTGCGTGATCGCAAGCGCAGCGATGACCTCGCACGCTTCGCACTGAGTCTGCTGCCGGAGGCGGTGTCCGCGACCGAAAGCTCCGGCCTGATGACCTTCATCATCCGCCGCATGTCCTCGCAGCTCCAGGCGATCGACCTCGCGCCGCTCGCCGCCGGCACGCTGCGCGGCTTCGTCGCGGAGAGGCGCCACCAGATCCTGTTCGACGATCTCCTGCGCGTGATGCACGAGACGCTGAACCAGAAAGAGACGATGGCGATGATCCGCGAGAAGGTGCGCGCGGAGCTGCCGACCCTGCTCAAGCTCTATCGCGCCGACAAGTTTCTGGTGAACAAGATCGTGTCGTCGGCGACCGCGTTCTTCAATGAAGTGCGCAGCGATCCCAAACATCCGTTCCGCGGCGAGTTCGACCGCATGGTGCTGAGCTTCGTCGACCGGCTCGGCACCGACCAGGCCTATATCGACCGCATCGACGGCTTGAAGCGCGATCTGCTGGCGCGGCCCGAGCTTGCCGATCTCGCCCGCACCGTCTGGGCCAACACGCGCTCCTTCATCGAGCGCAGCGCGAGCGGCGAGACGCAGGTGCTGCAGCATCATCTCGCCGGCATGTTCGTTTCGGCGGGCGATGCGCTCGCCGGCGATGCCGAGCTGCGCGGCGAGATCAACAAGGGCCTGGTGGCGGTGCTGCGCAGCTTCGTCGCCGACCAGAAGAGCGGCGTCTCGATCTTCATCTCGGACCAGGTCAAGGCGTGGGACATGGCGCAGCTGATTTCGCTGATCGAAATCAACATCGGGCGCGACCTGCAATACATCCGCTTCAACGGTTCGCTGATCGGCGGCCTCGCCGGACTTGCGCTCTACTCCGTAGAATCCCTGCTCCGATTGTTGTGACTTTTGCGTCACGGCCGTTAGCATTAACGCGCAGGCCTATTGTCGCCTCGCGCCTCTCCCGCTTGAATGTGAGGAACCGGCCGCCTAGCTGATTCATGTTGCGCTGCGGAACGTTCAAGAAGCCGGCGTATTGGAATTCATGCCCATTGCCGGCATCGCGGCCGGCGCCTTCTCCAGGGGATCCATTGATGACCGCTACTGCCCAGACGCTGCGTCCGCCGTCCCGGACTCTGATGTTTTTGGAAGGACGCGCGATCCACGAGTTCGGCGCATTCCTCGGCGCGCTGCCGCTGCTGAGCCGCGCGCCGCGCGGCGATGGGCATCCGGTGCTGGTGCTGCCGGGCCTCGTGGCCTCCGATGCGTCCACGCGCGCGCTGCGCACGTTTTTGACCAGCAAGGGTTATGCAGTGAGCGGCTGGCGCCAGGGCCGCAATTACGGCCTGCGCGAGGGCGTGCAGCATGCGATGGTCGATCTGGTCCACGAGCTGAGCGACAAGCACGGCCGCAAGATCAGCCTGGTCGGCTGGAGCCTCGGTGGCCTCTACGCGCGTCAGCTCGCCAAGATGATGCCCGAGCGCGTGCGCCAGGTGATCACGCTCGGCAGCCCCTTCGCCGGCGATCCCCGGTCGACCAATGCCTGGCGCGTCTATGAATGGGCGAGCGGACGGAAGTCCGACGAGGTTGATCCGGAGTTCGGCGGTGAGCTCGCAGTGCCGCCGCCGGTGCCGACCACCGCCATCTTCAGCCGCACCGACGGCGTCTGCGCCTGGCAGGGCTGCATGGAGAAGTCGGGCGCGCAGACCGAGAGCATCGAGGTCGAGAGCAGCCATTGCGGCATGGGCCACCATCCCGCTGTGGTCTATGCCGTCGCCGACCGCCTCGCGCAGAAGGAAGGCCAGTGGCGTCCCTTCGACCGCAGCGGCTGGCGCAGCTTGGCCTATCCCGATCCGCATCGCTAGAAGGTGTTTGTGCAGCTTCCTATCCGGGTACAGGACAATCGCTTTGGGTGCTTGGGGAACTGGCGTTTTTGATAACGATACCGCGTGCGATTTCGCATTCACGGTTAGGGAGGGCGGTGGCATCGACATCCTCATCGAGGCAATCGATCGTGTGGCATCGATCGGAAATGGCTACGTTGAAACTCGGGATGCTGAAGAATGCCTTGCCGCCGCCGATATCATTGCGAGGTTGAGGGGGAGCCCCGGGGAGCAGACCGCGTATACGGCCGAGATAGACTCGTGGATTGCGAACTCGAAGGTCACAATTTCGGACGAGCTGGTAGAGAAAGCCAAACGGTCAGTCGCCCGAATTCTCGTCGAACCTTCCGCGCTCCTTGGACTCTGGGGCGAGTCTCGAGATTTCGACGTTTGGAAGCGTCGCGTAGAGGAAGTGATCCTACGTCTCTAAACGGGCTGCCATGCTGTCCAAGGAAGCGACATCCTATTGATTGGATTGTTCGCCCCGCGCAAATCGCGCTATGCGTGAGGCATGGCGCATCCGCTCTCCCGCATCATCGACCAGCTCAAGCGTGAGCCGTCACGTACCGGCTCCATCGTCATCACAATGTTCGGCGACGCCATCGTGCCGCGCGGCGGCTCGGTGTGGCTCGGCACGCTGCTGGAATTCTTCGAGAGCCTGGACATCGACGCCGGTGTGGTGCGCACGGCGATGTCGCGCCTCGCCGCCGATGGCTGGCTGACGCGCGAAAAGGTCGGCCGCAACAGCTTTTATCGCCTGGCCGAGAAAGGACGCCAGACGTTCGAGGCAGCCACGCGCCACATCTACGATCCGCCGCCGTCCGACTGGACCGGCCGCTTCGAGCTGCTCCTGATCGGGAATGGCGAGGACCGCGACGTCTCGCGCGAAGCGCTCCGCAATGCCGGCTTCGGCAGCCCGCTGCCGGGCGTGTGGGTTGCGCCGTCAGGCGTGCCGGTGCCGGACGAGGCCGCCAGCGCCATCCGTCTCGAAGTTTCGGCCGAGGATGACAGCGGCCGCCGCCTGCTCAGCGCGAGCTGGCCGCTGGACCGCACCGCCGACGCCTATCTGAAATTCATGAAGACCTTTGAGCCGCTCCGCGCCGCGCTCGCCCGCGGCTCCGATCTGTCCGAAGCCGACGCCTTCACCGCGCGCATCCTGCTGATCCACTATTATCGCCGCGTCGTGCTGCGCGATCCGCTGCTGCCGGATAGCCTGCTGCCGGCCGACTGGCCGGGCAGGGCTGCCCGCGCGCTCTGTGGCGAGATCTATCGGGCGCTGCTTGCACCGTCGGAACAATGGCTTGATGGCCATGGAACCAATGAAAAAGGGCCGTTGCCGCCGGCGCGAGAGCTCTTGGAAAGGAGGTTCGAGGCCTGATCTATATGTTACAGAAATATCTTGCATGAAGCATTTTTTGTTATATATTGCCTCCCAATAAAACGGGAGGACGCGCGTGTATACCCAGGCGCTGAACATGGCCGAGACCGATGATCGCGGCCTCGAGGACGCGGCCAAGGCTGCGCAGTTCCAGGCCCGCATCGATGCCGAAGAGCGCATCGAGCCGAACGACTGGATGCCGGCGGCCTATCGCAAGACGCTCACACGCCAGATCTCCCAGCACGCCCATTCCGAAATCGTCGGCATGCTGCCCGAAGGCAACTGGATCACGCGCGCCCCGACGCTGCGCCGCAAGGCTGCGCTGCTCGCCAAGGTGCAGGATGAGTGCGGCCACGGGCTCTATCTCTATGCCGCCGCCGAGACGCTCGGCACTTCGCGCGAGGAGCTGGTCGACGCCATGCTTGCGGGGAAGGCAAAATATTCCTCGATCTTCAACTATCCGACGCTGACCTGGGCCGACATCGGCACCATCGGCTGGCTGGTGGATGGCGCGGCGATCATGAACCAGATCCCGCTGTGCCGCTGCTCCTACGGCCCCTATGCGCGCGCGATGATCCGCGTCTGCAAGGAGGAGTCGTTCCACCAGCGCCAGGGCTACGAGATCATGCTGACGCTGTGCCGCGGCTCGGAGGAGCAGAAGGCGATGGCGCAGGACGCGCTGAATCGCTGGTGGTGGCCGGTGCTGATGATGTTCGGTCCGCCGGATGCGACCAGCCAGCACAGCGACACCTCGACGAAATGGAAGATCAAGCGCTTCTCCAATGACGAGCTGCGCCAGAAGTTCGTCGATGCCACCGTGCCGCAGGCACAATATCTCGGCCTCACCATTCCCGATCCCGGCATGATTCAGGATGCCGAAGGGCACTGGCGCTACAGCGAGATCGACTGGACCGAGTTCAAGCAGGTGCTCGCCGGCAACGGTCCGTGCAACCGCGACCGCATGGCCGCGCGCCGCAAGTCGCACAACGAGGGCGCCTGGGTGCGTGAGGCCGCTGCCGCTTACGCCGCGAAACGCGCACAGCGCCAAACCGCACAAGCCGCGGAGTAGGAGATCATTATGGCCACGCCGAACACGCCGCTGTGGGAAGTCTTCATTCGCAGCCGCAACGGGCTCGCGCACAAGCATGTCGGATCGCTGCATGCGAGCGACGCCACCATGGCCCTGCAGGCCGCCCGCGACATCTACACCCGCCGCGGCGAGGGCCTGTCGATCTGGGTCGTGCCGTCCACCGCGATCACCGCGAGCGATCCCGCCGAGAAGGGCATGATGTTCGAGCCGGCGGAATCGAAGATCTACCGGCACCCGACGTTCTATGAGGTGCCCGAGGAAGTGGGACACATGTGATGGCGACCGCGAACATCCAGGTCTCCGAAACGCCGCTGGTGCTCTACGCACTGCGCCGCGCCGACGATGCGCTGATCCTCGGCCATCGGCTGTCGGAGTGGTGCGGGCATGCGCCGATGCTGGAAGAGGACATGGCACTCTCCAACATCGCGCTCGACCTGATCGGCCAGGCACGCGAGCTCTACAGCTACGCCGCCAAGGTCGAAGGCAAGGACAACGACGAGGACAAGCTCGCATATTTGCGCGACGTCAGGCAGTACCGCAATCTGCTGCTGGTCGAGCAGCCCAATGGCGACTTCGCCCAGACCCTGGTGCGGCAGTTCTTCTACTCCGCTTTCGCCGACCTCTATTGGCGCGCGATGATGAGTTCGCGCGACACGACACTGGCGGCGATAGCCGCCAGGTCGGAGAAGGAGAGCGCCTATCATCTGCGCCACGCCTCGGAATGGATCATCCGGCTCGGCGACGGCACGGACGAGAGCCACGCGCGCTCGCAAGCTGCGATCGATCATCTCTGGGCTTTTACCGGCGAGATGTTTGCCGTCGATGACGGCGAGCGCGCCCTGATCCATGCCGGCATCGCCATCGATCCCGGCACCTTGCGCGGCCGCTGGCTGACGACGCTGTCCGATGTCATCGGCGAAGCAACGCTTCGATTGCCGCAGAACGACTGGATGCAGCAGGGTGGCCGCGCCGGCCGGCACAGCGAGCATCTCGGCCATCTCCTGTCCGAGCTGCAAGCGATGCAGCGCACGTTTCCGGGGCAGACATGGTGACGGTATTGGAGCGGGATAGCGAGACGCGTCAGCGCGCGTGGGATGCCGCGGCGAGCGTGGTCGACCCTGAAATCCCGGTCCTGACCATTGCCGATCTCGGCGTGCTCCGCGATGTCGTGCTCGACGGTGACCGCGTCGAGGTTGCGATCACGCCGACCTATTCGGGCTGCCCGGCCATGAACATGATCGCGCTCGAAATCGAGGTGGCGCTGGAGCGCGCCGGTTTCCATCGTCCGAAGGTGCGCACGGTGCTGTCGCCGGCCTGGACCACGGACTGGATGAGTGAGGAGGGCCGCCGCAAGCTGACCGCCTATGGCATCGCACCGCCGCAAGCTTCACACTCGCGGCGTGCGCTGTTCGGCGAGCAGACCGTCACGTGCCCGCAATGCGGCTCGGACAACACCGAGCTCTTGTCCGAATTCGGCTCGACCTCCTGCAAGGCGCTGTGGCGCTGCAAGGCCTGCCGCGAACCCTTCGATTATTTCAAGTGTCATTGAGGCACATGATGCCAACTCCATCGTCATTGCGAGCGAAGCGAAGCAATCCAGACTTTCTCTGCGGAAGCAGTCTGGATTGCTTCGTCGCTTCGCTCCTCGCAATGACGGCGACCTAGGGTCTTTCTGATGTCAGCAGCCGCACCGCGCTTCCATCGCCTGGCCGTCAACGACCTCCGCCGCGAGGCGTCGGATGCCGTCTCCATGACGTTTGTCATCCCCGGCGAGCTCGCCGGCGACTACGCTTTCACGCCCGGTCAGTACCTCACGCTCCGCACCATGCTGGATGGCGAAGAGGTACGCCGCTCCTATTCGATCTGCTCCGGCCCTGACGACGGCGAGATCCGCATCGCCGTGAAGAAGGTCGACGGCGGTGCGTTTTCGAGCTGGGCCGCTGACGAATTGAAATGCGGTGACGAGCTCGACGTGATGACGCCGACCGGCCGCTTCGGCGTCATCCCGCCAGCGGACGCCGGACGCATTCATGTCGGTTTCGCTGCAGGCTCCGGCATCACGCCGATCCTGTCGATCGTGAAGGGCATTCTGGCGCGCGAGCCGGGCAGCCGCTTCTTCCTGTTCTACGGCAATCGCGCCACCGACAACATCATGTTCCTCGAGGCGCTCGAGGAGCTCAAGGATCGCTTCATCGATCGCCTCTCGATCTTCCACGTCATTTCCGGCGAGGAGCAGGACATCCCGATCCTGCACGGCCGGCTCGACGGCGACAAGGTGAGGGTGCTGCTGCGCTCGCTGGTGCCGGCGGCGAGCGTCGATCATGTCTTCATCTGCGGCCCCTCAGGCATGAGCGAGGACATCGAGGCGACTTGCCGCGATCTCGGCATTGCGGACGAGCGCATTCACGTCGAACGCTTCGTCTCCGAATTCGGCGGCAAGCCGCGGCCGAAGAAGGCCGTTGCGCCCAACGCGCCACCGAAGGCGATCGCGTCACTGATCATCGACGGCAAGCGCCGCGACGTGCCGGTCGCTGAGGACGAGGCCATCCTCGATGCCGCGCTGCGCGCCGGCATCGATCTGCCCTTCGCCTGCAAGGGTGGCATGTGCTCGACCTGCCGTGCAAAACTGGTCGAGGGCGAGGCGCCGATGGACATCAACTATTCGCTGGAACCCTGGGAGCTGAAGGCCGGCTTTGTCCTGACTTGCCAGGCCAAGCCGTCATCCAAGCGGGTCGTGGTCGATTATGATCATGTCTGATCGGACGGCTTGCTGCTCCGCAATGCAAATGCGTCGCATGATTTGACAGTGTCGGCCAACCAGAACAACATCATGAGCAAAAATTTCGCCGGGAGAAGCGCGTGAACGTCAAAGCCGCCCTGTCGCCTGAGGATGTTGCCCGCGCCTGCACTGAAGCGATGTGGGCGGAGGACGATGCCTCCAAAGGTCTCGGCATGGAGATCGTCGAGATCGGCCCGGGCATTGCGACGCTCGCCATGACGGTGCGGCCGGACATGGTCAACGGCCAGCGCATCGCCCATGGCGGCTTCATCTTCACGCTCGCCGATTCCGCCTTCGCCTTTGCCTGCAACTCGCACAACGACCGCGTCGTCGCCGCGCAAGGGCAAATCACCTTCATCAAGCCGGGCAAGCTCGGCGATCGCCTCGTCGCAAAGGCGCGTGAGGTCACCCGCGGCGGCCGCTCCGGCATTTACGACGTGCGCGTTACCGCGGGCGACACCGTCGTCGCGGAATTCCGCGGGCATTCGCGTGTCATTCCCGGCACGTGGCTACCGGCGCAAGAAGACTAAGAGATCAATAAGACTAACAAAAAGAACAAACCAATGATGTGGGGAAACGAGGATGGCTCTGACGAGGCTCAAGGAAGGTGGCAATTCCTATAGTGCTGAGATGGACGCGCATGAGCGCGCGTCGCGCGACGAGATCATGGCGCTGCAGAAGCAGCGGCTGGCCGGGTCGCTGAAGCACGCCTACGACAACGTCGCACATTATCGCAAGGCCTTCGACAAGGCCGGCGTGCATCCGTCCGATTTTCGCGAGCTCTCGGACCTCGCGAAGTTCCCGTTCACGGTGAAGACGGATCTCCGCGACAATTATCCTTTCAACATGTTCGCCGTGCCGCGCGAGAAGCTGGTGCGCGTGCATGCTTCGTCCGGCACGACGGGCAAGCCGATCGTGGTCGGCTATACCCAGCGCGACATCGACACCTGGTCGGACGTGATGGCGCGCTCGATCCGCGCCGCCGGCGGCCGCACCGGCATGATCATCCACAATGCCTATGGCTACGGCCTCTTCACCGGCGGTCTCGGCGTGCACTACGGCGCCGAAAAGCTCGGCTGCACGGTGGTGCCGATCTCCGGCGGCATGACCGAGCGACAGGTGCAACTGATCAACGACTTCCGCCCCGATATCATCACGGTGACGCCGAGCTACATGCTGGCGATCCTCGACGAGTTCAAGCGGCAGAAGCTTGATCCGCGCCAGTGCTCGCTCAAGGTCGGCATCTTCGGCGCCGAGCCCTGGACCAACGCGATGCGCGGCGAGATCGAGGATGCCTTCGACATGGATGCGACCGACATCTACGGCCTGTCCGAGGTGATCGGCCCCGGCGTCGCACAGGAATGCATCGAGACCAAGGACGGCCTGCACATCTGGGAGGATCATTTCTATCCCGAAGTGATCGATCCCGTGACGGGTGCGGTGCTGCCGGACGGCGAGAAGGGCGAGCTGGTCTTCACCTCGCTCACCAAGGAAGCCTTTCCGGTGATCCGCTATCGCACCCGCGACCTGACCCGGCTGCTGCCGGGCACGGCGCGGCCGGGCATGCGGCGGATGGAGAAGGTGACGGGCCGCTCGGACGACATGATCATCCTGCGCGGCGTCAATCTGTTCCCGACTCAGATCGAGGAGGTGCTGCTCGCGACCGACTGGTGCGGCGGTCACTTCATCCTGGAGCTGACCCGCGAAGGCCGCATGGACGAGCTGACCATCATTGCCGAGGCGCGGCCCGAGAGCTGGGACGGACGGGGGCTCGTCGACCATGCCGACCGGATCTCGACCCATATCAAGAACACCATCGGCATCAGCTCCAGGGTGCAGGTGGTCGCGCCGGCCACGCTGGAACGCTCGCTTGGCAAGGCCAAGCGGCTCTACGACAAGCGGCCCAAGGACTGACTTGACGGATTGACTTGACCGCCCCCAAAGGCGACAACGCCCGCGATAAATCGCGGGTCTTATCCATGTCGTCAGCCGATACCAAAACCGTCGACGCGCGCTGCGTTCGCCTCAATGCCAAGGCCGAGAACGCCACCGCGGTCGCACCTAGCGTCGAGCATCACAAGCTCGCGCGCGGTCCAAACGATCTGCTGATCGAGGTGAAGGCCGCGGCGGTCAATCCGTCCGACGTCAAGGCCGCAACCGGTCTGATGCCCTATGCCGTGTTTCCGCGCACGCCCGGCCGCGACTACGCGGGCGTGGTGATCGACGGGCCGGCCGGCACGATGGGACGCGAAGTATTCGGTTCCTCCGGCGATCTCGGCATCCGCCGCGACGGCACCCACGCGAGCCATCTCGTCGTCGAGGCCGATGCCGTGGTGGAGAAGCCGAAGACGGTGTCGTGGGAAGAGGCCGCCGGCATCGGCGTGCCCTTCGTCACCGCGATGGAAGGTTTTCGACGCGCCGGCATTCCCAAGCCCGGCGAAACCGTGCTGGTGTTCGGCGTCAACGGCAAGGTCGGCCAGGCCGCGGTGCAGATCGCAACCTGGCAGGGCGCGCGCGTCATCGGCGTTGTGCGCAAGGCGGAGGCCTATGAAGGCCACGCCAAGGCGCCCATCGAGGTGATCGACGCTTCCGCCATCGATGTCGCCACACGCGTGCGCGAATTGACCGGCGGCAAGGGCGCCGACATCGTCTTCAACACGGTCGGCGATCCCTATTTCCAGGCCGCGCACAAGTCGCTTGCGTTGCGCGGCCGTCAGATCCTGATCGCCGCGATCGACCGCATCGTGCAGTTCAACATCCTCGAGTTCTACCGCGGCCAGCACACTTATGTCGGCATCGACACGCTGGGGCTATCGTCGGCCGCGACCGGCGCTGTGCTGCGCGACCTCGGCCCCGGCTTTGCGAGCGGTCACCTCAAGCCGTTTCCGATCAAGGCGAATGCGATCTATGCGCTGGAGCGGGCCAGGGAGGCGTATGTCGCCGTCGCCGGTTCGTCACGCGATCGCGTGATCCTGAAGCCTTGAAACTCGTCATTGCGAGCGCAGCGAAGCAATCCAGAAATGTATCCGCGGAAGCAGACAGGATTGCTTCGCCGCGCTCGCAATGACGAAGAATGCGGAGAGGTTTAAGAGTAGAAGATGGAATCCACCCAACTCGTCATCCTTGCCGGCCTCGTCATCGGTCTTGTCTACGGGGCCGTGGGCCTGCTCAGCGGCTTCTGCCTGATGAGCAGCATGCGCGGATGGCTGGCGGAGGGGGACAGGCGGCTGGTGCGGTCCTATGCGCTGGCCGTTGCGGTGGCGATCGCCGCGAGCCAGTTCCTTGCCGGCAACGGCATGGTCGATCCCGGCAAGTCGATCTATCTGCAGCCGACCTTTTCGGTGCCGGTGCTGTTTCTTGGCGGCCTGCTGTTCGGCTACGGCATGGTGCTGTCGAACGGCTGCGGCTCGCGGGCGCTGGTGCTGCTCGGCCGCGGCAATCTCCGCTCTTTCGTCGTCGTGATCGTGCTCGGCATCGCCGCGCAGATGACGCTCAAGGGCCTGATCGCGCCGGCGCGCATTGCGCTGGTTCAGGCCTCGCAAACGACCGTCAAGGCGAATTCGCTGCCGTCGCTGCTGGCGACGCTTGGTCCCGGCGAAGCCGTCTCGCGCGCGCTGGCCGCTGCGATGATTGTCGTCGCGCTGATCCTGTTTGCCTTCGCCCATCCGGCGTTCCGCCGCTCGCCGGGCCAGATCGCGGCGGGAATCATCGTCGGTCTTCTCGTCGCCGGCGGCTGGTACGTGACCGGCTATCTCGGGGCCGATGATTTCAATCCGGTGCCGGTGACCTCGCTCACCTTCGTCGCGCCGATCGCGGACGCCCTGCAATACGCCATGCTCTCGACCGGCCTGACACCGAATTTCGGCATTGCGACGGTCGCCGGTGCCTTCACCGGCAGCCTGATCACCGCGCTCGCCACCGGCCGTTTCCAGCTCGAAGGCTATTCCTCGCCGCGCCACATGCTGCGCTCGGCCGGCGGCGCCGCGCTGATGGGGATCGGCGGCGTGATGGCCTTCGGCTGCTCGATCGGGCAGGGGCTGACAGGCGTATCGACGCTCGCACTGGGCTCGTTCGTTGCGATCGCCGGAATCCTGCTCGGCACGACCGCGGGCCTGCGCGGCAGCTTGCGCGTTCAGCCGCTCGCGGTGGCCTGACCGCGCAGCAGCCGGTCGCCGAGCGTCGCCAGACCGATGCCGGTGACGATCAGCGCGGCCGCGACCGCAAGGCTGATGTCGATGGGCTCGCCCAGCAGGATCGCCGCGCTGGCGATGCCGACGAGCGGCGTGCCGGTGGTGCCGAGCGCCGTCGTCAGCGCCGAGATGCTCTTGTTGACCATCGACATCGCCCAATAGGCCAGTGCTGTTCCGATCAGGCCGGAATACAGGAACAGCAGCACGAGCCGCCACGACCATTCCGCATGCGGCAGGCCATCGGTCACCAGCGCCGATCCAGTCAGCACGATCGTGGCGACCAGCACCTGCCAGATCAGGAGCTGAAGCGGGGACGCGATCCAGCGATGGGCGCGGATATAGATGATGTTCGCGGCCCAGGAGATCGCGGCCAGGATGACCATGCCGGCGCCGAGCAGGACGTTGCTATTGGTCCAATCAATGGACGTCGGGTTCAGGATCACGGCCAGCCCAATCAGTCCGAGCAGGGCACCTGCGAGCTTTGGCGCGGTCAGCGTATCCTTCCCGAGCAGGGGCGCGGCAATCGCAACCCAGAGCGGCGTGGTGTAGCCGAGCACGATGGCCTTGCTCGCGGGCAGAAAGCGCACGCCGGCCGCAACCAGGACAGAGAATATCGTCATGTGCAGCAGCGCCACGCTCAGGACCACCGGAATGTCGCGCCGCTCCGGGATCACCAGGTTGTTGCTCAGTCCGAGGATCACGAACAATCCAGCCAGCGCGATCCAGCTCCGGATCGCAGACGTCCACAACGGTGGAAGGAATTGCACGAGCTGCTTCGTCACCGACCAGTTCACGCCCCAGGCCAGCACGACGATGAGGAACAGGCTGACGGCCGTGCGGGGAGACAGGGAGGAGTTCATCACGAGGTCCTTGAAGCAGTCCGATCCGGTGGATAGCATCCCGTCTGGCTCCTAAAAAAGTGCCAGATCGGAAAGGAATAAGGTGCCAGTTTCGGACAACGTGATCGCCGGCCTGATCGACCTGAACCGGGCCGACGACGAGGGGCTGGTGGCGCAATTGACGAGCCAGCTCCGCGGCCTGATCGCGACCGGCCGTCTCGGCAAAGGCCGCGCGCTGCCGTCGAGCAGGCGGCTTGCGAGCGATCTCGGCGTTTCGCGCAACACCGTCACCTATGCGTTCGAGCAGCTTGCCGCGGAGGGGTATCTCGAGGCATCGCATGGCCGCCGTCCGGTGGTGACGGTCGATGGCGGCCAGCGGAGCGAAAGCGCGACCGCTGCCTCGGGCGCACGGTCTGGAAAGCTGCGGCTCTCACCCTGGGCTTCGAAGCTCAGGCAGATCGACTGGCCGATGTCCTATCAGGCGCCGCTCAAGCCGCTGCGCCCGGGGCATGGTGATGCAAGGGAGTTTCCGAACGAGGTCTGGGCCCGATGCTTGCGCCGCAGCGCTGTGCGCGCGGCTAAGCGCGAGCTCGGCCCGGTCAACCGCACGCGTTTGCGCGAGGCGCTGGCGCATTATCTGGCGACCAGCCGAGGTGTTCGCGCCACGGCCGACCAGATCATGATCCTGCCGAGCGCGCAGGCCGCGCTGACCTTGATCGCGGCTGCGCTCATCACGCCGGGCGATGACATCTGGGTCGAGGATCCCGGCTATCCCGGCGCCGCTGCGGCCTTCCGCGCCTCCGGTGCGCGTGTGACGGGCATGAGGTTGGACGAGCAGGGCATGCAGCGATTGCCGGGACCGGCCGCGCCAAAACTCATCTTCATGACGCCGTCGCATCAGCATCCGACCGGGCGTCTGATGTCGCTGGCGCGGCGCACTGAATTCTTGAGGTCGAGCAGGCCCGGAAAGACCTGGATCGTAGAGGACGATTACGACGGCGAATTTCACTACGACAGTCGGCCGGTGCCGGCCTTGCAGGGTCTCGATGCCCATGAGCGCGTGTTCTATGTCGGCACCTTCTCGAAGGCGATGACGTCGGATATCCGGTTCGGCTATCTCGTCGTGCCGCCGGCGCTGGTCGGCATATTCGAGATTGCACAGCGGCACATCGGGCTGATCGCGTCCAGCCACATCCAGGAAGCGCTCGCCGAGTTCATCGCCGACGGGCATTTCCTCGCGCATCTGCGCCGAATGCGCCGGCTCTATCATGCGCGCCGCGATCACCTCGTTGAGGGGCTGGAGCGCCAGTTGGGAGAAGTGCTCTCAGTCGAGGTACCCTCGGGCGGCATCCAGCTCGTCGCGCGCCTCAAGCGCGGTCGCGCCGATCAGGCGGCCGTGAAGCGGCTGGTTGAGGCCGGCGTGGAGACGCGGGCCTTATCGAGTCTCGCCCTGGGCAAGCCGCGCGATCACGGTCTGCTGCTCGGCTTTGCGGCCTGGCGTGAGAACGAGATCAGTGCAGCGCTACGGACGATGGCGTCGTGCTTCTAGCTAGTCCAGGGCTTTCGTGACGATGCGGATTTCCGAGGTCAGCGTCCGGTGCACCGGGCACTTGTCGGCGATCTCCATCAATTTCTTGCGCTGCTCGGCGTCGAGCGCGCCGTCCATCGCGATGTCGCGCTCGATCTGGTCGAGCATGCCATCGCGCGTCTCGCACTCCGCACAGTCCTTGGCATAGATCTTCGAGTGCTTCAGCGTGACCGTGACGCGGTCAAGCGGCAAGGACTTGCGGTCGGCATAGAGGCGCATGGTCATGGAGGTGCAGGCACCCAGGCCTGCGAGCAGGAAATCATAGGGCCCGGGGCCGGCATCCTCGCCACCGGCAGCTTTCGGCTCGTCCGCCACGAGATGATGCGGCCCAACCGTGATGATCTGATTGAACTTGCTCTTGCGGGTCTCCTGCACCACGACCCTGCGCGGCTCTTCGGCCAGATCCATCACCTTCCCGGGCTTTGCCGTATCAATGTAGCGGCTGACCCAGGCGACGATCACATCGGCGGCATAGAGCGCGTCGGCCGGCTTGGTCAGTAGATGATCCGCGTGGTCGAGCGAGACGAAGCTCTTGGGATGTTTCGCCGAAACGAAAATCTTGGTCGCGTTGTCGATGCCGACGGTGTCGTCGACGGGGGACTGCATGATCAGCAGCGCCTTGTGCAGCCCGGTGATGTCCTTCATCAACTCGTGCTCGGCGACGTCGTCGAGGAATTCGCGCTTGATCCGGAACGGTCGCCCCGCGAGCGAGACTTCGACCTCGCCCTGCGCGCGGATGCTGTCGATATGCTCTTTGAATAGGCCGGTGACATGGGCGGGATCGGACGGCGCGGCGATGGTCGCGACCGCCCTGGCTTCGGGAATCTGTCCGGCTGCAGCGAGGATCGCCGCGCCGCCAAGGCTGTGGCCGATCAGGAGTGATGGTGCCTTGCGTGTCGTGCGCAGATGATCGGCGGCGCGGACGAGATCGGCGACGTTTGAGGAGAAGGTCGAATTGGCAAAATCGCCTTCGCTGGAACCGAGCCCGGTGAAGTCGAAACGCAGCACCGCGATGCCCCTGGCCGCGAGTGCGACCGAGATGCGCTTGGCGGCCAGCGTGTCCTTGCCGCAGGTGAAACAGTGCGCGAACAGCGCGTAGGCGGCGGGCTCGTCGTCCGGCAGCTCCAGTGCGGCCGAAAGCTGATGGCCGCCTTTGCCGGTGAATTGAAAGCGTTCCGTCGGCATGGGCTTCCCCCGTTCTTGTTGAAATTCTAATCGTCTGAATAGCGCTGCTCGGCCCAGGGATCGCCGCGGTTATGATAACCGCGGACTTCCCAGAAACCCGGCGCGTCGTCGGTCAGGAATTCGATGGCCTGGAGCCATTTCGCGCTTTTCCAGAAATAGAGATGCGGCACGACCAGCCGCACCGGGCCGCCATGCTCCTCCGTCAGCGGTTGGCCCGACCAACTATGGGCGAGCAGCGCGTCCTCGGCGGCAAAGTCTTCCAGCGCGAGATTGGTGGTGTAGCCGTCATAGGAATGCAGCACGACGAAGTGAACATCCTCGCGCGGCCGGCAGGCCGCCAGCAGCTCGCGCGTGGCGAGGCCTTCCCAAAGATTGTCGTAGCGCGACCAGGTCGTCACGCAGTGGATGTCGGAGGTGAACTGGTCCTGCTTCTGCGCGGCGAATTCGGCAAAGGTCCAGAACACAGGGTTCTCGACCGCGCCGTAGACGTCGAGCTGCCAACGATCGCGCGACACTGGCGGCAGGACCCCGAGATCGAGCACGGGCCAGTCTTTCGTGAGATGCTGACCGGGCGGCAGGCGCTGATCCTCGGAGCGCGTAATCCTCCCCGTCAGAAAGCGACCTTCGCGCGCCCATTTCTCCTTGGTGCGCGTCAGCTTGCTGTCGGGCGGCGGCTCGTTGTCGTCAGCCATGAGCTACTCGTGGCGATGCATCGCGGAGGCGTGCTTGGTGTCGCGCATGGTGGAATAGATGATCAGCGACAGGAAGATGACGCCGGCGAGATAGTAATAGAACCAGTCCTCGTGCCCGATGCTCTTGAAATAGAGAGCGATCGCCGGCGCGGTGCCGCCGAAGATCGAGACCGTGATCGCATAGGGCAGGCCGACACCGAGGGCGCGGACATTGGTCGGGAACAGCTCGGCCTTCACCACCGCGTTGATCGAGGTGTAGCCGGCGACGAACAGCCAGGCGCAGCAGATCAGGATGAAGGCCATGAACGGCGACTTGGTTTCCTTCAGCGTCATCAGCAGCGGCACGGTCGCGAGCGTGCCGGCGACGCCGAAGAAGATCAGCAGCGGCTTGCGGCCGATCCTGTCGGAGATGGCGCCGTAGATCGGCTGCAGGATGGTCGCGAATATCAGCGTGCCGAAGATCACGAAGGTGGTCTGGTCCTCGGTCAGCCCAACCGAGAGCTTGACGAAGGTCTGCATGTAGGTGGTGAAGGTGTAGAACGCCGCGGTGCCGCCGGCGGTGAGGCCGACCACCAGCAGCAGTTCGCGCGGATAGCGCAGCAGATTGGCGATCGAGCCGGTCGGCTTCACCACCTTCTTGGCTTCCTCGAACGCCTCGGTCTCGTGCAGATTGCGCCGCATCACCGCGGCAAAGATCGCGAGTGCCGCGCCGATCGCGAACGGAATGCGCCAGCCCCAGGCCTTCAGCTCTTCGGGCGTGAGGAAGACCTTTTGCAGGAGCAACAGCACGATGATCGCGGTGAGCTGGCCGCCGATCAGGGTGACGTATTGGAAGCTCGAATAGAAGCCGCGATGCTTGGGATCGGCGACTTCGCTGAGGTAGGTGGCGCTGGCGCCATATTCGCCGCCGAGGCTGAGACCCTCGATCACGCGGGCCAGCGCCAGGATCACCGGCGCGGCAAAGCCGATCGTGGCATAGGTCGGCGTCAGCGCGATGATCAGCGAGCCGAAGCACATGAAGACCACTGACAGCGTCAGCGAGATACGCCGGCCGAAATGATCGGCGATGTAGCCGAACAGCCAGCCACCCAGCGGGCGCATCAGGAAGGTCGCCGCGAACACGACGGCGACATTCAACTGCTGGACGACGGGATCGTTGCCGGGGAAGAAGGCCGGAGCGAAATAGAGCGCGAATGCCGTATAGGCGTAGAAATCGTACCACTCGACCAGATTGCCGATCGAGCCGATGAGGATCGCCTTGATGCGCCGCTCGGCGTCGGCGATGTCGATATGGTCGGAGGCCGGTAGGGTTGCTTGCTCAGTCACGTCCGGCCTCTCTCCGTTGGTCTTGGAAAGGCCTACATCGCCTTTCCAAGCAGAAATGGCAACTGGCGGGGGCCTCTCACCGTGCCTTGGGACCAGGTCACGGTGCCTGCCGGATCGAGCCGAAAATCCGGAATGCGCTTCAGCCATTCCTCCAGCGCAACCTGCATCTCCATCCGCGCAAGGTTGGAACCGACGCAGCGGTGGATGCCGAGGCCGAAGGCGGCGTGGCGGTTCTCCCGGCGGTCTATCACGACTTTGTCAGCGTCCGGAAACATCTTCGGGTCCCGATTGGCGGCCGGGAAGGACAGCAGCACCATGTTGCCCGCCTTGACCGGGCAGCCCGAGATCGTGGTTTCCCTGACCACCTCGCGGGCCATGGTCACCGGCGAATAGGCCCGCAGCAACTCTTCCACCGCCGTCGGGATCAGGCCCGGCTCGGCGATCAGCCGCTCGCGGTCGGCCGGCGTCCTCGCGAGATGCCAGAGTGAGGAGCCGATCGCGCTCCAGGTGGTGTCGATGCCGGCAATCAGGAGCAGGCGCAGCGAACCCAGCACATGGGAGTCCTCGAGCGGGTTGCCCTCCTTGTCCTTGGCGTTCATCAGATAGGAGATCAGGTCGCCGGTCGGTTTGTTCTTGCGCGCCTCGATATGCGCGCTGAAATAGGCGCTCATCTCCTGCACGGCCTGGATCAGCTTGGTCTCGTCCTTGATGCCGAGCTCGAGGATCATGTGGATCCAGTTGATGAAGAGATCGCTGTCGCTCTCGGGAATGCCGAGCATGTGCGCGATGGCCTGGACCGGGATGTATTTGCTGTAGCGCGCGGCGGCGTCGACCTTGCCGTCGGCGATGAAGCCGTCGATCAGCTCATTGCAGATCGCGCGCATCCGCGGTTCCAGCTTCTTCATCGCGTCCGGCGTGAAGGGCGGCAGCAGCAATTGCTTGGCCGTCTTGTGCACGGGCGGATCGGAGGTGATCGGCGGGGCTGCGTTCCTGGCCACCTCGGGCCGGACGTCGCGGACGATGATTCGGCGTGAGGAGAAATGCTCGGTGTCGTTGGCGATCTCGCGCACCGCCTCATAGGTCGTCGGCATGTAGCAGCCGAGGAAGCGGTCGGTATGCACGACCGGACTCGCGGCGCGCAGCTTCTCCCAGATCGGGAAGGGATCGTCCGTCCATTGCGGATCGGTGTGGTCGAAATCGTTGACCCAGTCGGTCACGGGCGGATGGGCGGCGGGCTGGCTGACGTCGGACATCTCGGATCCCCTGAGGCTCGTGTTCGCTGAAGGCACGTGGAGGCGGGCAGGGCCGCGCTACTCCTCGATCACGTCGATCGCGATTTCCGGGCAATTGGATTTGGCAAGCCAGGCCTTGTCCTCGAGGCCGGGCGGAACGATGCCGTCGCCGGCTTCATGGGCATTGCCGTATTCGTCGAGCTCGAACAGCTCCGGCGCCAGCGCCTTGCAGCGCGCGTGGCCCTGGCATTTGTCGGGATCGACGTGAACCCTCAGTCGCTCTGTCATGGCGGCTTCCTCGGTCATATGCGCGGCCCGAAGACTGCGCGCGTTCCTCTTGTCAACATTATCGACGGCATTTGCCGTCCATTCTAAGTTATATGCTATTACATTCGCGACAGGCTTCCCCTGTCAAGCGCAAACTTATAGGCTTCGCCGTAACATGCGTTCACAACTGGCTCGCAAGCCCGAGAACACCTATCACCATGGCGATCTCCGCGACGCCTTGATCAAGGCCGCGTTGCGTGAGGCGGAGCAGGGCGGAGCGGAAGCGATCAGCATCAAGGCGCTGGCAAAGCAGCTCGGTGTCTCGCAGCCGGCGCCGTACCGGCATTTTGCCGATCGAGAGGCGCTGTTCGCGGCGGTGACGGCCGAGGCGTTCCGGCAGTTCAGCGCGATGTTGCGCGAAGCGATGGCGAAGCCGTCGAAGCAATCGAAACTGTCGCGGCTGGCGCAGGCGACGCTCGACTTCGGCCTGCGTCGTAACGGTGTGTACCGCCTGATGTTCGCATCCCGCACCGTCTCCTGCGCGGCGAAAGGCAGCGAGCTGCACGAGGCCACGCACGAGACGTTCGGGCTCGTGATCGAGGCGCTCGAGGCGCCGGCGGTCGGTTATTTGCGCGAGCGACAAGCCCTCAAGATCTGGGCGGCGCTGCACGGCGTGGTGATGCTGGCCGAGCAGGGGCTCTTCACCGGCGAAGCGGCGCATGCCACGCGCGAGGAGCTGGTCGAGGATTTCGTCAACGAGACGAAGGCTGCGCTGGCGGTCGCGATCAAGGACGCGCGGCGCCGGAAGAAAGCCGGCGCTTAGGCTTTCGCCTTCAGCAGCTTCATCAGCTTGTCGACTGCGCTGTCCGGCGTCGTCACAACGGGGCGGCCGGTGGCTTCCGCGACCATCGGCGCGGTCGATGCGATGCTGAACTGTGCCAGCGCGATCACGTCGCAATCGCGCAAATCCTGCGATGCTTCGACAATCAGCCGGTCGTGCGTGGTGCGATCACCGCGGTCGAGTGCGGCCAGCGCGCCCTCGGCAAGCTTTGGCACGATCTGGACGGAGGTTGGAAACTCCGGCGGCATCGAGACCAGCGTCGGCGGGAAGGTCGAGAGCAGGCCGATCTTCTTGCCCATCGTCACGGCGCGCTCGATCATGGCTTCGTTCGGCTTGAGCACCGGCATCGGCGCATGCGCCCGTGTGACCGCCTCGATGCAGGGGCCGAAAGCGGAGCAGGTGAACAGGATGCCGTTCGCCCCGGTCGCCGCCGCATAATCGCCGAGCGCAAGGAAGCGCTCGGTCATGGCATCGTCAAGCTTGCCGGCGCGCGCGAGGTCCGCCGACAGGCTGTCGTCGAGCAGATTCATTAGGCGCGCCTCCGGCCACGCCTGTGCGAACGCCGCCTCGATCGGGGCGATGGAGTGCTTGAGGGCGTGGATCAGGGCGATGCGCGGGGGTGTCGTCATTGAAGGTGACTACCTGTCAGGTCTCGTGCCCCGGACGCAGCGCAATGCGGAGTATTGCGCTGCAGAGCCGGGGCCCATTCGTGTTTGGGTCCCGGCTCTGCGCAGCAGCGTTGTACACCGCAAGCGCGTCAGGGACACGGCAGACGTTACTTGAACGGCACCGCGTACATCAAGCCGCCCTTGCTCCAGATGCCGTTGAGGCCGCGTTCGAGCTTGAGCGGACTGGCCTTGCCGACATTGCGCTCGTAGATCTCGCCGTAATTGCCGGTGGCCTTGATCGCCGTGACCAGCCATTTGTTGTCGAGCCCGAGTCGCGAGCCGAGATCGCCAGAGGCGCCCAGCAGCCGCTGGATCGCCGGCGTCTGCGACTTCGTCATCTCGTCGACATTGGCCTGGGTGACGCCGAGCTCCTCGGCCTCGATCAGGCCGTAATGTAGCCAGGTGATGATGTCGCTCCAGACTTCGTCGCCGTTGCGGGTGAAGGGTCCGAGCGGCTCTTTGCTGATGGTCTGCGGCAGCACGACGTAGTCGGCCGGGTTCGGCGCTGCGGTCGTGACCGCGCCGGCGAGTGCCGAAGCATCCTGGGTCATGGCATCGCAGCGGCCGCCGAAGAAGGTCTGGTACATGGTGTCGACGCGGTCGAACACCAGCGGCTTCCAGTCGATGCCGTTGGCGCGGCCGTAATCGCCGAGCGTGACCTCATGCGTGGTGCCTTGCGCGACGCAGACGGTGGCGCCCTTGAGGTCCTTCAGCTCCTTCACGCCGAGATCCTTCTTCACGACAAAGCCCTGGCCGTCGTAGAAGTTGATCGGGCCTTGACGCAAGCCCAGCGTGACGCCGCGCAAATACGTCTGCGTCGAGTTGCGGTAGAGCACGTCGATCTCGCCCGACTGCAGCGCGGTGAAGCGGTTCTGCGCCGTCAGCGAGACGTAGCGCACCT
The DNA here is from genome assembly GCF_054185225.1 of Bradyrhizobium sp. 18BD. Classification (NCBI taxonomy): domain Bacteria; kingdom Pseudomonadati; phylum Pseudomonadota; class Alphaproteobacteria; order Hyphomicrobiales; family Nitrobacteraceae; genus Bradyrhizobium; species Bradyrhizobium sp. 18BD. The sequence continues at coordinate 19,082 of NZ_JAVAYL010000033.1, read as the reverse complement.
TGCTGGCATCGCCGAGCACGCCGGCCGCGAGAGCGCGGCAATAGTCGACGTCGAGGCCCTTGTAATTGCCTTGCGAGTCCGGTGCCGAGAAACCGGCAAAGCCCGCGCTGACGCCGCACACCAGCGTGCCGCGGCTCTTCACCGTGTCGAGCGTCGCCGCCGGTGCGACCACCGTCGATGCCGCGAGCACGCCCGCTGCGATAACCACTTTCCTCATCATGTGACTCTCCCCTCAGTGATTGACACTACGCAACACGTTGTCGACGGCCGTGCCGAGCTTGTCGACGATCTGATCGATCTCATCTGCCGAAGCGATATAGGGCGGCGCAAGCAGCACATGGTCGCCGCGGACGCCGTCCACAGTGCCGCCGCCGGGATAGCAGCCGAGCCCGTTGGCGAAGGCCTCCGCCTTGATCTTCTGGTTCAGCTTGAGCGCGGGATCGAACGAGGTGCGGCTGGCGCGATCGGCGACGAGCTCGATCGCCCAGAACAGGCCGCGGCCCCTGATGTCGCCGACATGGCGGTGATTGCCGAAGCGCTCGGTCAGCCGCTGCTCGAGCTGTCTGCCGCGCTGCTTCACCTGCTCAAGCAGATTGTCCTCGCGGATCACGTCCTGCACCGCGAGCGCGGCCGCGCAGGCCAGCGGGTGCGCGAGATAAGTGTGGCCATGTTGGAACGCGCCGGAGCCTGCGCGGATCGTGTCGATGATCTTGCCGCTCGCGAGCATCGCGCCGATCGGCTGGTAGCCGCCGCCGAGGCCCTTGGCGATCGCCTGGATATCAGGCGCGACGCCTTCCTGCTCCCAGGCATGCGTGGTGCCGGTGCGGCCCATGCCGCACATGACCTCGTCGAGGATGAGCAGGGCGCCGTGCCGGTCGCAGATCTCGCGCACCGCCTTGAAGTAGCCGTCCGGGGCAGTCACGGCGCCGGCGGTGGCGCCGACGACGGGCTCGGCCAGGAATGCCGCGACGGTGTTGGGCCCGAGCCGCTGAAACTCGGCTTCGAGCTCGGCCGCGAGCCGCGCCACGAACTGCGCATCGGATTCACCGTCGTGCTTCTCGTGATAGGCAAAGGCCGGGGTCACGTGACTGAAGGCGGCCGAGAGCAGCGGCGCGTAAGGCGCGCGCCGCCAGGCGTTGCCGCCGGCCGCGAGCGCGCCGAGCGTGTTGCCGTGATAGCTCTGCCGCCGTGCGATGAAATGCTGCCGCTGCGGCTCGCCGCGCTCGATGAAATATTGCCGCGCCAGCTTGATGCTGGCCTCGATCGCCTCCGATCCGCCGCTGACGAAATAGGCATAGGCGAGGCCGCCGGGCTCGTGCCCGACCAGCCGCTCGGCCAGCGCCTCGGCCGGCTCGGAGGAGAAGAAAGCGGTGTGCGCATAGGCCAGCGTCGAGGCCTGCTTCGCCATCGCCGCGATCACGCGCGGATGCTGGTGGCCGAGACAGGAGACCGCGGCGCCGCCGGAGGCGTCGATCACGCGGCGGCCATCCTCGGCAAAGAGATAGACGCCTTCGCCGCCGATCGCCTTGGGCGGCGTTTCGCGGAGCGAACGGTGCAGCACGCGGCTGGTGCGAGCGGCCATGGGTCAACCTTTCTCTGAGACGTAGGTAGAAGCCGCGGCGAGCCGGGCCTCGGTATTTTCAAGGCGCTTCTTCGCAGCGATGCCGCCGAGCGAGAACGTGACCGCGGCGAGCGACTGCGCGATGGCGATGGCGCCGGTGAGGCTGGGGAAGAAGCCGGGCGATGAGGCCGCCTCGAACAGCAGCACGTGGTCGGCGCCCTCGGCCATCGGTGCCGACAAGCTGTCCGCGATGGCGATCAGCGTTGCGCCGCCGCGATGCGCGGCTTGCGCCACGCGGACGCTCGCATGGGTGTAAGGCAGGAAGCCGACGACGATGACGGCCTCGCCGGGCCGGAACGCGCCGAGATCGAGATCGTCGGGGCCGGACACGCCGACGAGTTGCACCTGCTCGGGGCGAAACAGCCGCAGTTCGTAATTCAAGAGCTCCGCGACGCTGCGGCAGCTGCGATAGCCGGCAATCCAGATCCGCTTGGCCTCGTGCAGCGCACGGGCCGCGTCCGCGATCGGCTGCGCTGGAATACGCGGGAGGCCGGCCGCTTCGGCCTCGAGCTTGTCAGCGATGAACGCGGCATCCGCGTTGGGCCCGTGGCGGCGGCTCTTCGCGCGGCCGGAGAAGGGCGAGGTCTGCGACGGCCGCCGCGCTTCCGTCAGCGCCGCACGGAGTTCGTCCCAGCCGGAATAGCCGATCGCCTTGGCAAGCCGCGTGAACGCGGCGGGATCGGCGCCGGCTTCGGCCGCGAGATCGCGCATCGAACGGGTGGTGGCGTCATAGTCATTGGCGGCGACGAAGCGGCCGACCTCCTGCAGGCGCAGGGGGAGCGATGGCAATGCAATGCGCAGTTCGCTCAGGGGCGAGGATTTCGCGGGCTCGGCCATGAAACATTTGTTGCATGGATCTGAGTTTGGTGCAACAGTTGACGTGCGCCGCCGGAAATCGCTGCATTTCGAGAAGGATTTTTGTGCTGTGACCGACGATCACCCCAGGCCGCCGCCGCGCCGCAGTTTCCTCGCGCCCGGGCGCAACGAATTGAAGGGCCTGTTCTGGCAGGTTCTGGTCGTCGGCATCGTGCTCGCCGTCGTCGCCTTCCTCTGGTCCAACACAGTCACCAACCTCTCGGCTCGCCGCATCACGACCGGTTTTGCCTTTCTCGGCCGCGAAGCCGGCATGCCGATCGCCGACAGCCTGCTCGCCTACAATCCCCGAGATACCTACCTCTGGGCCTTCGTCGTCGGCATCGCCAACACGCTGCGCGTCGCCGTGATCGGCATCGTGCTGGCGACGATCCTGGGCACGCTGGTCGGCATCTCGCGGCTGTCGGCGAACTGGCTGCTGTCACGGCTTGCTGCGGTCTATGTCGAGACGCTCCGCGACATCCCGCTGCTGCTCCAGCTCCTGTTCTGGTACGTGCTGATGCAGGCCCTGCCGGCCGCGCGTGCGGCGTGGCGACCAGTCGAGGGCGTGTTCCTGTCCAATCGCGGCTTGATCCTGCCGGCGATCCCGGTAGGCTCGCCGCAGCTATGGGTGCTCGTCACGGCGGTGCTCGGGCTTGTCGTGTTCTACTTCATCAGGCGATGGCTGATTGCGCAGCAGATGCGCGATGGCAAGCCGCGGGCGGCCTGGCCCTTTGCGATTGGCCTCATCCTCGCGTTGCCCGCGACGGTGTCCGTGCTGCTCGGGGTGTCCTGGTCGATCGAATGGCCGCAGTTGCGCGGTTTCAATTTCGTCGGCGGCCTGACGCTCGCGCCGGAGTATTTTGCGTTGCTGATCGCGCTTGTCACCTACACCTCGGCCTTCATCGCCGAGATCGTGCGCAGCGGCATCCAGTCGGTGCCGCGCGGCCAGTGGGATGCCGCCAATGCACTGGGCCTGCGCCGCAGCTTCATGCTGCGGCAGATCATCCTGCCGCAGGCGCTGCGCGTCATCGTGCCGCCGATGACCAGCCAGTATCTCAATCTCACCAAGAACTCCTCGCTCGCGGTCGCGATCGGCTACCAGGACGTGGTCTCGGTCGCCAACACGACGCTGAACCAGACCGGGCAGGCGATCGAGGCGATCGCGCTGATCATGGCGGTGTTCCTGACCATCAGCCTCGGCATCAGCTTCTTCATGAACTGGTACAATGCGCGCATCGCGCTGGTGGAGCGCTGATCATGACTGCCATCACCGACATCCCCGATGCACCGCGGGCGGCCCGCCGCCCGCAGATTGGCAATCCGGTGCTGCGCTGGCTGCGCACCAATCTGTTCTCTTCGATTCCGAATGGCATCCTCACGGTCGTGCTGCTGGCGGTGCTCGCCAAGGGCATCTTCAGCTTCGTGCAGTGGGGTATCGCCAATGCTGTCTGGCTCACGCCCACGAATGACTCCACTGCCTGCAAAGCGGTGCGCGGCCTCGGCGCCTGCTGGGCGGTCATCCCCGAAAAATATCGTTTCATCCTGTTCGGCACCTATCCGTTCGACGAGCAGTGGCGGCCGGCGTTGTCCGTGGTGCTGTTCATTGCGCTGTTCTATCTCTCCACCCGCCGCGCGCTGTGGCGGCGCGAGCTGGCCTTTCTCTGGATCGGCGCGCTCGCGCTGATCAGCGTGCTGATGTGGGGCGGAGTGTTCGGGCTCTCCTTTGTCTCGCAGGACCGCTGGGGCGGCCTGCCGGTGACGCTGATCCTGGCGACGTTCGGATTGGCATTCGGCTTCCCGCTGGGCATTCTCGTCGCGCTCGGCCGGCGGTCGAAGCTGCCGGCGATCCGCTCGCTCAGCGTGCTCTATGTCGAGCTGATCCGCGGCGTGCCGCTGGTGAGCCTGCTGTTCATGGCGAGCGTGATGTTTCCGCTGTTCATGCCCAGCGGCTTCAACATCGACAAGCTGCTGCGCGCGCAGATCGCGATCATCCTGTTCGCGGGGGCCTATCTTGCCGAGGTCATCCGCGGCGGCCTCCAGGCCGTGCCGCGCGGGCAGTATGAGGCCGCTGATGCGCTGGGGCTGTCCTACTGGCGCAAGCACCGCCTGATCGTTCTGCCGCAGGCGATCCGCCACGTCATCCCGCCGCTGGTGAACACCTTCATCGCCTTCTTCAAGGACACCAGCCTCGTCCTGATCATCGGCATCTTCGACCTGCTGACGACGGCCAAGACCGCGATCATCGATCCCGCCTGGCAGCAGTTCTCCGTCGAAGTCTACATCTTCGTCGCCGCGATCTATTTCGTGTTCTGCTTCGCGATGTCGCGCTACAGCCGGAGCCTCGAAGCTCACACCGCCGCGAGGTAATCCGCAAAGCACGAAATGTTTATGCCGCGCCTATGGCAGGAGCCCGGATTCAGACTGGGAATCCTACGTTGCGACATCCACCTCTTATTTGCTGGTGGGCTTCAACAAGAGGCACGTCAAATCATGATGAAATCTGTTCTCGCCGCGTCGGCCGTTCTGGTCGCGCTTTGCTCCGCTGCCGACGCCCGCGACGTGGTGCACCATCCATCCATGGCTTCGGAAGCCACCGTCCGGATGTCACAGTCCCCTCCGGGTTTCACGGCCAACGCGGCTATGACGGAGGATTCGGGCTACGACGCGCATCAGTATCACGGTGGCCCGAAGGCGAACGATTAGGGCACAAGGATGCCGGCGCCGGGGGACAATCAAGGTCCCCCGGTGCGGCCCGTATTAAGCCTTGACCTTCGGGTCGATCGGCGTCGTCCCGCGCAGGCCCAGAATGTCCTCGAGCAGCTTTGCGCCCGCGATCACCTGCGCATCCGCGCGCGGCGCACCGACGACCTGCACGCCCACGGGCAGGCCCGACGCGGTGAACCCGCAAGGCAGCGACAGCGATGGACAGCAGGCGAGCGTGATGGCGTAGACGATACCGAGCCATTCGACATAGTTCTCGAACTTCTTGCCCGCGCATTCGGCGACATAGCGATGCTCGATCGGGAAGGGCGGCACGATCGTGGTCGGCGTCAGCAGCAGATCGTAGGTCTTGAAGAACTCGACCGCGCGGGCGGTCATGCCGACGCGCTGCGCCTCGGCCCGGGCGAGTTGCTCGACCGTGAGCTTGAGACCTTCCTCGATGTTCCAGATCACCTCGGGCTTGAGCAGGTCGCGCTTGGTGCGCAGCAGATTGGCCTTGGTGATCGCGAAGTCGAAGGCGCGCAGCACGTGGAAGCATTCATGCGCTTCGCGCCAGTCCGGATGCGCTTCCTCGACGATGGCGCCGGCTTCCGCGAAGCGTTCCGCCGCCTTGCGCGTGATCGCCTTGACCTCGGGATCAACGGGCGTGATGCCGAGATTGGGCGAATAAGCGATGCGCTTGGGCTTCTTGCCCGACTGTGCCGCCGACAGGAACGAGGTCGTGGGCGCCGGCAGCGACAGCGGATCGTCCGCATAATCGCCACTCATCGCGTCGAGCAGCAGTGCGAGGTCTTCGACGTTGCGCGCCATCGGGCCGACGACGCCGAGATTGCGGTCGATGCCGGATTTGGGGGTATGCGCGACCCGGCCGATGCTCGGCCGCATGCCGACGACGCCGCAGAACGCCGCGGGGCTGCGCAAGCTGCCGCCCATGTCAGAGCCCTGCGCGAGCCAGGCCATGCCGGTCGCGAGCGCCACGGCGGCGCCGCCCGAGGAGCCCGCGGCCGACTTCGACGTATCCCAGGGATTGAGCGTCGCGCCGAACACCTCGTTGAAGGTGTTGGCGCCGGCTCCGAATTCCGGCGTGTTCGATTTGGCGTAGACGACTGCACCGTTGGCCTCGAGGTTCTCGACCATGAGGTCGGACGTCGCGGGGATGTTGTCCTTGAAGATCGGCGAGCCCTGGGTGTTCAAGACGCCAGCGACGTCGGTCAGGTCCTTGATCGGCAGCGGCAGGCCCGCGAGCAGCCCGCGCGCGCCGGCAGGCTTCCGCATCAGCGTCTTGGCATAGTCTCGCGCGCGATCGAAGCATAGTGTCGGCAGCGCATTGACCTTGCCGTCGACCTCCTTGACGCGCTTCTCCACCACATCGAGCAGCTCGAGTGGCGAGACGTCGCCGGAACGCAGCTTGTCGACGACGGCGCAGGCGGTTTCACGGATCAGGTCTTGAGACAATTATTTTACTCCTGTGCTTATTTTAGTCCGTCATTGCGAGCGAAGCGAAGCAATCCAGACTGCCACCGCGGCCACATTCCTGGATTGCTTCGCTTCGCTCGCAATGACGACGATAGAGTTAACCCCAGCCGGCGCTGATGCCGCCGTCCACCGTATAGATCACGCCCGACGTATAGCCGGCGCGATCCGATGCGAGGAACGCCATGAGATCACCGATCTCGCGCGCATGCGCAGGCCTGCCGAGCGGCAGGCTCTTCTGGAATTCCTTGTAGCGGCTCTCGTCGCCGAACTGATGCTTTGCCCGAGTCTTGAGCAGGGTGACGTGGCGATCGGTGCCGACAGGGCCGGGATTGATGCCGACCACGCGGATATTGTCGGCGAGGCTTTTGCCGCCGAGCGCACGGGTGAAGGCCATCAGCGCAGCATTGCCGGCGCTGCCGCAGATGTAGTTGGCGTCGAACTTCTCGCCGGCGGCACCGATGTCGTTGACGATGACACCGCCGCCCTTCGCCTTCATCTGCGCGTAGATCTGCCGCGTCAGGTTGATGTAGCCGAACACTTTCAATTCCCAGGCGTGGCGCCAGGTCGCCTCGTCGATCTTGTCGATCGAGCCGCCGGGGATGTCGCCGGCATTGTTGACCAGAATGTCGATGTCGGCTGCTTCCCTGGCGAGTCGCGCCAGGTCGTCGTCATTGCGCAGGTCCACGACGCTCGTCGTGGCATCGATCTGGTGCGCGGAGCGCAGGCGGTCCGCCAACGCCTTGAGCTGGTCGCCGCTGCGGGCGGCGAGCAGCAGGTTTGCGCCTTCCTCGGCAAACGCCTCGGCGGCGGCTGCGCCAATGCCCTTGGACGCGCCCGTGATCAGGACGCGCTTGCCACGCAGATGCAGATCCATGAGGGGTACTCGCTCGGTGGGAAACAGGATGAAATCAGTAGGCGCTCGGCCGCGCCATGGTCAACATTGCAGTGCAGCGTTGCACTGCCGCTGACTTTGGTCCATTGCAGTGCGGTCAAAAAGGCGGCGGCTGCCGGACCAACCAAGGACGTTCTCGATGAGCAAGAAACAATACCGGATCGCAGTCATTCCCGGCGACGGCATCGGCAAGGAAGTGATGCCGGAAGGCCTGCGCGTCCTGGAGGCCGCTGCGAAGAAGCACGGCGTGTCCCTGCAGTTCGACCATTTCGACTTCTCGTCCTGGGACTATTACGAGAAGCACGGCCAGATGATGCCGGATGACTGGAAGGAGAAGATCGGCAAGCACGATGCGATCTATTTCGGCGCGGTCGGCTGGCCCGCCAAGATTCCGGATCACGTCTCGCTGTGGGGCTCGCTGATCAAATTCCGCCGCGAGTTCGACCAGTACGTGAACTTGCGTCCGGTGCGCCTGATGCCCGGCGTGCCGTCGCCGCTGGCCAACCGCAAGCCCGGCGATATCGATTTCTGGGTGGTGCGCGAGAACACCGAAGGTGAATATTCCTCGGTCGGCGGCCGCATGTTCCCCGACACTGATCGCGAGTTCGTGACGCAGCAGACGGTGATGACCCGCACCGGCGTCGACCGCATCCTGAAGTTCGCTTTCGAGCTCGCGCAGTCGCGGCCGAAGAAGCACCTGACCTCGGCGACCAAGTCGAACGGCATCTCCATCACCATGCCCTATTGGGACGAGCGCGTGGAGGCGATGGCCAAGAAGTTCCCGGGCGTGAAGTGGGACAAGTACCACATCGACATTCTGACCGCGAACTTCGTGCTGCATCCGGACTGGTTCGACGTCGTGGTCGGCTCCAACCTGTTCGGCGACATCCTGTCCGATCTCGGCCCGGCCTGCACCGGCACGATCGGCATCGCGCCGTCGGGCAATATCAATCCTGAGGGCGATTTCCCGTCGGTGTTCGAGCCGGTCCACGGCTCGGCGCCCGATATCGCGGGGCAGGGCATTGCCAACCCGATCGGCATGATCTGGTCCGGCGCGATGATGCTCGAGCACCTCGGCGAGAAGGCCGCCGGCAAGTCGATCGTCGAGGCGATCGAGCGCACCCTGGCCGAGCGCACGCTGCGGACCAAGGACCTCGGCGGTAATGCCGACACCACCGCCTGCGGCAAGGCGGTCGCGGATATGGTGGATTGAGGCGGGGGTGACCCTGCGTAGGGTGGGTTAGCCCGCGGCTGCGCAAAGCGCAGTCCGCTGGCGTAACCCACCTCTTTCTCCTCCGCGGATGCCAACAGTGGTGGGTTACGCCGAGCAGATGCGCTTTGCGCATCTGCAGGGCTAACCCACCCTACAGATTACTTCGCTGCTCTGTCCGGGACGACAGCGGTGGTGCTATCAGCCCACGATCTCCTCGATCGCGGCCTGATCCAGCCCGAACTTCTTCCCGGCCTCGATAATCTCCTGCCAGGTGGTGGGATCGACCGGAATGCCTCCCGCGAGGCGCTTCTTCTTGGTTTCGCGCTCGGGCTCGCCGGCGATCTTCACCTTGTCGACACCGGGGCCAGGAGGCGAGCCGGTGTGCCAGGCGACGAAGCTTTCGACTTCACTCGCGAGGTTTTCGCCGGTGCCGAGCTTGTCCGGATCGATGATGATCGAGAGCATGCCGTTGAGGACGTTGTACTTGCCGTCCGATGGGCCCTTGACCACCTGTCCGCCCGAGAGCGCGCCGCCGAGGATTTCGCACACCAGCGCGAGCCCCGAGCCCTTGTGCTCGCCGAACGGCAGGATGGCGCCGTACGGCGGGATCACGGTGTAGCGCGGGTTGACGGTCGGCTTGCCTTCGTTGTCGATGATGGTGCCGGGCTCGAGTTCGGCGCCCTTGTTGTGGGCGACACGGGTCTTGCCCTGCGCGATCCTGCTGGTGGCGAAGTCGAGCACGATCGGCTCTTTCCCCCTGCGCGGGATGCCGACGCAGAACGGGTTGGTGCCGTGACGCGCATCGCTGCCACCCCAGGGCGCCACGATCGGGCGCGAGATCACGTTGACGAAATGGATCGAGACCAGCCCGTGGTCGATGCACTGCTCGGCCCAATGGCCGATGCGGCCGATATGGTGCGAGTTGGAGAGGCCGACGAGGCACACGCCGTTGCGCTTGGCGCGCTCCGCCGCCAGCTCCATCGTTTCATGGCCGATCACCTGGCCGTAGCCGGTGAGGCCGTCGAGGGTGAGAAGGGGACCCGTGTCGAGCACGATCTTGACGTGCTGGTTCACGGCGAGGCCGCCATTGGTGACGCTCTGGACATAGCGCGGGATCATGCCGACGCCGTGGGAATCATGTCCCTTGAGATTGGCTTCGACGAGATTGGTGGACACGAGATCGGCTTCGCGGTCGGTAGATCCGCCCGCCTTGACGATGGCGCGGATGGCGTTGGTGAGCGGTTCTGCCTTGATGGTGCGATAGTCGGCCATTGTTGTTGCTCTTATCCTTTCACGATCCGGCGGCAATGGACCCATGCCGCTTCAATCAGGTTTTCGCTGGCTTCCGGCGTGCGGAAGGCGGAATGCGCCGACAGCGTCACGTTCGGAATCCTGGTGAGGGGATGATCGCCGGGCAGGGGCTCGATGTTGAAGACATCGAGGCCGGCATGGCGGATATGGCCCGATTTCAGCGCGTCGATCATCGCCTGCTCGTCGACAATGGCGGCGCGGGCGGTGTTGACGAAGATGACGCCCGGCTTCATTTTCGCGATTGTCTCGCGCGTGATCATGCCGCGCGTCTCGTCGTTGAGCAGCAGATGCAGCGACACGACGTCGCTCCGCGCCAGCAGCGTGTCGAGATCGGTGAACTCGACGCCCGGATGGCTCTTCGGCGAGCGGTTCCAGGCAATCACCTTCATGCCGCTGCCGGAGGCGATGCGCGCGACCTCGGCTGCGATGCCGCCAAAGCCGATCAGGCCGAGCGTCTTGCCGGTGAGTTGCATGCCGTCCTCGCGCAACCAGCTTCCGGCGCGCATCTCGCGGTCCATCATGGCGATGACGCGGGCCGAGGCCCACATCAGTGCGATCGCGGATTCTGCGACCGCGGTATCACCATAGCCCTTGATCAGGTGCACGGAGATGCCGAGCTCGGCGAGCTCCTCCGGGTTCATATAGCTGCGTGCGCCGGTGCCGAGGAACACGACGTGCTTCAATCCTGCGCACTTCTTCGCGACCTCGGTCGGAAGCGCCGTGTGGTCGACGATCGCGATCTCGGCGCCATCAAGGATCTCAGGATATTGCTCGGGCTTGATGTCGGGATCCCTGTGGATCCGCACCTTGGGATCGTCCGGCTTCTCCAGTCGCTCCATGATCACGGCGAGGGCTTCGTTGGCGTCGACGAAAACTCCGCGCATGGTTCTCTCCGGTCAGGATGCGACGCCGGCGATCGCCAGCACGGTGTGCATGAGCACGTTGGTCCCCGCGGCGCAGTCGGGCTGCGTCGCGTCTTCCAGCTCGTTATGGCTGATGCCGTCCTTGCACGGCACGAACACCATCGCCGCCGGCATCACGGTGTTGAGGTTGCAGGCGTCGTGACCGGCGCCGGAGGTGATGCGGCGCGAGGAATAGCCGAGCGTCTTCGCCGCGTTCTCGACCGCTGCGATCAGCTTGGGGTCGAAATGCGTCGGCGGCTTGCGCCAGACGAGGTCGATCTTCACGTCGACCTTGCGGCGCGCGGCGATCTCGGTAATGGCGGCGCGCAGATCGCGGTCGAGCGCATCCATGATCGCGCCATCGGCGCTGCGGCAATCCATGGTGAAGGCGATCTCGCCGGGGATGACGTTGCGCGAGGGATTTGCGATCACGGCTTCGCCGATGGTGCCGACCGCGTTCGGCCCGTGCTTCTTGGCGATGGCCTCCATCGCCAGCACGATCTCGGACAGCGTTGCCAGCGCATCGCGCCGCAGCGGCATCGGCGTCGAGCCCGCATGGCTCTCGAAGCCGGAAATCTTGCCGTCGTACCAGAGCACGCCCTGGCCGGAATCGACCACGCCGATGGTCTTGCCTTCGGCTTCGAGGATCGGTCCCTGCTCGATGTGCAGCTCGACGAAGCAGCCAAGCTTCTGGAAACCGACCGGCTTCTCGCCGCGATAGCCGATGCTGTCGAGCGCCTGGCTGACGGTGGTGCCGTCGATATCCTTGCGCGACAGGATGTCGTCGGTGGTGAAATCGCCGACATAGGCCGCGGAGGCCATCATCGCCGGCGCGAAGCGCGAGCCTTCCTCGTTGGTCCAGTTGACGATGCAGATCGGCGCGTCGGTCTCGATGCCGGCGTCGTTCAGCGTGCGGATCACTTCCAGCGCGCCGAGCGTTCCCAGGATGCCGTCATACTTGCCGCCGGTCGGCTGGGTGTCGAGATGCGAGCCGATGCCGACGGGCAGCTTCGACATGTCGCGGCCCTTGCGCAGGCCGAACTGCGAGCCGAGCGCGTCGACGTGGACTTCCAGCCCGGCGTCTTCGCAAGCCTTGCGGAACCAGTCGCGCACCTGCTTGTCTTCGGCGCTCAGTGTCAGTCGCCGCACACCGCCTTTGGCTGTCCCGCCGAATTGCGCGGTCTCGTGGATGGAGCCCCACAGGCGGGCGGAATCGATTTGCAGGTTGGTGGCGGCTCGGCTCATGCGTTGGGTCTCTCGATTATCCGGCGCCTTTTTCAATGACCCGCCAGCGCGGGCGCGTCAACCGCGAGGCTGCTCTGCGCAATCTGCCGTGCAAGCTCGGCGACGCGCTCCACCGCGACGACGTCGGGCGAGGCGAGCCAGCTCGCGGTGAACGTCAGCGGCGCGATCGCAAGATCTGTGTCGAGCAGTTGCAGCCGCCCGTCGGCCAGCTCGTTCTCGACGATGGCGTCCGGGATCACGGCGATGCCGAGGCCTTCGACCGCCATGTGAATGACGGTTGCCAGGGAAGCGGACGCATGCAGCCGGATCGGCGGCAGCTCCGGCCGGTCGAACACCTCGCGCACGACCTCGTAAGGCCTGGTCTTGCGCGGGAAGGTGATGATCGGAAACCGCGCCAGCTCGGCGCGCGTCACCGGGCCGTTGCCTAGACCGAGCGAGGGGCTTGCGAGAAATCCGATCGGATAATCGGCGAGCACGCGATTGTGCACGCCGGAGGCCGACAGCGGTCCCACGACGAAGGCCAGCTCGATCTCCTGTGCGAGCAGGCGCGCGGTGAGGTTCGGCGTGATGTCGACCTCGATCTCCAGCGACAGGTTCGGATAGACCTCGTTCACGCTCTTGACGAGGCGCGGCAGCCAAGTGTGCACGATGGTCTCGGCGACACCGAGACGCATCACCCCGCGCATCGCCGAGCGGTCGCCGATCTCCGCCATCATCTGAGCGCGCAGGCCGATCAGCTTTTCCGCATAGACCATCATCTGCCGTCCGCTCGGCGTCGGCGAGGCGACGCGATGGTCGCGGTTGAGGAGCTTGACGCCCATCTCGCGCTCGAGCTGGGCGATGCGCTGGGAGATCGCCGGCTGGGTCGTATTGAGCCTTGCTGCGGCGCCGCGAAAGCTGCCGAGCTTCACAACCCAGAGAAAGGTTTCGATCGACCTGAAGTCCAGCATTGGAAGGATTTTCCCGATCGATAAATTGGATTTATCGATATCGATTAGAAAGGAAGATTAGACTTTATAGCACGCTTGGTGTTGGCTGTCTTTGTCGAGTTTATAGGCAGGTCTATCCGATGACTGTTTTGGTGGCAGCGCAGCAAACTGAAACACCCGACAGCCTCCCGAGCCGTCAGGCCCGGCTCGCCTATCGTGGCGGCGAGGTGGGTTCCACCGCCGGCGTCGCCCCCGGCTTCGTCCAGGGCAATCTGGCGATCCTACCGGCCGAATATGCCGGCGCCTTTCACCGCTTCTGCCAGCTCAATCCAAAACCGTGCCCGATCATCGGCATGTCCGACGTGGGCAGCCCGTACATCCCCGCGCTCGGCGCCGATCTCGACATCCGCACCGACGTGCCGCGCTACCGAATCTGGCGCGACGGTGAAGTGGTGGAAGAGCCGACCGACGTCACCAGGTTCTGGCGGGATGACCTCGTGACCTTCGTGCTCGGCTGCTCGTTCTCGTTCGAGGAGGCGCTGCTCGACGAGGGCATGCCGATCCGCCACATCGAAGAGAACGTGCGCGTGCCGATGTACCGCACCAACATCGCCTGCGGCGAGGCCGGTCCTTTCGCCGGCCCCATGGTGGTGTCGATGCGCCCGTTCAAGCCGGCCGATGCGATTCGCGCGGTGCAGATCACCTCGCGCTATCCCGCCGTGCATGGCGCGCCCGTGCATCTCGGCCATCCGCATCTGATCGGCATCAAGGACATCGCCAAGCCCGACTACGGTGATCCCGTACCTGTCGCCGCCGACGAGATCCCGGTGTTCTGGGCCTGCGGCGTCACGCCGCAATCGGTCATCAACGCCGCCAAGCTGCCGTTCGCGATCACGCATTCGCCGGGCCTGATGCTGGTGACGGACCTGAAGAACAGGACCATGGCCGTGATTTAGTAGGCAGCGTTTGCTGCTTCTTCAGGCTTTACGCTCTCCACCAATCACTTCATTCGATACGCGCAAATTCAGTAACAGGAAATCCACCCATGACGATCACTCGCCGCGACGTTCTGCTCGGAGCTACCGCAACCGCCGCGTTGATGCCGCTAGCCGCACGCGCGCAAACGTCGGAAGTCGTGATCGGCGTGATCTATCCGTTCTCCGGCGGCAGCGCCCAGCAGGGCGTCGATGCGCAGAAGGCCTATGAGACCGCGCTCGAGGTCATCAACAAGGACACCGATTTCGATCTGCCGCTGGCCAAGGGCGAGGGTCTGCCGGGTCTCGGCGGCGCCAAGGTGCGTCTCGTCTTCGCCGACCACCAGGCCGATCCGCAGAAGGGCCGCGCCGAAGCCGAGCGCCTGATCACGCAGGAGAAGGTCTCCGCCATCATCGGCACCTATCAGAGCGCCGTCGCCGTCACCGTCAGCCAGATCTGCGAACGGTACCAGATCCCGTTCGTCTCGGCCGACAACTCCTCGCCGAGCCTGCATCGCCGCGGCCTCAAATATTACTTCCGCGCCGCCCCGCACGACGAAATGTACTCGGCTGCGATGTTCGACTTCTTCGATGCCATGAAGAAGAAGGGCACCAAGATCGAGACGCTGTCGCTGTTCCACGAGGATACCATCTTCGGCACCGACTCGGGCAACGCCCAGGCCAAGATCGCCGGCGAGCGCGGCTACAAGATCGTCACCGACATCAAGTATCGCGCCAACTCGCCCTCGCTCTCGGCCGAGGTGCAGCAGCTCAAGACCGCCAATGCCGACGTGCTGATGCCGTCGAGCTACACCACCGACGGCATCCTGCTGGTCAAGACCATGGCCGAGCTCGGCTACAAGCCGAACGCGATCGTGGCGCAGGACGCCGGCTTCTCCGAGAAGGCGCTCTATGACGCCGTCGGCGACAAGCTCGAAGGCGTGATCTCGCGCGGCACCTTCTCGCTCGACCTCGCGCAGAAGCGCCCGATGGTCGGCAAGATCAACGAGATGTTCAAGGCGCGCTCGGGCAAGGACTTCAACGACCTCACCTCGCGCCAGTTCATGGGCCTGATCATCCTCGCCGACGCGATCAACCGCGCCAAGTCGGCCGACGGCGAGAAGATCCGCGACGCGCTGGCCGCCACCGACATCCCGGGCGAGCAGACCATCATGCCCTGGAAGCGCGTCAAGTTCGACGAGGCCGGCCAGAACAACGACGCCGATCCGGTGCTGCTGCAATATATCGGCGGCAAGTTCGTCACCATCTTCCCGCCGCAGGCCGCGATCGCGGAAGCGACCTGGCCGATGAAGTAAGCGCTGCGGGGGCAGCGGAGCAAATCGAGATCGTCGCACGAGCCTCGTCATTGCGAGGAGCCGCGACAAAATTGCGGAGCAATTTTGCGCTGGCGACGAAGCAATCCAGACTATTGCCGCAGAGGCATCTCTGGATTGCTTCGCTTCGCTCGCAATGACGGAGCAAACGATGACGTTTCGAACGGGGGACTAGAGTTGACAGCCCAAGCCATTATCCAGAGTCTCGCGAGCGGCCTTCTCATGGGCTTGCTCTACGGGCTGATCGCGGTCGGCCTCGCGCTGATCTTCGGCCTGATGGACGTCACGAACTTCGCCCATGGCGAGTTCCTGATGATCGCGATGTACCTGTCCTTCTTCCTGTTCGCGTTCTTCGCGATCGATCCCTTGCTGTCCGCACCGCTGGTGGCGGCGGCGCTCTTCATCTTTGGGGCGGTGGTCTACTTGTTAATTGTACGCTTCGCCATGCGGGCCAAGGCCAATGCCGGCATGGTGCAGATCTTCACCACTTTCGGCCTGGCCATCGTGATGCGCGGCCTCGCGCAGTACTTCTTCACGCCTGATTATCGCAGCATCCCGCAGTCCTGGCTCGGCGGCAAAACCATCTCGGTGGCCGGGATCTTCCTGCCGGAGCCGCAACTGGTCGGCGCGCTGGTCTCGATCGCGGCCTTCGCCGGTCTCTACTTCTTCATCCACCGCACCGACTTCGGCCGCGCGCTGGAAGCCACGCGTGAAGATCCCGGTGCGGTCGCGCTCGTCGGCATCGACAAGAACCGCGTGTTCGCGTTCGGTTGGGGCCTTGGCGCCGCGCTGGTCGGCCTCGCCGGTGCGATCATGGCGGTGTTCTTCTACATCTATCCCGACGTCGGCGCGTCCTTCGCGCTCATCGCCTACGTCACGGTGGCGCTCGGCGGCTTCGGCAGCGTGTTCGGCGCCTTCGCCGGCGGCATCATCGTCGGCCTCGTCGAGGCGGTGACCGCACTGGTGCTGCCGCCGTCGCTGAAATCGGTCGGCATCTACGCCGTCTATCTCCTCGTCGTCTTCATCCGGCCGCGTGGCCTGTTCGGGTCGATGTGATGGACAAGAATTTTGCCGCGCGGCGCCGCCGCGACCTCATCATCGCCGCGGTCCTGGCCGGGCTCGCAGCCCTCGCACCGCTGTTCATCAAGGATGTCTACGTCCAGAACATCCTGATCCTGACCCTGATGTACGCGGCGCTGTCGCAGAGCTGGAACATCCTGTCCGGCTATTGCGGGCAGATCTCGCTGGGCCACGCGCTCTATTTCGGCATCGGCGCCTACACCACCGAGCTGCTGTTCACCAAGTTCGGCGTGCTGCCCTGGTTCGGCATGCTCGCCGGCGGCGTCATCGCGGCGATCATCGCGATGGGGCTCGGCTATCCCTTCTTCCGCCTGCGCGGCCATTACTTCGTGATCGCGACCATCGTCATCGCCGAGATCGGCCTGCTGCTGTTCCAGAACTGGGAGTGGGCGGGCGCTGCGATGGGCATCACCGTTCCCGTGCGCGGCGACAGCTGGCTGAAATTCCAGTTCATGCGCAGCAAGCTGCCGTACTTCTATTTCGCGCTGGTACTGTGTAGCCTCGCCTGGTTCGTCACCTGGTGGCTGGAAGACTCCAAATGGGGTTTCTGGTGGCGCGCGGTGAAGGACAATCCGGAGGCGGCTGAAAGTCTTGGTGTCGTCGTGTTCAACTCCAAGATGGGCGCGGCCGCCGTTTCCGCCTTCCTGGTCGCCATTGGCGGCGCCTTCTATGCGCAGTTCCTTGCCTACATCGATCCTGAAAGCGTGATGGGCTTCCAGTTCTCGCTGCTGATGGCGTTGCCGGCCGTGCTCGGCGGCATCGGCACCCTCTGGGGCCCGGTGCTTGGCGCGGCCATCCTGATCCCGATGACCGAACTGACGCGCTCCTATATCGGTGGCTCCGGCCGCGGCGTCGACCTCATCGTCTATGGCGCACTGATCGTGGCGATCTCGCTGGCTTTGCCGCAGGGATTGGTCAGTCTGTTCTCCCGTTCAAAAGCGAAAGGAGCCACGCGATGACCGCGCTCCTTGAAACCCGCGGCGTCTGGCAGCGGTTCGGCGGCCTCATAGCCAACAGCGACGTCTCGATCTCGGTCGGCCGCGGCGAGATCGTCGGCCTGATCGGCCCCAACGGCGCCGGCAAGTCGACACTGTTCAATCTCATCGCCGGCGTGTTGCCGCCGACCCAGGGTTCGATCTGGTTCGACGGCGAGGATGTCACCCATCTGCCGGCGGCCGTGCGCTGCCAGCGTGGCGTCGGCCGCACCTTCCAGGTGGTCAAGAGCTTCGAGACCATGACCGTCGTCGACAACGTCATCGTCGGTGCGCTCGTGCGCAACACGGTAATGCGCGAGGCGCGCCGCAAGGCGCATGAGGTGCTGGAGTTCACCGGCCTTGCCGCGCGCGCCGACGTGCTCGCGAGCGACCTCGTGCCGGCTGAGAAGCGCCGCCTCGAAGTCGCCCGTGCGCTCGCGACCGAACCGAAACTGCTGCTGCTCGACGAAGTCCTCACCGGCCTCACGCCGACCGAGGCGCAGACCGGCGTGGCGCTGGTGCGCAAGGTGCGCGATGCCGGCATCACCGTGCTGATGGTCGAGCATGTCATGGAGATCGTGATGCCGCTGGTCGATCGCGCCATCGTGCTCGACCTCGGCAAGGTGCTGGTCGAGGGCAAGCCCGCCGACGTCGTCCGCGATCCCAAGGTGATCAAGGCATATCTGGGAGATCGTCATGCTGTCGGTGCATGAAGTCACGACCGCCTATCAGGGCCTGGTCGCGATCTCCGCGGTCAGCATCGAAGTCACCAAGGGCGAGATCGTCTGTGTCGCCGGTGCCAACGGCGCCGGCAAGTCGACGCTGCTCAAGTCGATCGCCGGTGCCGAGCGTCCGCGCTCGGGCACCGTGACCTTCGACGGCAAGCGGCTCAACGGCATGGCGCAGCACCACATCACGGCGGCCGGCATCGCCTATGTGCCGGAGAACCGCCGCCTGTTCCCGCGCCTGTCGGTGCGCGACAATCTTCGCCTCGGCAGCTACCTCTATCGCGGCGAGGCCGATCGCGAAGGTCCGCTCGATCTCGTCTTCAAACTGTTTCCGCGCCTGTCCGAACGTCTCGACCAGCGCGCCGAGACGCTCTCCGGCGGCGAACAGCAGATGCTCGCCATCGGCCGCGCGCTGATGACGCGCCCGCGGCTCCTGATGCTGGACGAGCCCTCGCAGGGCATCATGCCGAAGCTGGTCGATGAAATCTTCCAGGCGGTGAAGCTCATCCGCGACTCCGGCATGACCGTCCTGATCGTCGAGCAGCGCATGGCCGAGTGCCTTGAGATCGCCGACCGCGCCTACATCCTGCAAACCGGCCGCGTGCTGATGCAGGGCCCGTCGGCGGAGATCAGGGGCAATCCGGACGTGCGCAAGGCATATCTGGGGCTGTAGGCGCTAGCACTGTCTCCGCGAGCACTGCCGTCATCCTCTTATGTCCCAAGTCAAGGGGGGAGGCATGAGGAAGGGTTGTCTCCCGGACGTCCGAAAGAAGTGTGAGTGGGATGATCGTGCAAGGGTGGAAGCAGAACCCTGAGACGTCGGTCAA
>NZ_JAVAYL010000298.1:0-215 GCF_054185225.1 Bradyrhizobium sp. 18BD | reverse complement strand
GGCCGGGTGCCGGCTGGCACCCGCGGTCTGCTGCGCGAAAGGTAGCGCAAAGAGACCGCACAGCAGCATACAGGTGAAGCCCAACACACGGCCTTCCCTGCGCGATGGTTGGACGGCTTATGCCGTGGTCTCCCGGGAGCCGAATTCCCTTTGGCCTCCCTCGCCCTCGCGAAAGTCGCCGGCACTGCGCCGGTTGACGCGACTGCCGCATCCAC
>NZ_JAVAYL010000297.1:0-373 GCF_054185225.1 Bradyrhizobium sp. 18BD | reverse complement strand
TGTGGTCGTCATTTTCGCGAGCCGGGCCTGCGGTGGACGCGGCAGCGTCGGGTGCGAGAGGATTGGGCAGGGCGGATTGCTCTCCGTGAGCCCAAAACTTCGTGCGGACGAACGGCGCTGTCAGGTTCGTTTCGCCAGTAAGTTTCCGGCTCCGTCGACAGGGCTGGGAAAACTGCGGCGAACACGCGAACCGTGCGTACGGCAAAACCGTGTGGTCCTGATCGTCGTTGCTACGGTCAAGCCTTCGTGGATGCGGCAGTCGCGTCAACCGGCGCAGTGCCGGCGACTTTCGCGAGGGCGAGGGAGGCCAAAGGGAATTCGGCTCCCGGGAGACCACGGCATAAGCCGTCCAACCATCGCGCAGGGAAGGCCG
>NZ_JAVAYL010000296.1:0-413 GCF_054185225.1 Bradyrhizobium sp. 18BD | reverse complement strand
CTGGCGCCCTTGACCTCGACGTGGTCGGCGAGCGTGAACTGCCGCTTGAAGTTGCGGGCCGAGATGCCACGGTGCAGGAAGGTCTTGCCCTCCTTCTCGCTCTTCTGGCCTTCCAGCGTCAGGACGTTCTGCTCGACCGTCAGCGCGACCTCATCCGGGGTGAAGCCGGCGAGGGCTACCGAGATCTGGAAGCGGTTCTCGTCGAGCCGCTCGATGTTGTAGGGGGGATAGGTCTCCTCGCCCACGCGCTGGGCGGCTTCGGCGAGGTCAAACAGGCGGTCAAAGCCGATGGCCGACCGGAACAGGGGCGAAAAATCAACAGTGCGCATAGCCAGATCCTCCTCGGAGCAAAATGGTTACGAGCGGCACCGGACACGACCGGTGCCCGTCTCAGTGGCGGGACCCGAACGGCA
>NZ_JAVAYL010000295.1:0-428 GCF_054185225.1 Bradyrhizobium sp. 18BD | reverse complement strand
TGATTCTTTTTGCTCGGCATTTTAAAGTTGATATTCATTAAATTAAACTTATTAATTAGTGTTCCAATAATATAGGCTAAGACAATGCTGACAATAATCACTGTTGCGATTGTTACAATTGATGTCACTGCATTATTAAAGCCAAACAATACGATGGCACCTGCAATTGGTGTTGCCATACCTTTGACACCTATTACTAGTCCGCTAAATGTCACGATACATGCGTTGACGACCCCAATCAGTGCATTTGTACCATATAGTTGTACTGGATATTGCGCTATTAAATCAATTTGCGTCAATGGCTCAATACAAACTGCAAATGCTTTTGACGGTCCACCAATGTTTAATTTTCGGAATAAAATAAGGTTAACAAATGAGCTACCTGTACATGTTAGTGCTCCAATAGCCATAGGAACACCTGTCAGTCC
>NZ_JAVAYL010000294.1:0-428 GCF_054185225.1 Bradyrhizobium sp. 18BD | reverse complement strand
GAGTATCGCCCAGAGGATCTTGAGCGGCAGTCCGCCATAATCGCCGAAATGCAGCGGCTGCGACACGAGCAGCGCCTGTGCATACCAGGGCAGCGGCCGGATCGCGGTCAGCTTCCCCGTCTCGGCATCGACCAGCGCGGGCGTGAGCAGGCGCTTGGTGATCGGCGTTTCGCCCTGCAGGAACACGGCATAATGATGCCTGCTGCTGAACCCGCCGCCCGGAAAGGCGACGAACTGCGGCTGGTTGCCCGGCGCCGCGGCCTTCGCCGTTTCGACCGCCGCGTTGATCGACGCGAGCCGGCCGGGCGACGGCGCCTTCGTGTCCTTATAGGCAGCCGTCATCTCGGCCAGGTCGTTCCTCTGCCAGAGCTGGATGATCGGCGTTGCGAGTGTGTTGATCACACCGGTCACGCCGACGACGCTGGCCC
>NZ_JAVAYL010000293.1:0-428 GCF_054185225.1 Bradyrhizobium sp. 18BD | reverse complement strand
CCTGGATGTATTCTCGGATGTTATCGATACGTTTGAAACGTATCAGTTCGAACATTTAATAATTAAAACAAATGAATAAGACGCAGCCTGTTACATTGATCTTAACAATGTAACAGGCTTTTTCTGTTTTAAACAATTAATTATAAAAAAAATTGCATAAATAGTGGAGGAAAGTGGGGGGGTGTGGTAAATTATATTTAAGGCGGGGTGAGTCGAAATGTTTATGGGTGAATTTCAGCATCAGCTTGACGCGAAAGGCCGAATGATTGTGCCTGCTAAATTTCGCGAAGAATTAACTGAACATTTCGTGATTACACGTGGCCTTGACAAATGTCTCTTTGGTTATACATTAACCGAGTGGGTAGCTATTGAAGAAAAACTAAAAGCATTACCACTCACAAGAAGAGACGCTAGAAAATTTATGCGTA
>NZ_JAVAYL010000032.1:0-91306 GCF_054185225.1 Bradyrhizobium sp. 18BD | reverse complement strand
CAAGCGCGCCGGCTGGGACGACAGCTTCCTCCTCACCTTGTTTGGCCATATGCGATAGCCCTGCCGCTTGCGGGGAGAGGCCGGAAATCAAGCAGAGCTTGATTTCCGGGTGAGGGGGAGCCTCCGCGAGTCTCTCTGTCACGTCCCCGCGGAGACTCCCCCTCACCCCAACGCTCTCAGCGCGAGCGCAAGCCTTTGAATTGCCGGAGTTCCATCCGCGATTGCCCCGTGTTGGACCACGAACAAACCCGCTGTGGCCATATTTGAGTAAGAAGTGATCTCCCGAGAGGGAGGCGCTCCGATGAACAAAGCTCTGATCACTGCCATCGTGCTGCTGGCCGGCGTGCCGGCAAGCGCCGCTGCGCAGGAGCGCGCTGGTTCTGCGGCAATAGGCGCCGTATCCGGTGCCGTCGTGCTCGGTCCGGTCGGAGCCGTCGCGGGCGCTGTGATCGGCTATACCGCCGGACCCTCGATCGCGAGGTCATGGGGCGTGAGAGGTTCGCAGTCAGCGAGACATCGGCAGCCGTCACGTCGTGAGGCGTCCCCCGTCGCTGCGACCACCGCTCCGCCGCGCACGCGCCAGGCGATGGAGGCCAGTGGTCAGATGAGAGCCGCGAGCAATCCGCCGGTCCAGGCCGCCCCCGCGGTGCAACCGGCACAAGCTGCGCCTGCGGCTCCGGTGGAGACCACGCCGCCGCCCGTTCAGGGCTTCGACTGAAACTACGCCGCCGTCTTCGGCCGCAGCCGATCCACCGTCCGCGCGATCAGCGCGGCTACTTCAGCGACTTTCGGTCCGATCCGGAACTCCGGTCCTGCAACGACGACCGAGAGCCTGCGATCGCCGATCGGCAGCGGGATCGCGGCGCCGGCGAGGTCGCGGCTGTAATCCGCAAAGCTCTGGCAATAGCCGCGCTCGATCGAGTTGCGCAGCTCAGTCTCGACCGCCTCGATGCTGATCGGCGTCGAGGGGCCATACTGCTTGAACTCGATCTTGCGATAGACGGAGTCGCGTTCTTCCTGCGAATATTGCAGCAGCAGCGCGCGCCCGCTGGCGGTGGCGTGGATCGGCACGCGGTGGCCGATGGTCGCGAAATAGCGGATCGCGGCCTTGGATTCGACGACGTCGATGAAGACGGCCATGACGCCGGCCGGCGCCACGATGGATGCGGTCTCGCCGGTTTCTGCCGAGAGATCGGCGATCAGCGTGTGCGTCCAGGGCGGCAGCGGCTCGACCTCGGAGATCATGCGGGCCATCGCCAGCCACCGCGGCGTCGGGTAGAATCCGGCGCGCGGCCGCGGCTCATAGAGATAGCCCTTCTCCGACAGCGTCGCGAGCAGGTTGAAGGTCGACGAGCGTGGCCAGCCGAAATGATCGGCGATCTCGGCAAGCGTCGCCGGCTTCCTCGTTTGCGCGAAGAATTCCATGATCTCCAGGACGTTTGCGGCTTGGCGAACGATCATGGCGGGGCTTTGCGTCCTGCTTTAGGGCTGGCCGAGAATCTTCTTCGCGGCGCGAAGATGCGGTTTGTCGATCATCTGGCCGTCGAGCCGCAGCGTGCCGGAGTTCGGGTTGCTCGCGAACGCCGCGATCACCTTCTCCGCCCAGCTGCGCTCGGCCTCCGTCGGCGCGAATGCCGCGTTGACGACGTCGACATGTTTTGGATGAATCAGCGCCTTCGCCGAAAACCCGTCGCGGCGCGCCGCGCGCGTTTCCTGTTCGAGGCCCGCGAGATTGTCGATGTCAGTGTAGACCGTGTCGATCGGTGCGACCTCGGCGGCTGCCGCCGCCATCAGGCAGAGATCGCGCGCGAGGCGATAGGGGCTGTGGAACACGCCGCCGCTCGCTTTCTCGGTCGCGCCCAGCGAAGCCGAAAGGTCTTCCGCGCCCCACATCAGGCCGGCGAGGCGAGGGGAGCAGCCCTTGTAGCTGCCGAGGCCGAAGATCGAGCTGGCGGTCTCGGTCGCCACGCAGACGATGCGGGTCGCGCCGACCGTGATGCCGGATGCCGCTTCCAGGGCTTCGAGCCAGGTCGCGACCTGCCGCACGTCGTCGCCGCCTTGCGATTTCGGCAGCACGATGCCGTCGGGCTTGCCCGGCATCACCGCGGCGAGATCGGCGAGCGTCATGCCGGTGTCGAGCGCGTTGACGCGGACATAGAGCTGGTGCGGGCCGGGACGGCTCTTCAGCATCGCAAGCGTGAGGGTGCGCGCCTCCGGCTTCTTCTCGGTGACGACGGAATCCTCGAGATCGATGATCAGCGCGTCGGCCTTGCCTTCGCTCGCCTTCTCGAATTTGCGCGGGGAATCGCCCGGCACGAACAGCATCGAACGCATCAGACCGGCCTCTTGTGCATCAGCGCCATGCGGCGGCATTTGCCGACGATCTCGTCATTCTGATTCAGAGCATGGTGCTCGAACTCGACGATGCCGGCCTTGGGCCGCGATTTGGATTCCCGCACCGAGAGCACCTTTGTCGTCGCCCGCAACGTGTCGCCATGGAAGACCGGTTTCGGAAATGTGACGTCGGTCATGCCGAGATTGGCGACGGTGGTGCCCAAGGTCGTATCATAGACTGTCATGCCGATCATGATGCCGAGGGTGTAAAGGCTGTTGAAAATGCGCTGGCCGAATTCGGTCTTTTCGGAGAAATGCGCGTCGATATGCAGCGGTTGCGGGTTGAGCGTCAGCAGGCTGAACATGGTGTTGTCCATCTCCGTGACGGTCCGGGTCAGCGGATGCCTGAACTCCTGGCCTACGGAAAAGTCCTCGAAATAAAGTCCGGCCATCGCGGTTTCCTCCCTGATCGTTGCGATTTTGGCCCGCGCTGCCGTTACGGCGGCGCGGCCAGGTGAACTGCTTTTTGCTCTGCGAGCTGCTCGATCTCGTCCGCCGAGAAACCGGCCTCGCGCAAAATGTCGCGGCCGTGCTGGCCGAGCGTCGGTGCGGGACCCTTGGCCTCCGGCTGGGTCACGCTCCAGGTGGAGGGCACGCGCATCTGGCGGATGCGGCCTTCCACGGGGTGATCCACGGTCCTGAAGAAGTCGATCGCATTGAGATGCGGATCGTCCAGAATCGTCTCCAGCGTATGCATCGGCATCACCGGAATGTCGGCGCGCTCCAGCAGCTCGCGCCATTCCGCGGTGGTGCGCGTTGCGAAAATCTGGCCGATCTCCTCGTAGATCTCGTCGATATGTTTTGTGCGCGCGGCGTGATTGGCGAAGCGCGGCTGATCGAGGAAATGCGGCTGCCCGATCGCCTCGAAGAAGCTGCGCCAGTGCTTGTCGTTGTAGATGAGGACGCAGAGATAGCCGTCGCTGGTCTTGTAGGGGCGGCGATAGCGCGAGAGCAGGCGGGCATAGCCGCCATGGTCGAGCGGTGGATCGTAGGTGAGGCCGCCGAGATGGTCGACCAGAACGAACTCGGTCATCGATTCGAACATCGGCACGTCGATGCGCTGGCCAACGCCCGTGCGCTGCTGGTGCATCAGCCCGCCCATGATCGCGTTGACCATCATCAACCCGACGATGCGGTCGGCGATGGTGACCGGAACGTAGCGCGGCGTGCCGTCGCCGGCCGCCGCGAGCAGCGTCGGGATCGTTGCCGCGCCCTGGATCAGATCGTCATAGGCGGGTTTTGCGGCATAAGGGCCGGACTGGCCGTAGCCGAATGCGCCGACATAGACGAGCGCGGGATTGATCGCGCGGAGCGTCTCGTAGTCGAGGCCGAGCCGCGCCATCGCCTGCGGGCGCACATTGTAGACGAGCGCGTTGGCGGTCTTGGCCAGCCGCAACAGCGTGTCTCGTCCTTCGGGTTTCTTGAGATCGAGCACGATGCTGCGCTTGCCGCGATTGGCATTGTGGAACATCCCGCCCATGCCGGGCGTCCGGCCCGGACCGATCTGGCGAACGATGTCGCCCTCGGGGCTTTCGACCTTGATGACGTCGGCGCCCATATCCGCCAGCACCTGGGTGCCATAGGGGCCCATCAGCACCGAGGTCAGGTCGAGAATGGTGAAGCCGGCGAGCGGTCCCATGGGGCCTCGTGGGATGAATTCATATACGTGGAGTTAGAGTTCATAAAATGCCGGTGTCAATTCGACGACGTCGCCTTCCCCCGCATGGCTCCATGCGCAGTTCATATACTTGACAGATAAATTCACGTATATGTACATTTTCCTCAAGCAAGAAATGGAGTGAGGACCGGACGGTGCCGCAGCGCTTCGCTGCCGCCTTCGGCGTGGGACGCGTCAAGGAGAACGAAATGAAGAAGAATTGGGTCTGGGCCGCAGCCGCGCTCGCTCTCACGCTGCCGGTCTCGACGTTTCAGGCGCAGGCGCTCGAGCTGAAGGTCGCCGATAGCTTCCCCGCCGGTCACTATCTCGTCCGCCTGCTGCTCAAGCCCTGGATGGACGACGTCACCAAGCGCACCAATGGCGCGGTGACCTTCACTTATTATCCGAACCAGCAGATCGGCAAGGCCGCCGACATGCTGCGGCTGACGCAGTCCGGCGTAGTCGACATCGGCTACATCGGACCGTCCTACGTCTCCGACAAGATGCCGCTGTCGGAAGTCGCGCAATTGCCGGGCGCGTTCGCGACCAGCTGCCAGGGCACGCTCGCCTACTGGAAGACCGCGCGCGAAGGCATTTTGGCCAAGCAGGAATACGCGCGGAACAAGATCAAGCTGCTGATGGCCGTGGTGCTGCCGCCCTACCAGGTGTGGACGGTCAAGTCGAAGGTCGAAACCACCAAGGACATGCAGGGCCTGAAGCTGCGCACCACCGGCGGCGCGCAGGACCTGACGTTGCGTGCGCTGAACGCCGTGCCGGTCCGCATGGCCGCGCCCGATGCCTATGAGTCGCTCTCGCGCGGCACCATGGACGGCCTGCTGTTCCCGCTCGACAGCGTCGTGTCCTACGGCCTCGACAAGCTGGTCAAGCACGCCACCGAAGGCGTCAGCTTCGGCAGCTTCATCGTCGCCTACTCCATCAACCAGTCGGTCTGGAACAAGCTGCCCGACGACGTCAAGAAGGCGATGGACGAGGCCTCGGAGGCGATCACGCCGAAGGCCTGCGCCGACGTCGACAAGGAAGGCGAAGTCACCAAGAAGCAGATGCAGGACGAAGGCGTCAGCTTCGATCCGCTGCCGGAGGCGACGCGCGCCGAGATGAAGGACAAGCTCAAGGGCGTCGGCAAGGAATGGGCGAGCGGACTCGACAGCCGCGGCAAGCAGGCCTCCGCCGCGCTGAAGGAGTTCGAAGACTTGCTCGCCGCCGGCAGGAAGTAGTTTGACAGGCAAGAAGGAGGCGCGAGGTGATCAAGCGGGCAGGAAATGTGCTCGGCGCGCTGGAGCGCGCGCTGACTGTCATCGCGGTGGTGTTCATGTTCGTGATCATGCTGCTGGTCGTGACCGACGTGTTCATGCGCTACGTGCTGAACAGTCCGTTTTCCTTCACCTACGATCTGATCGGGCTCTATCTCCTCGCCGGCGTGTTCTTCTTCACGCTGTCGGACGCCTTGCGTGAACATGTCCATGTCGGCGTCGACATCCTGTTGTCGCGCTTCTCACTGACCGGGCGGCGGCTGTCCGAGATCGTCACCGCGCTCGCCGGCCTGTTCGTGTTCGTCCTGATCTGCAAGGTCGGGTTCGAGCGCGCGCTGGAGAATTACGAGCAGCGCGACGTGCTCTCCGGCGCCATTCCCTGGCCGACCTGGATCTCGGCGGCGCTGGTGCCGTTCGGCTGCGGCATGCTGGTGCTGCGGCTGGCGCTGCAGCTCATCGGCAATGTGCTGAGCCTCGTCAGCGGGCGCGATCTCTATCCGCTGCCGCCGGTGACCGGCGTCGGCGAAGCACGCAGCTTCGAGTAACGGCAGGCATCCATGACACCTTTCATCGTTCTCGCCCTGCTGTTCGGCCTGCTCGCGCTCGGCACGCCCGTCGGATTCGCCATGGCCTTCTCCGGCTCTGTCGGCCTCGTCATGGTCGGCGGCTGGTCCACGCTGTTCGGCATCCTGCAGACCGCGCCGCTCTCGACCGTCTCGTCCTACGAACTGATCACCATCCCGATGTTCCTGTTGATGGCGGATCTCGTGCTGCTGTCGGGCGTCGCGGATGATCTGTTCAAGACCGCGTCGGCCTGGGTCGGCCGCATTCCCGGCGGGCTCGGCATGGCGACAGCGCTGGCCGGCGCCGGTTTCGGTGCGATCTGCGGCACCTCGACGGCCTCCGCCGCGACGCTGTCCTCGACCAGCCTGCCAGCGATGATCCGCCAAGGTTACGAGCCGAAGATGGCTGCCGGCGTGGTCGCAATCTCCGGCACGCTGTCGATGCTGCTGCCGACCAGCGTCGCGCTCGTCATCTTCGGCCTGCTCGCCGAGGTGAACATCGGCAAGCTGCTGATCAGCGGCATCGTCCCGGCGATCCTGGTGACGTTCACCATCATGGCAACGATCTACTTCCTGGTCTGGCAGGATCCCTCGCGCGCGCCCGCTGCAAAGTCGGTGCCGTGGCGCGAGAAGTTCGCGCTGCTGTGGCAGGTCTCGCCGATGGTGGTGCTGTTCTCGATCGTGACGGGCACGATCTATCTCGGCGTCGCGACGCCGACCGAAGCGTCCGCCTTCGGTGCGTTCGGCGCCTTCCTGCTCGCGATCGTCAAGGGCAAGATCACGCCGTCGTCGCTCTATCACACGCTGCTGCGCGCCAGCCACGGCACCTGCATGATCATCATGATTTTGGTCGGCGCCTCGATCTTCGGCTACTTCTTCACGCTGACGCATGTCACGCAGGACCTCGTCGCCTGGATCGGCTCCCTGCCGGCTTCGCGCTGGGTGATCATCACGCTGATCCTGTGCGGCTACATCGTGCTCGGCTCCTTCATGGACCAGATCGCGATCCTGGTGCTGACCGTGCCGATCGTGCTGCCGCTGATCAAGACGCTCGGCTTCGATCCGATCTGGTTCGGCGTCATCAAGATCGTCACCGCCGAGGTTGGCATGATCACGCCGCCGGTCGGGCTGAACTGCTTCATCGTCGCCCGCTATGCCAAGCGGCCGGTCGCGGAGGTCTTTCACGGTACCTTCCCGCACTTCATCGCGCACCTGATCGCGATCGCGATTCTGGTGGCGTTTCCGTCCATCATCCTCTGGCTGCCCTCGCAGATGGGGCGCTAAGATCGGAGCTCGCGGCTCCCAAGAAGGAGATCAAGAACATGGATTTCGCGCTCACCGATCAGCAGGAAGCCATTCGCGACGCCATCGCAAAGATCTGCGAAGGCTTTCCCGATGCCTATTGGCTGAAGAAGGATCACGACGGCGGCTTCCCGCACGACTTCCACAAGGCGCTGGCTGACGCCGGCTGGCTCGGCATTTGCGTGCCGGAAGAATATGGTGGCTCCGGGCTCGGCATCACTGAAGCCGCGATCATGATGCGCACGATCGCGGAGTCGGGCGCTGGCATGTCCGGCGCCTCCGCGGTTCATATCAACGTGTTCGGTCTCAACCCCGTCGTCGTGTTCGGCACCGAGGAGCAGCGCAAGCGCATGCTGCCGCCGATGGTCGAAGGCCGCGAGAAGGCCTGTTTCGCCGTCACCGAGCCCAACACCGGCCTCAACACCACTCAGCTCAAGACCCGCGCCGTCGCCAAGAACGACCGCTACATCGTCAACGGCCAGAAGGTGTGGATCTCGACCGCCCAGGTCGCGCACAAGATCCTGCTCTTGGCGCGCACCACGCCGCTGGAAGAAGTGCGCTCGCCGACCCACGGCCTCAGCCTGTTCTATACCGATTTCGATCGCAAGAAGATCAAGGTCCACGAGATCGAGAAGATGGGCCGCAAGATCGTCGATTCCAACGAGCTGTTCTTCGAGGATTTCGAGATCCCGATGGAGGACCGCATCGGCGAAGAGGGCAAGGGTTTCCAGTACATCCTCGAAGGCATGAACCCCGAGCGCATCCTGATCGCAGCGGAAGCCGTTGGCCTCGGCAAGCTCGCGCTGTCGCGCGCGACCGAGTACGCCAAGACGCGCACGGTGTTCAATCGCCCGATCGGCAAGAACCAGGGCATCCAGCATCCGCTCGCGGTGAACTGGGTCGAGCTCGAGGCGGCCTGGCTGATGGTGATGCAGGCGGCGTGGCAATACGACAAGGGCTTGCCGTGCGGGGCCGGCGCAAATGCCGCGAAATATTTCGCGGGAGAAGCCGGATATCACGCCTGCGAGCAGGCGGTGATGACCCATGGCGGTTTTGGCTACGCCAAGGAATTCCACGTCGAGCGCTATTTGCGCGAAGTGCTGATCCCGCGCATCGCGCCGGTCAGCCCGCAGCTTGCGCTCAGCTTTATCGCGGAAAAGGTGCTCGGCCTCGCCAAGTCGTACTAGGCTGAGGGTTCGGAGAGGATCGCGATGAACCTCGCTCACCATCTGCTGCGTGCCGCCAAGGCCGACGCCTCCGCCCCGGCCTTGCTCAAAGGGCTGACGCCGGTCGCCGACTACGGCCGGCTCGCGACGACAGTGGCCTCGCTGGCCGCGTCGCTGCAGCAACGCTTTGGCCTCGCCAAAGGCGAGCGCGTCGCGCTGCTGATGAAGAACGTGCCTGACTATGTCGCCTGCCTCTATGCATGCTGGCATGCCGGCCTGGTCGCCGTTCCCATCAATGCCAAGCTGCATCCGCGCGAGGTCGCGTTCATCCTCGACAATTCGGCCGCTGCCGTCGTGTTCGTGACCGAGGACATGGCCGGTGTCGCATCCGAAGCGCTGGCGCTCGGCTCGGCCAAGCCTGATATCATCGAGATCGGTTCGGCCGAGCATCGCGCGCTTGAAAAGGCCGATGGCATCGCGATTGCCGATGTCGCGATCACCGATCCCGCCTGGATCTTCTACACCAGCGGCACCACCGGCCGGCCCAAGGGCGCCGTGCTCAGCCATCGCAATCTGCTGGCGATGTCGCTGAACTATCTCGCCGAGATCAATCCTGTCGTCCCCGGCGAGGCGCTGCTCCATGCCGCGCCGATGTCGCATGGCTCCGGCCTCTATATGGTGCCGCACGTGCTCGGCATGGGCGCGCAGATCATTCCGGAGAGTGGCCGCTTCGAGCCCGACGAAATTCTGGAACTGACGGCCAAGCGCGAGAACATCTCCTTCTTCGCCGCCCCCACGATGGTGCGGCGACTGACGGTCGCGGCGGAAGCGGCGGGCGCAACTGCGCCGGGGCTGAAGACCATCATCTATGGCGGCGGCCCGATGTATGTCGCCGATTGCAAGGCGGCGCTCTCCGTGTTCGGGCCAAAGCTGGCGCAGATCTACGGTCAGGGCGAGACGCCGATGACCATCACCTACTTGCCGAAATCCATGCATGTCGATGCCGGTCATCCGCGCCACGAGGAGCGCCTCGCCTCGGTCGGCATCGCGCAGGGCGTGGTGCAGGTCCGCACCGTAGACGAGGCGGGGCGAGACGTTGCGCCTGATGAGGTCGGCGAGATCATCGTGCGCGGCGACACCGTGATGTCCGGCTATTGGCAGAACCCGGACGCGACCGCGAACACGCTGCGGGACGGCTGGCTCTACACCGGCGACATGGGCGCCTTCGATGGCGATGGTTTCCTCACGCTGAAGGACCGCTCCAAGGACGTTATCATCTCCGGCGGCACCAACATCTATCCGCGCGAGGTCGAGGAAGTGTTGTTGCGACACGAGGCGGTCGCCGAGGTCTCGGTGATCGGCCGTCCGCATCCGGAATGGGGCGAGGAGGTGGTGGCCGTCGTGGTTGCCGCCGAGGGCAGGGCGGTCACGCGCGACGAACTTGACCAGATGTGCAGTGCCTGGATCGCCCGCTTCAAGCGGCCGAAGCATTATTATCTCACCGGCGAGCTGCCGAAGAACAGCTACGGCAAGATCGTGAAGACGGAGTTGCGTACGCTGCTGGCTGCGTCCTCCGCGCGTCTCACCCCGATGGGCTGAGGCGGCGATGTCCGGGGGCGCGACGCCGATCGATTTCTCCGGCTTGATACAGGACGGCGATCTCGTCGTGTGCGGGCAGGCGACGGCGGAGCCGGTCACTCTGACCGAAGCGCTGATGGCGCAGGCTGAACAGCTTCCGCCGTTTCGCATGATGGTCGGGCCGGTGTTCTCGGACACGTTCTCCGCAGGCGTTGCGCCCAACGTCTCGTTCCAGAGCTATGGCGTCATCGGGAATATGCGACGGCTTGCCAGGGCCGGGCGGCTCGACGTGATCCCGAGCAACTACAGCGCCTTCTGTGCCGACTTCGCAGCGCGCCGCCGTAGGGCGGACGTCGTTCTGGTGCAACTCGCCGTAGCCGGCGACGGACGGCTGAGTGCCAGCCTCTCCAACGACTATGTCATCGATGCCGCGCGCGGCGCGCGCGTTGTCATCGCCGAGATCAACCCCGACGCGCCCTTCACGTTCGGTGCGGAATGGCCCGGGGATGTACCGATCCATCAGCGCGTACCGGCCCGCCATACGCCGGTCGAGCTGGCTTCGCCACCGCTCGACGACGTCTCGCGGCGCATCGCCTCCCACGCGGCAGGCCTGATCGCCGACGGCAGCACGCTCCAGTTCGGTGTCGGGCGGATTCCGGACGCGATCCTCTCCTCGCTGTCCCATGCCCGCAACCTCGGCATCCATTCCGGCCTGATCAACGACGCGGTCGTCGACCTGATCGAGCGCGGCGCGGTGACGAATGCGGAGAAGGGAATCGATGCCGGGCTAACAGTCACCAATCAGGTGATCGGCACGCAGCGGCTCTATCGCTTCGTGCATGAGAACAAGGCGGTCGCGGTGCGACCGACGTCCTATACGCACGGACAGGGCGTGCTGGCGCGGATCAACCGGCTGGTCGCGATCAATTCGGCGCTTCAGGTCGGGCTCGACGGCAGCGTCAATTCCGAGACGCTGCATGGTGTCGCGATCGGCGCGATCGGCGGGCAGCTTGATTTCGTCCGCGGAGCCAACGCCTCTCCTGGAGGAAGGGCGATCATCGCATTGCCGGCGACGGCCTCCGACGGGGCGAGCCGCATCGTCACCCATGTCGAGACGGTGACGACGCCTCGCGCCGATGTCGATGCCATCGTCACCGAATGGGGAATTGCCGAGCTGCGCGGCTGCGGGCTTGCCGAGCGCGCGCGCCGCATGATCGCGATCGCCGCGCCCGAGCACCGCGATGCCCTGTCGGCGCAGCTTACGAGTTCAGCGCGATAACTCAGTTCATCATGGCGAGCGTCGGACGCTGGCTTTCGTCGGATCCGATGATCGCAGGAAGGTCGGTCGCCTCGCCGGCGATCATGTGCGACATTCCCCAGAACAGTTGCGCGAGGCGGGAGAACACCAGCCGCTCGCGCTCGACAGGAACGGTGCCGTCCGGGATCGTCACCGTCTCGAGGCCGACCACCTTCTTGAAATCCGGCCAGATCGTCATCGATTGCGCGATCACGGAATAGCAGCGCGGATCCTCATCGCTCTCGTCGGGTGCCGATGGCAGGCCCGGATATTGGGTCGGGGCGGCGTAGAACTTGTAGGCACCGTAGCCGAGCCTGAGCAGGAACTTTTCGGGGACGGCGACGTCGGCGGCGAAGGATACCAGGCGCGCCTCGCTCAGAACGTCGGGGGTGATAGCACTGAGGTCCTGGGCGCGCAGTGCCGAGCAGAAGGCGAGCTCGCGATTGTGCTCGCGGAGCAGATTGGCCAGCGGCGGTTGCTGTTGCACGGTGTCAGTAAGCAGGATGATGGTCTTGAGCATCGTGTGGTGTCCCTCAGGGGAAGAGATGGCGCGCGGTCATGGCCGCATCATCGGACGCATGGGCGGCGAAGAAATCGTTGGCGATGCGTTGTCCTGGTGCGATCTCCAGGATGCGGTAGCGGGCATGGGCTGCGGCCTCGCGCGCGGCGCCGACGTCGTCCTGCCAGGCGCAGAGCGTCAATTCGAGCCGGCCGTATCCGCCGCAATCGGCGGCATAGGCACCCGTTACGGCTTCCACGGTGGCGGCGACCGCGCCGGCATCGCTGGCGGAGACATCGCGCAGAATCACGGCGATGCCGGTGCCGGTCTCGGCCTTCGAGGTCATCACCATGAAGGCGTCACGGGGGCCGGTGCGTCCGGCACGGCGGGCCGTGCGCGCGATGCCGGCGAAGCCGGGATCGGGGCCGAGGTCGAGCGTCGTGGTCTGTTCGTCGCGCAGGATCGTGGCGCGCATCGCGCCGAGATCGCCCTTCAACGCGTGATAGGAGCGTGGCAGCCACACGGTGTCGAGCGGCACCTGGGATGAGGTCAGGCTCCAGGCCTGGTCGAGCAGATAGCCCTCCCAGATCGCGGGGTAGGACGCGGCGAGTTGTTGCCAGCTGCGGAGCAGCGTCTCGGCGCGCTCGGTGCGGCCGAGATAAAGCGTGCGTGCCGACATCTCCCAGCGATTCCATTTGTGGAGGGCGACGTCGCAGCCGAGGAAGGACGGCAGCAGCGGCGCTTCGCGGAGGGTCGCACCGGCCTCGACGAACAGCAGCGGCTCGCGGTACTTGTTCCACATCCGCAGCAGGAACTCGGCCTTCTCGAAGCAGAGAACGCGGTCGTCGAGCTGCGTGTCGATCGGCTCGATATGGCAGGCGAGGTCGAACCGTTCGAGCGAGTGCCGGAGCGCGAAGGCCGCCGTCGTGTCGCCGCCGCGCGGATAGCAGGAGACGATCCGTGGCCGGACGGTCGACGCATCCGCAGCGGTGAGAAATTTCGACCAGCCGATGCCGCCCCACCACATCTCGTGCGGGCCGTCCGCTCCGGAGGGACCGACGGTGCCAAACTCGGTCAGCTTGGACTTGAGGAAATCGAAGCCGGGATTCTCGCTTGCGGGAATGACGACGGCGCAGCCGGGCGTGAGCGACCGGTAGAACAGCTCGGCCGCAGCGCCGCTCAGTGGTTCCCTGAGGATGATGACGCCCCCCCGCGGGCTCTCGCTGACATCGAGGGTCGGCGTACCGTACTGGCCGACCAGCCAGCCCAGGCGATCCTGCTGGGTCCGGCCGAGCCTGACGCCGCCGGATTGCAGCAGCCGATCAAGGTTCTCGTGCGTCTTGTCCGTCAATTCCGTGCCCCCGGTGCCAACCCCATGCACTTCAACGGCCGGCGCGTCGCGATCAGGCGCACAATTTGACGCTGGACCCGAGCGGGGTGATCGCGACGGAATAGACCGCGATGTCCCGCGTCATCGCGGCGACCGGGATCAGCAGGCAGCTTTCGTCACTCTCGGCACGATAATGCTCGCCGTTCCGTTGCACGCCGGCATAGACCAGGCTGTCGGCGGGGATGCCGATGATGTCCTGACTTGCCGCAGCCTCGCGGATCTCGCCGGCGGACTGCACGGTCACGCCATGCAGGAGACCTTCGACCGCGAATTTCGGCAGCGGAAGCGCCAGCATGGCGATACCCATGGCGCGAGAGACCGGAATGCGCACGCGCAGCTCCCCGAGGCCGGTGCGGTGGATGGCGACCGATTCCAGCGTCGCCTCGCCATTGGCGCGGAACAACCCGACCTGAACGGTGCCGCAGGGGCTTTCCTCGAAGACATCGGCGGGCAGGCGGTTGGCGCCGAACAGCGAATAGAGATAGGCGTGGGATGGCGACAGGCGCGCGAAGCTGCCTGCAAGCCACATCGGCGGTCCCGCCGACGTGCAGGCGGCCGAGAGGCCGCGGGCTGTGATCTGGTTGCGGACGAAATCGCGATCCAGCATCGGCGCCAGCGCTTGCGTGCCGAGATTGACGTCGTGCTGCAGGCCGCCGAGCAGCGCCAGCTCGTCGTCATCGGGCAGCAGCAGGAGGCGCGCCAGCGTCGCGGTGCTCCAGCGCGCCGCGACGTCGAGCTCGGTATAAGGGCTGAGGCAGAAGTCCAGCGCAACGTCCCCTGCGTTTGCCGCAAAGGCGAGGGCGCCGGACTGGATTTCCGCGGCCAGCGCGATCTGGCTGGCGGAGTGCGGGTTGGTCTCGCGCAGGACCTCGTTGCCGTCATAGTCGCGCACCGAACCATCGGCGGAACAGCAGGCCTGCTCCAGCAGCGCGACGTTGCGCACCAGCATGCGCTTGACGTGAGGCGTGACCACGAGATCGGAGATGAATCCGGTCGCGCTATCCTTCTCGGCGAGATCGTCGAAGGCATCGTCGATCGAGAGGAAATAAGCACCGTGGAGGCGAATGTTGATGCCTTCGAGATCGAAGACCCGTCGCAGAGCCTTCTGCACGCTGCCTGAATAGCCGAGATCGGCGAGAACGAGGTCGGTGCAGTCGTCGAAATCCGGAATCGCGTGGCGCATGTAAGCGAGTAGGCGTGCACGCAGGATTGCGGCGAGGTCGAGAAGCTCGCTGGTCTTCATCAAGGCGGGCAACGCCTCGGCGAGTTCCGTACCGGTCACGATACCGTCGGGCGCCTTGGCGAAGAACGCCGCAACTTTCGGCGGCAGGACCTTGACCACGTCGCGGAAGGTCGGCGCGTCGAACTTCGCGATTTTGGGAAGGAAGTCGACCAGCGGCTGCAGCGCGTCGGCCGAGGCAATCAGGCTGACGCGGCGGTTGATCTCGAGATAGGGTGTCGTCCCGTGCAGCTCTTCCCAGATCCGGTGCGACAGAAACCCGTCGCGGCCGAGAAAGCCGAGAGCGACATGCCGGCCGGGACCCGCAACCTGCTCGCAGCGCCGGGCGATGAAGGCGTCGAAGGCGGTCATGACAGGGCCGATCACCGTCGTGCCGAGGTGAAAGGCCGGAGATTTCTCGGCGCTACGCGCGGCCATCATTCGCCGCAACGTGCGCGACCCGTGATCGAGCCGCGACGGTGCGCCCGGGCACAGCAGCTCGAACAGCGAGGTCTCACGCTGCAGCTTCGAGGCCAATTCCCGCGAGGCCTGGGGATAGTAGCGCGGCCGAATGCCGTGACGTCGCGCACCCTTGATGTCGGCATGCTCATTGTCGCCGACGTGGAAGGAGGCGCCAGCGTCGACGCCTTGCTCGGCAAGGTACTTCGCGAACAGCGCATCGCTTTTGCCGCTGCCATGATCGCTGGAGGCGTAGAGAAAGTCCCATGTCAGGCCGGGGCGGCAAGCGCGCAGCAGCCGCGCCAGCCGGCCGGAATCCCAATAGGTGTCGGAGATGAATCCGACGCGGTGGCCGGCACGCTTCATGTCAAGATATTGCCGAAGCATGTCCGGATTGGCGCGACAGAGCGCGAGCTCCGCCGAAAACTCCGATTCGACGAGATCGTTCAGGTCGCGGCGATCGAGGCCGAACAGGTTGAACGGAAAGAGCGAATAGATTTCCTCGATGTGAACTTCGCTTCCGCCCCGCTTCTCCTTTGCGGCCCTGCGCGCGCGTGCTTCGGCCTGGATGCGATGCTGAACGAAACTCTCGGAAACATTCGGACAAGTTCTTGAAATGCCAGATAGCTCGTAAGTCCTTTCAAATACGCCATCTGGCGTCGTGCAGGCACGAAGCAGAAATGTATCGAAAACATCGAACGACCAAGCAGAAACAAATCTCGCGCGACGCTTTGCGTCCGCCGTTGCGCTCGTCATGCGTAGAATCCCCGCCAATCAGAACGATTAACGTGCGCGCGTGCGAGGTCAGGCGCCACTGAAGCGAAAAAAGTTCACGCGCGATTCAAAAACGCGCGCGTCGCGACTGACAGATTCAAAAAAATCGCTAGGTTCGAAAAAGGTGATTCGGAAAAAATTGCCGGGTGCGGAAGTCGTCTCGCGTTCATTCACACTCGGAAACAATCGCAACTTCACGCGCATCATGCGCGTCGCGCGCGATCACCTAGTGCCGCGTAATGTCAGCGTTTTCTCCTCAGTGCATCTGTTCAGGATGGATGATCCGCCATGGCGCGAGACGATGTGATGATTGCAGATGTGAGGCGCGAGATGATCGCGCAGTCGGCAATTATTGCCCGATACTCGGCAAAAACGACCGGATAACATATTGAAAAATAACAAAAATTCTCCGCCTGGATTGTTTTGGAGCCGCGTTCAACGCCTGGAAGCCGTGTGGCATGTGCGCCGCCGGCAATGCGGGTTGGAGGTTGCGGGATGAGTTACGCTGCTGATGTCATGGCTCCCGCCGAGGCCGAGATTGCGACGACGGTGCCGGCCGAGATGGCCGTGCCGATGATGCCGTCGGCGCCGCTCGCGCCTGACAGCGTGCCGGTCGCTGACGACGTCGTCCTCGATGAAGACAGCGAACTCCTCGACAGGCTCGCTGCCGACGACGAAGCGGCGTTCCGCATGCTGGTCGAGCGCCACATCGATCGCGCCTATGCGATCGCTTTGCGCATCGTCGGCAATGCGGCGGATGCCGAAGACGTGGTGCAGGACACCATGCTCAAGATCTGGAGCCATCGCGGCCGCTGGCAGCACGGCCGCGCCAAATTCTCGACCTGGCTCTACCGCGTTATCTCCAACCGTTGCATCGATCTGCGCCGAAAGCCGCGCAACGAGAATGTCGAGACCGTGCCGGAGGTTGCCGACGGGCAGCCCGGCGCTGTCGAGATCATCGAGCGCAACGAGCTGAACGACATGCTGGAGCTCGCCATGCAGCGCCTGCCCGAGCAGCAGCGTATTGCGGTGATCTTCTCGTACCACGAGAATATGAGCAACGGCGAGATCGCGCAGGTGATGGACACCACGGTGGCGGCGGTCGAGTCCCTGCTCAAGCGCGGCCGTCAGCAACTGCGCCAACTTCTGCGCAAGCACGAACGCGACATCCGCACCGCGTTTACCGACTGCTAACCATAAAATCTCCCTCGCGAAAATTTTCGCGCCTGATCTCTCTGCGCTCCGCCGTTTGAGCGAACGGACGGGGCTGCGGTCTGCGTCGTCAATCGTCTTCAACGATGCGGCACGCCATGCCCATCAGCACAGGAGGTTCCAATGCCTGCAATCAATACGAACACTGCCGCGAACTCCGCGGTCCGTTACCTCAACATCAATTCTGCGCAGGAGAGCAGCTCGCTCGCCAAGCTGTCGAGCGGGTCGCGCATCACCTCGGCCTCCGACGACGCCGCCGGCCTTGCGATCTCGACCCGCATCTCCTCGGACGTCACCACATTGCAGCAGGCCGCGACCAACGCCTCGCAGGCGACCGCGATCCTCCAGACCGCTGACGGCGGCGCCTCGAACATCTCCGACATCCTGGCGCGCATGAAGTCGCTGGCCTCGGAATCCGCCTCGGGCACCACCACCGATTCCAGCCGCGCCTACATCAACTCCGAATTCTCGCAGCTCACGAGCGAAATCGATTCGATCGCGACCGGCACGCGTTATTCCAGCCAGAGCCTGCTCGACGGCTCCAGCGTGTTCGCCTCGGGCGTCTCGGTCCTGGTGGGATCCTCGGGCTCGGACACCATCACCATCACGCTGACCAGCCTCAAGGCGTCGTCGCTCGGCGTGTCCTCGCTCGACGTCAGCACGTTGTCGGATGCGACCTCGGCGCTGACCGCGCTCGATACCGCGATCGACACGGTCTCGGCCGCCCGCGCCAGCATCGGCGCGCAGGAATCGCGCTTCAACTTCTCGTCCGACTCGATCTCGACCCAGACCCAGAACCTGCAGTCCGCGAACTCGGCCATCAAGGACGTCGATATCGCCTCCGAGCAGGCCAAGCTGTCGTCGGCCGAAGTGAAGACCCAGGCCGCGGTGTCGGCGGAATCCGCGGCGAACCAGATGCCGCAATATCTGCTCAAGCTCCTCAGCTAAGGCGCGAGGCGCAAACGACCGTTACGCCGGGCCGGCTTGATGCCGACCCGGTTCTCCCGGGGATGGAGCGGCCACCACAGTGACCAGCGTCAGTTCGAGCACCAGCAGCACGTCGACCACGAGTTCATCGAGCGCGTCCTCGGTGACCACGACCGGAACCAGCACGTCGACCAGCGTCGACTGGAGCGCGCTGATCACCGCGGCGGTGAACGCCAAGCTCGTCCAGGCGACCACCATCTCGACCACGATCACCAACAACGAAGCCAAGATCTCCGCCTACCAGACGCTGCAGACCGACCTGTCCACGCTGTCGAGCGGGCTGTCGTCGCTGGCGACCTCCATCGTCAATTCGCTGGCGACCAACGTCTTCGCCACCCGTGCGGCGACCATCAGTTCGACCGGCGACGTCAGCGCGTCCTCGGCGCTGTCCATGTCGGTCAGCAACGGTGCTGCGACGGGCGACCACACGCTGACGATCAGCCAGGTCGCGACCGCGCAGAAGGTGGTCGGCACCTCGCAATTGAGCCAGACCGACGAGCTCGGTTATTCCGGCACCTTCTCGATCGGCCTCGAGGGCGGCACGACGTCCGACATCACCATCGACAGCACGATGTCGCTCCAGGACATCGTCGACAGCATCAACGCCCAGACTTCGACCACCAATGTGCAGGCGTCGATCGTCCAGGTGTCCAGCGGGTCGTATGAAATGGTGCTGACCGGCACCGAGGACGCCGCCGATATCAGCTATTCCAGTACGTCCGGCGACGACATCCTGAACAAGCTCGGGGTGACCGACAGCACGGGCGCCTTCGCCGACGTGCTCCAGACCTCGCAGGCCGCCGAGTTCGCCCTCGACGGCATCTCGATGACGCGCGACACCAACGACATCACCGACGTGCTCACGGGCGTGACGTTCAACCTGCTCCAGGCGACGCCGGACGGGGCGACGGTGAACATCAGCATCGAACCGGACACCAGCCAGATCGAATCGGCGGTCGAGACCTTCGTCACCAACTACAACACCTTTCGCGACGCGGTGATCGCGCAGCAGGCGACTGGCTCGGACGGCACGGCGGATTCGAGCGCGGTGCTGTTCGGCGACGGCACCATGCGCGACATCATGGACGCGCTCCAGAATGCGCTCAACAGCACGGTGGGCGGCCTCACAATGGCCGATCTCGGCCTGTCCTTCAACGAGAGGAACGAGCTCGAGCTCGACACCTCGACCTTGTCCGAGATCCTCAGCACGAATCTGAGCGGCGTCACGACATTGCTGTCGGCGCAAACCAAAACGTCGTCGAGCCAGCTCACCGTCGTCAACACCGGAACCTCGCCGCAATCCTTCACGCTCGATCTCACGGTGGATTCCGACGGCAATCTCTCCTCGGCCTCGGTCGGTGGCGACTCCTCACTGTTCACGGTCAGCGGCACCACGATCATCGGCGCCGCCGGGACGGCCTATGCCGGCATGGCCTTCACCTATTCGGGCTCGACGTCGCAGTCCATCACGGTGACCTCGACCTCCGGCATCGCCACCCAGATCTACCAGATCTCCAAGAACTACTCGTCGAGCTCGGGCGCGCTGCAGACGTTGATCACGAACCTGACGGACCGTGACGACGAGCTTCAGCAGAAGGTGGACGACATCGAGAGCGCCGCCTCCGCCTACCAGACGCAGCTCCAGACGCAATACGCAAGCTACCAGGCCGCGATCGAGAGCGCCAACAACACGCTCACCTATCTCAAGGCCCTGCTCAACTCCAGCTCGAGTGATTGATGATGCATAATCCGATGGCGTACATGGCCAACCAGGCCTATCGGGGAGCCGCCACCAGCGTGCCGCCGCTCAAGGCAATTTCGATGCTGCTCGGCGGCGCGATCACCTTCCTCCAGAAGTCGCTGGCGGCGCAGGAAGCGCGGCGCTTCGAGGAGGGGCATGAATATTTGATGAAGGCGACCGCGATCCTGCGCGGGCTCAGCCACAATCTCGATTTCACCAAGGGCGGCGCGTTGACCGAGCGGTTGTTCCAGACCTACAACAGCCTCATCCTGGCGAGCCACAAGGCCTTCGGCCGGCCGTACGCCCGCGAGAGCTTCAACCGCATCGTCGCCGGGCTGACGGAGCTGCGGGAAGCCTGGGAGCACGTCGACGCCACGGTGCGCGGCAGCAAGACCGTGCCGGCCGATTCGACCCGCAAGGGCTGACGAAGCCCGCTTCTCCGCGCCGCGGGGAGGGAAGACGCGAGGGCGGCCGGCCTTTTGGCCGCATTCCGTAGTGCTGCGCGCGGTTTTGGCGCCTGAAGCCGCCGAAATCCGGTTTCCGCCGCGCCTGCAATGCTTTATGACGGGCCTGACCGAGGCGGGACCGGCAGGCGATGGACGTCACCGAGTTTGAGGAACTGATCGATCGGCTGGGCGAGGATCTCTCCCGCTGGCCCGACGATCGGCGTTTGCCCGCCGAGGTGCTGCTGGCGCAATCGTCCGCCGCGCAAGCCCTGCTGGAAGAGGCGCGTGCCTTGCGCCAGGCGCTCGCTGCACCGGCGATCCGCGCGCCCAAAGGCCTCGCCGACCGCATCGTCGCCGCCGCTTCGAAAATGAAAGACGACACCACCGAGCCGCGCACCGAAGGCGAGACGGCGGGGAGCTGAAGCTCACTCTCTGACATCAGACGTTGGCGTCTTCACCTCGCCCCGCTTGCGGGACGGAGAACGCAGCAACGCTGCCGCATAATCATCGCACAAATTAGCTCTCGCACGCGGCAGATTTTGCCGTGTCGAAAGCGGTTTTTGCGCGCGCGAATCCTCGCCTGAATCCGCGCGGCCACGCGTTTCATCAGCACACAGATTTCACGCGCCGCCGAACGACAGCTCGTCACCGGCAGCGCGGGAAAGCCGGAGTTTCTGATGACCGTTTCCGCCACGAGTTCTGCGACGACAGCGACCACGACGACGTCGTCGTCGAGCACGTCGTCGAGTTCGTCGCTCACCTCCAGCGATTTCCTGAGCCTGCTCGTCAGCGAGCTTCAGAACCAGGATCCGCTGAATGCGACCTCGACCACCGACCTCGTCAATCAGCTCACCTCCTACGCCAATTTCACTTCCCAGCAGTCGATCAACTCGAGCCTCACGTCGCTCGCGGGCTCGTTCTCGAGCCTCGTGACGCTCAACTCGGTGAACTATATCGGCCACACCGTCGAGGCGAAGACCGACACGTCGACCTTGAGCAACGGCTCGGCGACGTTCGGCTACTCGCTGTCCTCGGCGGCCTCGAACGTCTCGATCAGCATCTCCGATTCCTCCGGCAACGTCGTCTACACCGGGACCGGCACGGGCAATTCCGGCTCCAACAGCTTCACCTGGGACGGCAAGGATTCCAGCGGCAACCAACTGTCCGATGGCGGCAAGTACACCATCGCGGTGACCGCGACGGACTCCGCCGGAAACTCGGTGCTCAACTACACGACCGTCACCGGCACGGTGACCGGCATCGATACCTCGACGTCCACGCCTACGCTCACAGTGAACGGTGTCGCTATCAGCGCCGCCAACATCCTCGGCGTCACGTCCTGATCCTTCGTCCTGATTTTCTCGGAGTTTCACCATGAGTCTCACCGGTGCATTGTCCTCGGCGATCTCGGCGCTCAGCGCCCAGAGCCAATCCCTGTCGATGATCAGCGACAACATCGCCAACTCCGACACGACCGGTTACAAGACGACGTCGGCGATGTTCGACGCGCTGGTCACTGCGTCGAGCAACACAACCTCCTATGCCTCGGGCGGCGTCACCGTCTCGGGCCGCGCCAACATCACCCAGCAGGGCCTGCTGGCCGCGACCTCCAACGCCACCGACGTCGCGATCCAGGGTACGGGCTTCTTCGTGGTGACCAGCGCCACCTCGGGCGGCACCACGTCGTACACCCGCAACGGCGCCTTCACGATCGACAATGCCGGCTACCTCGAGAACAACGGAAGCTATCTGGAGGGATGGCGCACTGATGCCGACGGCAACGTCGTCGGCAGTGAATCGGCCAGCAACCTCTCGGCGATCAACACCCAGATCGCCTCGACCAGCGGCAGCGCGACGACCAAGACCACGATCGCGGCCAATCTGCCCTCGGACGCGGCCACAGGCGATACCTATGCCAGCTCGATGACGGTCTACGATTCGCTCGGCGCGGCGAATACGATGCAGATCACCTGGACCAAGACCGGCACCTCCGCCTGGAGCGCGAGCTTCGCCAATCCGACCTCGGCGTCCGACACCACGACCGCCACCGGCACGGCCTCCGGCACCATCGACATCACCTTCAACAGCGACGGCTCGCTCGCCAGCACCAGTCCCGACCCGGCGACGGTCTCGATCACGGGCTGGACCGACGGTGCGGCCGACAGCACGGTCACCATGGCGCTCGGCACCGCCGGCGGGACGGACGGCCTGACGCAATATGCGTCCGGCGAAACCACGCCCGCGGTCAACGTCACCAGTATCAACTCGGACGGTCTGTCCTACGGCAAGCTGTCGAGCATCTCGATCGGCAAGAACGGCGTGGTCGACGCCACCTATTCCAACGGCGAGACGATCGCGATCTACAAGATCGCGGTGGCGACCTTTGCCGATCCCAACGGGCTTTCCGCCTCCAGCGACGGTCTCTATTCGGCGACCGTGACTTCGGGCAACGCCGCGTTGCAGGCTTCCGGCGAGAATGGTGCCGGCACGATCTACGGCAGCGAGCTGGAATCCTCGACCA
Source organism: Bradyrhizobium sp. 18BD (assembly GCF_054185225.1). NCBI lineage: Bacteria > Pseudomonadati > Pseudomonadota > Alphaproteobacteria > Hyphomicrobiales > Nitrobacteraceae > Bradyrhizobium > Bradyrhizobium sp. 18BD. Next base: position 68,830 of record NZ_JAVAYL010000032.1, on the reverse strand, counting down.
CCGACACCTCCAGCCAGTTCTCGAGCATGATCTCGGCGCAGCAGGCCTATTCGGCCGCGTCCCAGGTCATCTCCACAGTCAACAAGATGTACGACACCCTGATCTCGGCGATGAGGTGAGCGATGCCAGGTGAAAAAGCGAGCGCGGCCGGAGAGGCGCTGCTGCGCCGGCTGCGACGGCTGGTGGCACGGGCCGCGACCGTCGAGGGCACCGATCGCAAGCAGCTCCTTGCGCTGCTCGACGATGTCGAAACCGCCCGCCGCGGTCTCCTGCGGGAATGCGCGGAGATCGAGGGCGAGATGAGGCAGGCAACCGTCAGGGCGACCGCGATCGGCGCGTATTTGCGCAACTCGCAAGTCCAGCGCGGCAAACGGCATAACTAGAAGAAGGCGACGACCATGAGTGTAGCTCAAGCCAAGATGACGACCGCCGCAAATGGCGACACCCGGATCAAGTCGCTGATCTCGCTGATCGACACGCTCACCGCGCTGGTCGCGGAGGAGAATGCGGAACTTGCCAGGGGCCTGCCGGCCTCGCGCCTCAAGCAGGTCGACGAGAAGAACCGGCTGGCGGAGATGTTCGAGAGGATCGTCGCCGAATGCGCGGCCGGCACCACCAGCCTGCACGTGCGCGACCGGATCCTGCGCGAGCAGCTGATGGACAAGATCCTGAAGCTGCGCATGGCGATGGACGAGAACCTGGTGCGCCTGCGCGCGGCGATCGAAGCCAGCAACCGCCGGATCGAGGCCGTCATGCAGGCGATCCGCGAGCAGATCGCGGCGGTGTCGCCCTACGGCGCCTCCGGCCGCGTCGCCGCCCGCGCCGTCTCCAGCGGCACCAGCCGCAGCGCCTGACGGTTCAAAGGGGCGCCGCCGTGTCACTCGATATCGCACGATCGATCGCCTTCAGCGGCCTGTCGGCCACGTCGGTGCAGATCAGCGTGACGTCGTCGAACATCTCGAACGCCGACACGACGGGCTATACGACCAAGACGGCGAACCAGTCGAGCAGCGTCACCAACGGCGTCGGCACCGGCGTCACGGTGACGGGGATCACCTCGACGGTGGACAAGTTGCTGCTGAAATCGCTGATCTCCGCGACCTCGGATCTCGGCGCGGCCGATACCACCAACACCTATCTGACCTCGCTGCAGAAGCTCTACGGCTCGACCAGCAGCACGGACGATTCGTCGACCGGCACCTCGCTCGCCAACAGCATCGCCTCGCTGGAATCGGCACTGTCGTCGCTGGCGAGCACGCCGAGCAGCGCCTCGCTGCAATCCAACGTCGTCAGTGCGCTCGACGATGTCGCGAGCCAGTTGCGGGAGACGTCGAGCGGCATCCAGAAGCTGCGTTCCGACGCCGACAAGGACATCGCCTCCTCGATCGACGACGTCAACACTGATCTGCAGCAGATCGCGGACCTCAACGCCCAGATCAAGCAGACGGCGGCGGCCGGTCAGTCGACCGCGGACCTCGAGGACCAGCGCAACACCGCGCTGCAGGACCTCGCCTCGAAGATGAACATCAGCTACTTCACGGCGTCGAACGGCGATCTCCAGATCTACACCACATCAGGCCAGGCGCTGGTCGACAGCTCCGCGCACACGATCAGCTATACCGCCGCGGCCAATGTGACGGCGGCGACGACCTATACCGCGGGTTCGTCGTCGAGCGGCTTCAGCGCGATCATGGTGAACGGCGTCGATATCACCTCCCAGATCACCGGCGGCGACATCGGCTCGCTCATCACGCTGCGCGACAAGACCCTGCCGGCGGCGCAGTCGCAGCTCGACCAGCTCGCCCAGCAGCTGGCGTCGGCGATGAACAGCGTCTCGAACAGCGCGTCCGCGGTGCCGGCGCCGACGAGCCTCACCGGCACGACCAGTGTCACCAGCAGCACGGCGCAGTCCGCGACCGGAACGGTGCGTCTTGCCGTCACCGATCAGAGCGGTAATCTGGTCGCCTATGGCGATCTCGATCTGTCGTCCTATGCCACGGTCGGCGATCTCGTCACCGCCATCAACGGCATTTCCGGCTTGTCCGCGTCGGTCGATTCCGACGGCCATCTCTCGATCACTGCGACCGGCTCGGGCAACGGCGTCGCCATCAACGAGATGACGAGCTCGGTCGGAAGCTCGGGCGAAGGATTTTCCGAGTATTTCGGGCTCAACGACCTCGTGACCGGAACCAGCGCGGCGGATATCGCGGTCAACAGCAAAATCCTGTCCGGCACCAACGAGCTCCAGCTCGCAACCCTGGATTCCTCGTCGAGCCTGACGGCCGGCAGCACGGTGCTGTCGTCGGGCTCGGCGACCGTGGTCAACGCCTTCTACGAAGCGCTGACTGATTCGCGCACATTTGCCTCGACCGGCGGCCTGGCGGCCACCACCGGCTCGCTCGCCGACTATGCCTCGGCCATCGTGTCCGATGTCGCGAGCAAGGCATCGCAGGCCTCGACGGCTTACACCGCCAAGGAGACCACGCAATCGACCTATGCGAGCTCGCTGTCGTCGCAATCGGGGGTAAACCTCGACGAAGAGTCCGCCAAGCTCAGCACGCTCCAGAACAAATATTCGGCGGCCTCGGCGCTGATCCAGGCCATCAACTCCATGTACTCGGCGCTGCTCACCGCCGTGCAGTCGACCTAAGGAGGGAGCGATCATGGTTGCAATGCGGATTGCGACCTTCGCGCAGTCGAACAAGATGATCTCCGACGCGATGCGCGTCGAGACGGTTATGGCCAACAAGCAGATCCAGGAATCGACCGGCGTCGTCTCGACCGATTTCGGCGGCTACGGCTCGGACGCGCAGCATGTCGTCAACCTCCAGGTCTCGGTGACGCGCGCGCAATCCTATATCGATGCAGCGACGCTCGCCGACAGCAAGGTGCAGGTGATGTATTCGGCGGTCGGCTCGATGACCGACATCCTTACCCAGCTCCGCTCCCAGCTCAGCGCCGCCTCGACCGGCAGCTCAACCGAGTCAAATTCGGTGATTACCACGGCCCAGCAGATGCTGGAGGAGATGGGGTCGCTGATGAACACGCAATATGACGGTCAGTATGTGTTCGCCGGCGGCAAGACCGACACCGCGCCGGTCGATCTCACGAGCTTCTCGTCCGGGACCGGCTCAACGACCACGGCGGATACCAGCTACTACAAGGGCGACGACGAGATCGCGTCGTTGCGGGTCGCCTCGGACGAGACCGTCTCCTACGGCGTCACCGCCGACAATTCCGCATTCGAAGAGGTGATGCGGGTTCTCAAATTCGTGGCCAACAGCACCTCGCTGTCGTCTTCGGACATCTCCAGCGCGCTCGATCTGGCCAGCACGGCGCTCGACGACACCGCGGCGTTGCAGGCCAGGCTGTCGAACAACGCGGCCTCGATCGAGACGGCGAGCTCGCGCCAGACCGACTACAAGAGCTATGCCGAGACCTTGTCGAACGACCTCACCGGGGTCGACGTCGCCGCCATCACAGCGCAGCTCTCGACCTATCAGGCCCAGCTCACCGCGTCCTATTCGGCGCTCGCCAAGATCCTGAGCCTCAATCTCGCAAGCTATCTGAAATAGCCGAGAGCTATTCGGCGGCGATCCGCTCAATGGCCATGGTGCGAAGCCTGGCGCGCTGGATCTTGACGCCATTGGCGCTGTCGGTGACCGGGAAGGCGTCGACCACATAGATCCGCGCCGGCACCTTGTAGCCGGCGAGCCGCTCGCGCAGATGCGCGACCAGTGCTTCATGCTGCGGCGGCGTCTCAGTCGGAATCACGAAGGCGACGCAGCGCGCCTGGCCTTTCAGGTCGACCGCGACGACCTGGGCGTCGGCAACGCCGGTGCAGGATTTGAGCTCGTCCTCGATCTCGCCGGGTGCGACCAGGAAGCCGCCGAGCCGCATCGCATCGCCCGCACGGGTCTCGTAGACGAAGGCGCCGCGGCGGAGACGGCCGATGTCGCCGGTCCGGAAGAAGCCGTCGGCGCTGATCGCCTCGCGCGTCGCCTCGGGATTGTTGAAATAGCCGAGGAAGCGCGACGGCGCGCTGATCTCGATCTCGCCGGAGACGCCTTCGGCCGCAAGCTCGCCGGTCTCGGTGTCGCGGACGCGCACCTTCGCATCGGGCGACATCGGCCAGCCGCCGCCCTCGATCCGATCGGCAAAGGCGTCGCTGGCGTGGGCGATCGAGAACAAGGCCTGCACCTCGCTCGAGCCATAGAGCCCGAACAGCGGCATGCCGCGCGCTTCGGCCTCCGCGGCAAGCTCGCGCCAGCCGGGCTGGAACGCGGCGAAGCCGCAGATTTCGAGATGCGGGAACGGCCGTGGCGCATCGGTCAGCGCGAGGATGCGGCGGAACATCTCATCCGAGCCGAAGGCGTGCGTGATCCGGTGCCCGCTGAGGATTTTCTGCGCCGGCGCTGCTTCGAAAGCATCGAGCACGTGGATGGTCGCGCCGGCCGCGATGAAGCCGAGCAGGCTCGTCATGCCAAACGTGCCGCAGAACGGCAGCATGGCCAGCAGCGAATGACGCTGCGGATCGAGCTTGAGCGCCCTGGCGACGGAGACGGCATGGCTCGCCAGCGTCCGCTGCGAATGCGCGACGAGCTTTGGCCCCTTGGTCGTGCCCGACGTCGTGTAGAGCAGCACCGGCTGGTCGACATCGTCCAACGGAGGCGGCGCCGGTGGATAGGCCCTCTCGAAGGCATCGAAGCGCACGCACGGCCATTGGGCGGTGATCGCGTCCGCGCCGACGACCGCGAGCTCTTGCAGCGCGGGCACCTCGGCCTTGGCGATGTCGGCGAGGATGGCGGCAAAGTCGATCGAGCGGAACGCGGCCTCGACCACCATCAGCTTGGCGCCGGAGACCTTGAGCAGATGGGCGACTTCCGCGCTGCGATAGCGTGTATTGACGGCGGCGACGATGGCGCCACGCCGGGCGGCGGCGAACAGCAGCGCGATCCATTCAACCCGGTTGATCAGCCAGACCGCGACCACGTCGCCCTTGCCGATGCCCTGCGCAGCAAGCCAGGCGGCGGCCTGATCGACCTTCGTTGAAAATTCCGCGCGCGAGATTGGCATGCCGTCGAACACGAAGGCCGGATCGGCCGCCTCGGTGCGGATCAGCGATTGCAGCGAAAGGTCGTTGGCGCTCATGGCAACCGGAGTAGCCCGATCGCGCACACCTGTCTACTTGGTGCCGAACATCCGGTCGCCGGCATCGCCCAGGCCCGGCACGATGTAGCCGTGGTCGTTGAGCCGCTCATCGATCGCGGCGGTCCAGACCGGCACGTCGGGATGCTCGCTCTGGAACCGCGCGATGCCCTCGGGCGCGGCCAGCAGGCAGACGAAGCGGATGTCACGGGCGCCGCGGTCCTTGAGCAGGGAGGCGCCGGCGCAGGCCGAGTTGCCGGTCGCCAGCATCGGGTCCATCAGGATCACGGTGCGGTCGGACAGGTCCTGCGGTGCCTTGAAGTAATATTCCACGGCCTGCAATGTTTCGGGATCGCGATAGAGCCCGATATGGGCGATGCGCGCCGACGGCATCAGCGCCAGCATGCCGTCGAGGAAGCCGACACCGGCGCGCAGGATCGGCGCCAGCGTGAGCTTCTTGCCGGCGATCTTCGGCGCCTGCATCGCCGCGATCGGCGTCTCGATCTCGACCAGCTCGAGCGGCAGGTCGCGCGTCACCTCGTAGCCGAGCAGCATCCCGATCTCGTTCAGGATCTCGCGAAAGCTCTTGGTCGAGCGGTCCTTCTCCCGCATCAGGGAAAGCTTGTGCTGGACCAGGGGGTGGGCGACGACGTTGACGCTGCTGCTGCTCATGCAACCGCTCTACACGGTTCCGTGAGATTTCGCCAGATCGGGCCGGCCTTTTCCGCTGGGATTGGTCGCCTCAGGCGGCATCGTCACCGCGCTCCGCGCCCGGCTGCTTGCCTCATAGGCAGCGATGGTCAATTCGCGGTCGATCGCCGCACGCGTGGCGTCCATGGCCGGCCGATCGAGATCGCGGCAGAAGCCGAAAGCTGAGGGCTAGACTCCGAGCCCGCGCGCAACGAGCGTGATGACGATCGTCAGGACTGCGCCCCAGACCAGGCTCAGCGTCATGGTCAGGATCGTCGTGGTCACCGCATGCTCGAGATTTCCCATGGGGAGCTGCACGCTATTTGTCCGAGGCGGGCGCAGCGCCGGCGCGGGTGCCGAACAGCAAGGCACCCAGCAAGGCGACGAGGATGGCGATCTTGAACTCGATCATGTCTTCAACCTTGCCAGCACGCGGGCAACAAGCTGCCTCGCGCCCTCTGCCAGCGCGATCAGGACATTGCCGCGGTTCTCGACGTCGAGCTCGAAGGTCTCGGTGGGGAACACCAGGGCGCAGCGGGCCGGCGCGCTCTGACGGTTGGCGAAATCCACCGCCGAACTCTTGAACAGGAATAGGCCTCCGACGCGTCCATTCGCTTCGCGCGCCACCCAGAGGCCGGCGCTGTTGCGTCCAATGAAGAAGGCGGGGATGGCGGCGCTGACGACATCCGGATCGAGTGGCTTGAGCGCCGAAGCTTGTTTGGTGCCGGCCTGGCGACGGGACGCCTGAAGGGCAATGGCGGCCATGGCCGCCTCTTCACACATTTGCAAGGTCATGACGACCTCCCTGCTGCTCAGGCGTGCATGTGCCAGACATGGATCGCGGTCTTCAGCGCGATGAGTGCCGTAAGCACGCTGCCCATCGAGAGCAAAGTCAGCGCGCCGAGGGCGAGATCCCTAAGCTTCGCCTTGCGCGCCTCGGAGATGCGCGCCGGACGTTCGGAGGCGAAGGGCCGGTCAAGGTGATGTGTCAGGATCGACATTTTGGAAGTCCTTATCCGGGGCGGCGAGACGGCCGCTCCGATCATGCCTTCCATGATGGCCATCGCTGCGTAGGATTGCGAGATGAGCGCCGGGGCGGCCGTATAGGAAAGTCATAAAGGCGCCGGTGGCCGCGACGGCAGTCCTCTGAAGAGGTCTTGGTGGCGCTTCGGTCGCGGTTTGGATCGCGCCGGCTTCGAACGCGAGAGCCCGACAGCGGCGGCGAAGGCGAGCCGCAGCCGCGGCTCCTCGATCTGCTTGCAGAAGCAGTCCAGCGTCGCCTCCGCGTCCGGTCGCTGGCCGTCGATGGCGGCGCAGAGATGGGAACTGGTGCGCCGGAAAAAGTGCAGCGAGTCCCCGCCATAGCGCCGGCCGCCGAGACGATCGAGCTCGGCTGCGAGCGCAGCAACGTTGAGCCTGTCGGAATCGCTCCGCATCACGGCAAAGCGAAGCACTGCAAGCTGCCAGGCGCAGAGCAGCCTGTGATGGTCTTCGAGGGATGGCTGCATGTGAAATCCGCAACGCGGCGCGAGGCGTCAGGCGCCGACGTTGTCGATCAGCTCCTCGTCGGCGATCGCGGCAAAGGCGCGGACCACTTCCCTTTGCGCGGCCGCGTCCAGCGGCACGAGTGGCAGCCTGGTCGACGGCGACATCAGATCCAGCACGCTCAGGGCGTTCTTGAGCGCCGCCGGACTATCCTTGGCGAGGCAGGCGATGAGGGGAACGAGGCGCTTGTGCAGGTAGCGGGCGGATTGCAGGCGGCCCTGCCTGACCTGCGAGAAGATCGTGCGGCAGAGATCAGGGGCGATATTGGAGACTTCCGAGATTGCGCCGTCGCCGCCACTCGCGATATAGCCGAAGGCGGTGACGTCGTCGCCGGAGAGCAGGCGGAAGCCGGCCGGCAGCAGCCGGGCGAGGCGCATCGGGCGGGTGACGTCACAGCTTGCATCGCGCAGGCCGACGAATTGGCGGGATTCGACGAGACGCAGCAGCGTCTCGTCGGCGAGCGGGCGCAGCGTGCGGGAGGGAATGTCGTGCAGGATCATGGGCAGGCCGGTCGCGCCGGCGATCGTCCTGAAATGCGCGAGCATGCCCTCCTGCATCGGCTTGTTGTAGGCGGGCACCACCGCCATGACGGCATCGGCACCGGCCGCTTCCGCGCGCCGCGCAAGCTCGATGACCTGGCTCGTGGCGTTCGATAGCGCGCCGGCGATGATCCGCGTGCGGCCGCGGGCGACATCGACCGCGGTGCGGATGACGAGCTCCTGCTCGGCCGGTGAGAGCGTGGGTGCTTCGCCGGCCGTCTCGCAGACCACGATCGCGGGGACCCCCGCCGCGATCTGGCGCTCGCAGAGCGCGGCGAACGCTTCGATGTCGACAGCGTCGGCCGCGTCGAACGGCGTCGGCAGGTCCGGAATGAAGCCGGTGAACCAGGCAGAGGGGGGAATGAACATGGCTTTCCCGCGGAAAGGCGCCGGCTCAGGCGGCGCGCTGCGAGACGATGGTGTTGGGGCTCTTGCCCATGTCGAGCTCGATCTCGCGCGGCAGCTCGACGATGGTTTCCGGATGCTGTCCGTTCTCGAACAGCGCATATTTGACGGCCTGGGCGCGGCTGACGAACAGGCCGCCATAGAGGCCGTTCTGCTCCTGCGCGACCCATTGTCCCCTGTGGTTGCGGCCGACGAAGACGATGGTCGAGGGGGAGCTGCACGAGGGCGGTTCGACGAGCTTCATTGAAATAGTCCTTCCGATTGACAGAGGTGGCGGACGCAAGCCCGCTCCCGTCCGATCAATATCTGTTCAAGCGAATATGATTTCGAGTGAGGCGCTGTGGCGATCGCATAGGAAGCTCATAAGAGCTCGTGTTCAGCTCGGCTCGCTCGCGAGGTGCGCCAGCGCGAACAGCGCGCCGAATGCGGCGCATTCGTCCCAATGATTGAGGACGGCGCCGAACGGCTGCTCGCGACGTAGCAGCGCGACGGCGGCGCAGAGGACGATCGACATCCAGAGCAGGGCGGTCATGCTTCGTCCGAAGCCGATGCTGCCGAATGCGGCAAAAGCGGCGAGAAGGACGATGCGTACGGCAAAGCGCGCAATGACCCGGGCCGGGCTCAGGGCGCGCGACTTGTCGGAAGATTGCAGCAAGGTGACAACCCGTCCGGCCGGCTTAGCTGAAGTTCTCGCAGGCAGCCGGCTCGTAGAGCGAATCCAGAGCGGGCCGCACGGTGGGAACGCTTGGTCGTGACACCTCCACGGCCAGCGCCTGCACTTCGATGAACGCTGACAGCAGGGCAAGTGCGAGATCGGCATGGTGCGCCTCGACCGCGGCATCCAGCCAGTCCGGCAATTCACGTTCGCGCGAGAGAGCGCAGTGCCATTCACCTTCGTCATAGGCGATGCGGCGAACCTGCCAGAGCGGCAGCTCCAGCTCCATAAGCGCCAATGCCGCATCGGTCCACGCCTGCGCGTCGACAAGACGCATGATGCGTGCGCGACGTTCGGTCTGTGCGGGCGAGGTGAAGCGACGGCAGGCGTTCTCGATGATGTCGAGCATCAACGGACGCGTCATCGTCTGCGCATGGCTCAGGCGCGTGCCGAGCGAAGGCGGGCCGTAATGGCGGAGAGCGGCGGTCATATCAGGCCTCCTGGGATGGGCGTCGGTCAGTCGGCCGGCCTCTCCAAGGTGGCTGGAACGGCATTTGAAAACGAGATGAGGAGGGGACGAGAGATATAGGGATTCCATAAAGGCACGGACGCCGGCCCATAAGGCCTGCAGGGAACGCGCATTTTCGGCCGCCGTTTTGCAAAACGTCAGAGCCGATGCAAGCAGGCATTTGTGGAAGACCCGGCGCCGGTCTGCCGCAACTATCCGTGATGAAGGCGATGCTCGATCGGCATCGCCGAATTGACCGTCTCGGACCAACAGCTCGAGTGCCTTGCCGGTGTCATTCGGCCGCTCTCAACCACGGCCGGTCTTTATGGGATTCCTATAAGGTCGCCATAGGGCTCATCTCGAAAACCTATGCGCGGGATGGCACCTCAGTGCGGCGAAAGTGCCGGCCGATCGCCGGAGACATGCATTGCATTGGCGCGGAGCCGGCCGGGATCTGGAGACAGGCCGGATATCGTCGCGCAACGAGGAGCACTCCATGATGGACATTCTGATGCTGGCGCTGGGCTTCGCCTTCTTCGCCCTCGCGATCGGCTACACTTATGCCTGCGAACGGCTGTGAGGGAGCGGATCATGATCTTCGATTATGCGCTCGCCAGCGCCGTCTCGTTCGGCCTCCTGGTCTACCTCACCTACGCATTGCTGCGGCCCGAGCGGTTCTGAGCCGTGCTGCTGCTTCTCGAATTGCTGCTGGCGGATGCCGCGCTCGTCGCCGGCCTGCTTGCTCTGCTTCTTCCACTCCTGCGCCGGACACAAAGTCTGAGGGGTTAATGCCATGACTATGATCGGTTGGCTCCAGATCATTCTCTTCTGCGTCATCATCGTCGCGCTGACCAAGCCGCTCGGCGGATACATGACGCGCGTTTTCAACGGCGAGCGGACGTTCCTGTCGCCGGTGCTGCGCCCCATCGAAGTCGGCGTCTATTGGATCTCCGGCGTTAACGAGAAACGCGAACAGCATTGGCTGACCTATACGGTCTCCATGCTGCTGTTCCATGTCGGCGGCTTCCTGATCATCTACGGCCTGATGCGGCTCCAGGCCGTATTGCCGTTCAATCCGGCCGGGCAGTCGGGGGTCGCCGAGGATCTCTCCTTCAACACCGCGATCTCCTTCATCACCAACACCAACTGGCAGAATTACGGCGGCGAGAGCACGCTGTCCTATCTCGTGCAGATGGTCGGCCTGACGCACCAGAACTTCCTGTCCGCCGCCACCGGCATCGCGCTTGCGGTGGCGCTCATCCGCGGCTTCTCGCGCGCCTCGATGCGCACGGTCGGCAATTTCTGGGTCGACGTCACCCGCACCACTCTTTACGTGCTGCTGCCGATCTGCGTGGTCTACACGCTGTTCCTGGTCTGGCAGGGCATTCCGCAGACGCTCGGCAATTATGTCGAGGCGACGACGCTGGAGGGGGCCAAGCAGACCATTGCGGTCGGCCCGGTCGCCTCGCAAGTCGCGATCAAGATGCTCGGCACCAATGGCGGCGGCTTCTTCAATGCCAACGCGGCGCATCCGTTCGAGAACCCGACCGCGCTGTCGAATTTCGTGCAGATGCTGTCGATCTTCCTGATCGGCGCGGCCATGACCAACGTGTTCGGCCGCATGGTCGGCAACCAGCGCCAGGGTTGGGCCATCCTCGCCGTGATGGGCGTTCTGTTCATCGTGGGGGTCGGCATCACCTATTGGGCTGAAGCCAACGGCACCGAGACGATGCACGCCCTCGGCCTGACCGGTGGCAACATGGAGGGCAAGGAGGTCCGCTTCGGCATCGTCGCGTCCTCGCTGTTCGCCGTGATCACGACGGCTGCCTCCTGCGGCGCCGTCAATGCCATGCACGACAGCTTCACCGCGCTCGGCGGCATGATTCCGCTGATCAACATGCAGCTCGGCGAGGTCATCATCGGCGGCGTCGGCGCCGGTTTCTACGGCATGCTGCTGTTCGTCGTGCTCGCGATCTTCGTGGCGGGCCTGATGGTCGGCCGCACGCCGGAATATGTCGGTAAGAAGATCGAGGCGCGCGAGGTCAAGATGGCGATGCTTGCGATCCTGGTGCTGCCGTTGATGTATCTCGGCTGGACCGCGGTAGGCGTGGTCTATCCGGCGGCGGTTGCCTCGATGGCGAATGCCGGCCCGCACGGCTTCACCGAGGTTCTCTACGCCTTCACCTCGGCGACCGGCAACAACGGCTCGGCCTTCGCAGGCCTCACCGGCAACACCCTGTTCTACAATCTCACGCTCGCCAGCGCGATGTTCGTCGGCCGGTTCTTCATGATCGTTCCGGCGATGGCGATTGCGGGCTCGCTGGCCGCAAAAAAATCGATCCCGCCATCGGCGGGCACGTTCCCGACCACGGGCGGCCTGTTCGTCGGCCTCGTCATCGGCGTGATCCTGATCATCGGCGGCCTGACCTTCTTCCCGGCGCTCGCGCTCGGCCCGATCGTCGAGCATCTCGCGATGAACGCCGGCCAGGTGTTCTGATCAACAAGTGTTCTGATCGACTTCTGATTGGTTTGGAGTGACCTCCATGGAAACGATGAAACTGCAAAAACGTGCCCCGATGTCGGCGATGCTCGATCCCAAGATCGTGCTCCCCGCGATCCGGGCGTCCTTCACCAAGCTCGACCCGCGGCTGATGATCAAGAACCCCGTGATGTTCGTGGTCGAGATCGTGGCCGCGCTCACCACCGTGATCTTCCTGCGCGATGTCCTCACGGGAGGGGGCGGCCTCGGCTTTACTTTCCAGATCATCCTCTGGCTCTGGTTCACGGTGCTGTTCGCCAATTTCGCCGAAGCGGTGGCCGAAGGCCGCGGCAAGGCGCAGGCGGAATCGCTCCGCAAGACCCGCACCGAGAGCCAGGCCAAGCTCCTGACCGGCGCAGGCCCGGACTTCAAGCTGGTGCCGGGCACCAGCCTCAAGGTCGGCGACATCGTGCTGGTCGAGGCCGGGGATACCATCCCTTCCGACGGTGAGGTGATCGAGGGCGTCGCCTCCGTGAATGAGGCCGCCATCACCGGCGAATCCGCGCCCGTCATCCGCGAGTCCGGCGGTGACCGGTCCGCCGTAACCGGCGGCACGCAGGTGCTGTCCGACTGGATCCGCGTTCGCATCACCGCGGCGCAAGGCTCGACCTTCATCGACCGCATGATCAAGCTGGTCGAGGGCGCCGAGCGGGCGAAGACGCCGAACGAGATTGCGCTCAACATCCTGCTCGCCGGCCTCACCATCATCTTCGTGTTCGCCACCGTCACCATTCCGAGCTATGCGGCCTATGCCGGCGGCTCGATCTCGGTGATCGTGCTGGTCGCCTTGTTCGTGACGCTGATCCCGACCACGATCGGTGCGCTGCTGTCGGCGATCGGCATCGCCGGCATGGATCGCCTGGTGCGCTTCAACGTGCTGGCGATGTCCGGCCGCGCGGTCGAGGCTGCCGGTGACGTCGACACGCTGCTGCTCGACAAGACCGGCACCATCACGCTCGGTAACCGGCAGGCAACCGCCTTCCGCCCCGTGCGCGGCGTGACCGAACAGGAGCTTGCGGACGCGGCCCAGCTCGCTTCGCTTGCCGACGAGACCCCGGAGGGCCGTTCCATCGTCGTGCTGGCGAAGGAGAAGTACGGCATCCGTGGCCGCGACATGGCCGAGCTCGGCGCCACCTTCATTCCGTTCACGGCACAGACCCGCATGAGCGGCGTCGATGCCGGCGGCTCGTCGGTGCGCAAGGGCGCGGTGGACGCGATGCTCAACTATGTCGGCGGCGGTGCGCCGCTGGCAGTGGCCTCCGGCAACACGGCCCGTGCCATCATGCCCGCCGGGCTCTCGGAGACCGGCCGCGAGATTCAGGCCATCGCGGACGAGATCTCGAAAGCCGGCGGCACGCCGCTGGCGGTCGCCAAGGACGGCAAGCTGCTCGGCGTCATCCAGCTCAAGGACATCGTCAAGGGCGGTATCCGCGAGCGTTTTGCCGAGTTGCGCCGCATGGGCATCCGCACCGTCATGATCACCGGCGACAATCCGATGACGGCGGCCGCGATTGCGGCCGAGGCGGGCGTGGATGATTTCCTCGCCCAGGCAACGCCCGAGGACAAGCTCAAGCTGATCCGCGACGAGCAGGCCAAGGGCAAGCTGGTCGCCATGTGCGGCGACGGCACCAACGATGCGCCGGCGCTCGCGCAGGCCGACGTCGGTGTCGCCATGAATACCGGCACCCAGGCCGCCCGCGAGGCCGGCAACATGGTCGACCTCGACTCCAACCCGACCAAGCTGATCGAGGTGGTCGAGATCGGCAAGCAGCTGCTGATGACGCGCGGTGCGCTGACGACCTTCTCGATCGCCAACGACGTCGCCAAGTATTTTGCGATCATCCCGGCGATGTTCCTGGCGTTCTACCCGCAGCTCAACGTGCTCAACATCATGAACCTGTCGAGCCCGCAGAGCGCCATCCTCTCGGCGATCATCTTCAACGCGCTGATCATCATCGGCCTGATCCCGCTCGCGCTGAAGGGCGTCGCTTACCGCGCGATCGGTGCCGGTGCGCTGCTCCGCCGGAACCTCCTGATCTACGGTCTTGGCGGCATCGTCATTCCCTTCATCGGCATCAAGGCGATCGATCTCGTCGTGGTTGCCCTGCACCTGGCCTAACCCCGTCATTGCGAGCGACTTGTCCGCCGTAGCTCGAAGAGCGAAGGCGGAAGCGAAGCAATCCAGAAATGTCTCCACGGCTGACAGACTGGATTGCTTCGTCGCTTCGCTCCTCGCAATGACGAAAGACATCGGAGAAACACATGCTCAGAGAAATCCGCCCCGCCATCGTCCTGTTGCTGGTGCTGACCGCCATCACCGGCGTTGCCTATCCGCTCGCGATGACCGGCATTGCCGGCGCGATCTTCCCCGCCAAGGCGCAAGGCAGCCTGATCGAGCGCGACGGCAAGGTGGTGGGCTCCGCCCTGATCGGGCAGGAGTTCAGGGACGACAAGTATTTCCACGGCCGTCCCTCGGCGACGCTTGCGCCGGATCCGAATGATTCGACCAAGACCGTCTCGGCGCCCTACAACGCCGCCAACTCCGGCGGCTCCAATCTCGGCCCGACCAGCAAGGCTCTGGCCGACCGGCTGAAGGAGGATGTGGACAAGCTGAAGGCGGAAAATCCCCATGCGGCCGTGCCCGTCGACCTCGTCACCACCTCGGCCAGCGGCCTCGACCCGGACATCTCTCCCGAAGCCGCGCAATTCCAGATTCCGCGTGTCGCAAAGGCCCGGAATTTGCCGGAAGACACGGTGAAGCAGCTCGTGGTCTCCAATACCGAAGGCCGTCTGCTCGGCCTGCTCGGCGAACCCCGCGTTAACGTATTGGCATTGAACCTCGCGCTCGATCGCGCCGCCGCCAAGTAGCGGTCTAGGCTCGTGGCGCTCCGATGATTATATTGGCCATATGGTCCGAGAGCGCCGCGATCCCGAACAACGTCCGTCTCCCGAGGCACTGCTGGAAGCCGCGCGCCGGGAGGAGAGTGCGAGCGGCAAGCTGAAGATCTTCGTCGGCGCTGCCCCCGGCGTCGGCAAGACCTACGAGATGCTGCAAAGCGCCCACGCCAGGCGCAAGGCCGGCATCGACGTCGTGGTCGGCTTCGTCGAGACCCACGGCCGCGCCGAGACCGAGGCGCTCGTGCGCGGGCTGGAGGTGGTCCCGCGCAAGCGGCTCGATTATCGCGGGCAGACGGTCGAGGAAATGGACCTCGACGCCGTGATCGCGCGGCGGCCGACAATCGCGCTGGTCGACGAGCTCGCCCACACCAACGCCGCCGGCAGCCGCCATCCCAAGCGTTATCTCGACGTCGAGGAGCTGCTCTCCCACGGCATCGACGTGTATACCGCCGTCAACATCCAGCACATCGAGAGCCTGAACGACGTCGTCGCCCAGATCACCCATGTGCGGGTGCGCGAGACCGTGCCGGACTCGATCTTTGATCGTGCCGACGCGATCGAGTTGATCGACCTCACGCCCGACGATCTGATCCAGCGCTTGAAGGAGGGCAAGGTCTACGTCCCCAAACAGGCCGAGCGGGCGCTGGAGCACTATTTCTCGCCCGGCAATCTGACCGCGCTGCGCGAGCTGGCGCTGCGCCGCACAGCGGAACGGGTCGACGAACAGCTGCTCACCCACATGCAGGCCAACGCCATCGCCGGTCCCTGGGCCGCGGGCGAGCGCATCCTGGTCTGCGTCAGCGAGGATCCGCGCGCCGCAGGCCTCGTGCGGTACACCAAGCGGCTGGCCGACCGGCTGCATGCGCCCTTTACCGCGATCTCGATCGAGACGCGGCGATCCCTGCAATTGTCCGACGAGGAGCGTGACCGCCTCGCCGATACGCTGCGGCTTGCGGAGTCGCTCGGTGGCGAAGCGCTGACCATCCCTGCTGTCGGCCGGCGCATCGCGGATGACGTCATCAATTTTGCGCAAGGCAACAACGTCACCCAGATCGTGATCGGCAAGTCCACGCGCTCACGCTGGTTCGAGATGACGCGCGGCTCGGTCGTGCACGATCTGGTCCGCCGCGCCGGCAATATCAGCGTCCATGTCATCCCCGGCGACGAGCTGCCTGAGGAAGCCGCGCCCAAGACGGCGGTGCAGACGGCGGCGCGCTCCGAACCGTTCGACACCCGGCCGTATCTGAAGGCGCTCGGGATCACCGCGCTTGGCCTCGCAGCCGCCGTGGCCATCAAGCCGTATTTCGGCATCGAGAACGTCGACCTGATGTTCCTGACGGCCGTGGTGACGGTTGCCGTCCGCTACGGGCTGTGGCCGTCAATGCTTGCGAGTGTCGCGGCGTCACTGGCCTACAACTTCTTCTTCCTGCCGCCGGTCTACACGCTCACCATCACCGATCCGACCAACGTCGCAGCGTTCTTCTTCTTCATGCTGATCGCCTTCGTGGTGTCGAACGTCGCCGCGCGCGTGCGCATCCAGGCGGACACCGCGATCGGCCGCATCCGCACCACCGAGCAGCTCTATGCGTTCAGCCGCAAGCTCGCCGGCACTGCGACGCTCGACGATGTGCTGTGGGCAAGCGCCTATCAACTCGCGCTGATGCTGAAGGTGCGCGTCGTGCTGCTGCTGCCGGAAGACGGCCTGCTGACGGTGAAATCCGGCTATCCGCCCGAGGACCAGCTCGACCAGGCCGATCTTGCCGCCGCCAACTGGGCCTGGAGCAATGATCGGTCCGCCGGCCGCGGCTCGGATACGCTGCCGGGGGCGAAGCGGCTGTTCCTGCCGATGCGCACCGGGCGCGGCCCGATCGGCGTCATCGGCATCGACAATGATCGCACCGGTCCGCTGCTGACGCCGGACCAGCGGAGACTGCTCGATGCGCTGGTCGATCAGGGCGCGCTCGCGATCGAACGCGTGCTGCTGGTCGAGGACATGGACCGGGTCAAGCGCACTATCGAGTCCGAGCGGTTGCGCTCGGCGCTCCTGACCTCGATCTCGCATGATCTGAAGACGCCACTGGCCTCGGTGCTCGGTGCCGCCTCGACCATGCGCGATCTCGCAGGCGCGCTGTCGGACAGCGAGAAGCGCGATTTGCTCGCCACCGTGATCGACGAATCCGAGCGGCTCAACCGCTTCATCGCCAATCTGCTCGATATGACCAAGCTCGAATCCGGCGCCATCGTTCCGAATACGGCGCTGCACGACCTCGGCGAGATCGTCGGCAGCGCGCTGCGGCGCGCGAGCAAGATCCTCGCCGCGCACAAGGTGGAACTGGTGCTGGCGGCCGACCTGCCGATGCTCGAGCTCGATGCCGTGCTGTTCGAGCAGGTGTTGTTCAACCTGCTAGACAATGCCGCCAAATATTCGCCGCCCGACACCACGATCGCGATCAAGAGCCGGCGCGAGCGGGATCAGGTGGTGCTTGAGGTCGCCGACGAAGGCGCCGGCATTCCGCCCGGCGAGCTCGAGAGCGTATTCGACAAATTCTACCGCGTGCAGAAGGGCGATCACGTCCGTCCCGGCACCGGGCTCGGCCTTGCCATCTCCCGAGGCTTCGTCGAGGCCATGCGCGGCACGATCACGGCTGCAAACCGTAGCGACCGCAGCGGCGCCGTCCTCACCATCCGTTTGCCGGTTCCGGCACAGACCCACGCATTGGATACTGCCGCATGAGTGCTGCCCCGATCAAGGTTCTTGTCATCGACGACGAGCCGCCGATCCGCAAATTGCTGCGGATGGGGCTCACGACGCAGGGTTATGAAATCCTCGAAGCGTCGAACGGCAAGATCGCGCTGGAGAAGCTTGCTGAGGGACCCGCCTTGATCATCCTCGATCTCGGCCTGCCCGATATCCAGGGCCATGAGCTGCTGCGCACCATCCGCGCCCGCAATGAGGCCGTCCCGATCGTGGTGCTGTCGAGCCGCGGCGACGAGGCCGGCAAGGTGCAGGCGCTCGATCTCGGGGCCGACGATTATCTGACAAAGCCGTTCGGCATGGATGAGCTGCTGGCGCGCCTGCGCGCCGCGCTGCGGCACCAGCTCCAGGTGCAGGGCGAGCGCCCGGTGTTCCGCACCGGCGATCTCTCGGTCGATCTCGTCCGCCGCATCGTCAAAATCGGCGAGCGCGACGTCAAACTGTCGCCGAAGGAATACGACCTCCTGCGCGTGCTGGTGCAGCACGCCGGCAAGGTGCTCACCCACCGCTTCCTGCTCAAGGAGCTCTGGGATGAATTGACCGACGCGCAGTATCTGCGCGTCTACGTCCGCCAGCTCCGCCAGAAGATCGAGGCCGATCCGGAGCGTCCGCAATATGTGCTGACCGAGACGGGGATCGGGTACCGGCTAAAGGCGGGGGATTGATCCACCCCGTCATTCCGGAGCGCGCGCCAGCGCGAGTCCGGAATCCATTTATCGGCCCGGCACGCTTGGCATGATGGATTCCGGGCTCCATGCTTCGCATCGCCCCGGAATGACGGAGAAAATCAACCCGCCTTCCGATGCCGCGCCGTCGAACGGTGCGCCTTCTTCGCGGCTTGTCGTCTTCCCGTCGCTCGCCGCGCATGCGACTTCGCCGCTGTCTTCTTCCCGCCACGTCCCTTCAGGCTCTGCTTCAACGCGTCCATCAGGCTGACGACGTTGCTCGGCCGCTCCTCGGGCTCCGGCAGCTCGATCTTCTTGCCGCTCGCCTTGCGCTTCACCAGGGCCTTCAACGCGGTCTCGTACTCGTCCTTGAACTTCTTCGGATCGAAATGCGCGGCCTTGGTGTGCAGGATGTGGCCGGCAAGCTCGACCATGTCCCTGGTGATCTTCGGGCTTTTGATGTCGTCGAAGAACTGCTCCTCGTCGCGCAGTTCGTAAGGGTAGCGCAGCGTGGTGCCGAGCAAGCCCTTGCCGAGCGGCTCGATCGCGATGATGTGCTCGCGGTTGGTGAGCACGATCTTGGCGAGCGCGACGCGGTCCTGGTCCTTCATGGCGTCGCGGATCACGGCGAAGGCATCCACCGCGGCCTTGCCTTCCGGCGCGATGTAATAGGGGTGGTTGAGATAGCGCTGGTCGATCTCGTCGCTCGGCACGAAGCTCTCGATGTCGATGGTGTGGTTGCTCTCGATCTGGACCGCCTCGAGTTCCTCGGGCTCGATCTCGACATATTTGCCCTTGCGCAGCTCGTAGCCGCGGCCCTTCTGGTCGCTCTCGACGACATCTCCGGTCTCGGAATCCACCATCTGCTGCTTGAGCCGGTTGCCGGTCTCGCGGTTGATCATGTGAAACCGCGTCTTCTCGGCCGCCGTTGTCGCGGGGTAGAGCGCGATCGGGCAGCTGACCAGCGACAGTTTCAACGTTCCCTTCCAATAGGCGCGCGGGGCCATTCCATTCTCCAGTGATTTCAAGGCGTTTTGGAACCCCAACCGCGCCGTCGGGTTTTGGTTCCGGGCGGGACTTTTGCCGTGATAGGCTTCATCGCGATTAGAGAATGCGGGACCGGTCGTGCTGCGAAAACTCTCCACCTATCGACAGAAACGCGATTTCGAGAAGACGCCGGAGCCTTCGGGCGAGACCGCGGTTGCGCCGTCCAGGCAGCGCCGTTTCGTGATCCAGAAGCACGATGCGACCCGGCTGCATTACGACTTCCGGCTCGAATTCGATGGTGTCTTCAAATCCTGGGCGGTAACGAAGGGGCCCTCGCTCGACCCGCACGACAAGCGCCTGGCGGTCGAGGTCGAGGACCATCCGCTCGACTATGGCGATTTCGAAGGGACCATTCCCGAAGGCCAGTATGGCGGCGGCACGGTGATGCTGTGGGACCGCGGCACCTGGGAGTCCGATGATCCTGAGGCCGGCTTCAAAAATGGCGACCTCAAGTTCACGCTCCGCGGCGAGAAACTGCGTGGAAGCTGGGTGCTGGTGCGGATGCGGAATGACCGCGATGGCGGCAAGCGCACCAACTGGCTGCTGATCAAGCACCGTGACGAATATGCCAGCGAGGACGAGGACATTTTGGCGGAGGACAAGTCGGTTGCCTCCGGCCGCGCCATGGAGCAGATCGCCGGCGGCAAGGGGCGCGCGCCAAAGCCGTTCATGCTGGCGAAGGGCAAGGGCAAGGCCGATGCGGTCTGGCAGTCCAACCGCGCCGAGGGGACGAAAGGACGCACGGTCAAGCCGGCGCCGCGCGCGGCGTTGAAGAGCGGCGCGACGGCAAAGAGCAAGACCTCGAAAAAGAAGGCCACGACAGCGACGAACGCGAGCAAGGTCTCGGAGATGCCGGACTTCGTCGCGCCGCAGCTCTGCACGCCGGTCGAGCGGCCGCCGGCGGCCGACGGCTGGTGCCACGAGATCAAGTTCGACGGCTACCGCGTCCAGCTGCGCGTCGAGGACGGCGAGGCGACCTTGAAGACGCGCAAGGGCCTCGACTGGACCGACAAGTTCGCGTCCATCGCGAAGGAGGCGAATGGGCTGCCTGATGTCATGATCGACGGCGAGATCGTCGCGCTCGACCACAACGGCGCGCCGAACTTTTCCTCGCTCCAGGCCGCGCTGTCCGACGGCAAGACCGAGGACCTGATCTTCTTTGCCTTCGACCTGCTGTTCGCCCAAGGCCTCGACTATCGCCGTCTGCCGCTCGGTGAGCGCAAGGAGCGCCTCAAGGCGCTGCTGGATGCGCGCAAGAGGAAATCGAGCCAGATCCGCTATGTCGAGCATTTCGAGAGCGGCGGCGATGCCGTGCTGCAATCGGCCTGCAAGCTCGAGCTCGAAGGCGTTGTCTCGAAGAAGCTCGATGCGCCGTACCGCTCGGGCCGGACCGAGAGCTGGACCAAGGCAAAATGCCGCGCCGGGCATGAAGTCGTGATCGGCGGCTGGAAGACGACGGCCGGGAAATTCCGTTCGCTGATGGCCGGCGTGCATCGCGGCGATCATCTCGCCTTTGTCGGTATGGTCGGGACCGGATTTGGTGCCGACAAGGTCAAGCGCATCATGCCGTCGTTGAAAGCCATGGAGGCCAAGGAAAGCCCCTTCGGCGGCAAAAATGCGCCGAAGAAGACCCGGGACGTGCATTGGTTGAAGCCCGAGTTGGTGGCTGAAATCGAGTTCGCCGGCTTCACCGCCGATGGCAATATCCGTCAGGCGGCGTTCAAGGGATTGCGGCAGGACAAGCCGGCCGAGGAGGTCGAGGCGGAGACGCCGGCAGATACCGAACTGGCAGAACCGACGCTCAGGAAGCGCGCCGTCTCGAAGACGAGCAAGCCATCGAAGGGGGGCGGCGCCGCCGAGGTGATGGGCGTCGTCATCTCCAAGCCTGACAAGGAGCTATGGCCTGATGGCGGCGACGGCGAGGGCGTCACAAAGCTCGACCTGGCGCGCTATTTCGAGGCGGTTGGCGCCTGGATAATCGAGCACATCAAGGGCCGCCCCTGCTCGATCCTGCGCGCGCCCGACGGAATCGGCGGCGAGAAATTCTTCCAGCGTCATGCCATGCAGGGCACCTCGAACCTGCTCGAACTCGCCAAGGTCTCCGGCGATCGCAAGCCGTATTTGCAGATCGACCGCATCGAGGGTCTTGCCGCGGTCGCGCAGATCGGCGGCGTCGAGTTGCATCCCTGGAATTGCGCGCCGGACGCCTACGACACGCCGGGCCGGCTGGTGTTCGACCTCGATCCGGCACCGGATGTGAAGTTCGCCGACGTTGTGGAGGCCGCAAAGGAGATGCGGCAGCGGCTCACCGATGTCGGCATGGAGAGCTTTTGCAAGACCACCGGCGGCAAGGGCCTGCACGTCGTGGTGCCGCTGCTCCATGGCGCCCGCGACAAGGTCAGTTGGAAGGAAGCCAAGGCGTTCGCGCAAGGAATCTGCCAGTGGATGGCCGATGACGATCCCGAGCGCTATCTGCTCAACATGTCGAAGAAGCTGCGCAACGGAAAGATCTTTCTCGACTATCTGCGCAACGATCGCCTGTCGACCGCGGTGGCGCCTTTGTCGCCCCGCGCGCGCGACGGTGCGACAGTGTCGATGCCGGTCACCTGGGCGCAGGTGAAGGGCGATCTCGATCCGAAGCGATATACGGTGCGGACGGTTCCGGGCCTGCTGGCGCGATCGAAGGCCTGGGATGGCTACGACGATGCGGCGGCATCGATCAAGGCGGCGGCGAAGAAGCTTGCAGGGAAAATGAAGTAGGCTCGTGCTCCGGGTGCGACCCCCGTAGGGTGGGCAAAGCGAAGCGTGCCCACCATCTTTTTGTTGCGGCGAAGAAGTGGGCACGGCGCAAGAGCGCCTTTGCCCACCCTACGGCATCGCGGATGCCGCTAGATCCGTCCCAGCAATAGCAGTATCAGCAGAATGACGATGACGAGCCCGAGGCCGCCGCCGCCGTAATAGCCGGTGCCGTAGAACGGCCCGCCGCCGATGCCGCTGAAGCCGCCGAGCAGCGCGATGACCAAAATGATCAGAATGATCGTACCGATAGACATGCCAGTCTCCTCCAGCCCTTCGTTGAAAGGGTCGCTTGCACCTGTCCCGTGGTGCGAGGGCAACTTGCCGCATGTTTTAAAGTTCCGGTTTTGAAACGGGGCCACAGGTCCAAGTTGCATGGAACCTTTGCGGCTTCAGCCGGCATGATTATGTGAGGATCAGTCACCACAGGGCCGGGCCATGTCAGCACCGCTTGTCGTTTCCATTCCGCATCGTCTCGGCCGCGAGGAGGCGATACGCCGACTCAAGACCGGGCTCGGCCGCGCTGCAGCGAGCATTCCCGTGATGCAGGTCGAGGAGGAGCGCTGGAGCGGCGATAGCATGAATTTCCGCATCCGCGCGCTCGGGCAGATCGCGAGCGGCCAGGTCGACGTCGCCGACGACCATGTCAAGGTCGAGGTGATGCTGCCGTGGCTGTTGCAGCGCTTCGCCGAGATGGCGCAGGCGGCCATCCAGAAGCGCGGGCAATTGCTGCTGACCAAGGACGGCGGAAAGTAGCCGTCAGGCGCGGACGCGCTGTCGCGGAGCCCTGATGGCGCTTGCGGTGCGGGCCTCGATGACGGCTGCAGGAAAACCACGGAAGGCTTGCGCGACCGGAAGCTCGCTGCTCGCAAGGCCCGGCGCGCTGTAGCCGGTAATGTCGACGGTTGCGTCGAATCCTTCGAGGACAGGCCATTCTCGGCCCGCCTGCGTGAAGGGTGAAAATTGCCGTCCGACCACGACGATGGTTGCGACACGACCATGGCGGCGCGCGAACGCAAGGACATGATCGGCGTGCGCGCCGCGGACCTCCAGCGGCTGATAGTCGCCTTGCGCAAAGACGTCGGCGAGCACGTTGCGCAGCTTGAGCAGGTGCCGGGTCCAGGCCAGCTTGAGCTGACCGTCGGGCCAGTTCTTGATCAGTCCGCTCCAGTCCGGCGTGTCCAGCGACGCCAGCGCCGCATCGCGCGCGGCAAAATCCACGGGGCGGCGGTTGTCGGGATCGACCAGCGAGAGGTCCCAGGCTTCGGTGCCCTGGTAGAAATCGGGCACGCCCGGCAGCGTTGCCTTGAGCGTGAGCTGGCTCAGCGAGTTCAGGGCGCCGAGCAGCGCGAGGCGGCGGGCCAGGGTTTGTAGCGCCTCGATGAACTCTCTCGACAGCACGGGATCGAGGATCTTTTCGATAAAGCTCCTGATGCCGTTCTCATACGCCTCGTGCGGATTGAGCCAGCTCGTCTCTTCCTTGCCCTCGCGCGCGGCCTTCAGCGCATAGGCCTGGATGCGCTCGACGAAACCGGCATCAGGCCCCTCGAGAGGCAACGCGCCAAGCAAGGTCTGGTACAGCATGTACTCGAACGTCGCCGACGGCGCGCGCAGATTGCCGTTGAGGACGATGTGCGGCGCATTCAGCACCTTCCAGCGCGCCACTGCGCTGGTCCATTCACCGGGGATCTCGCTGAGCGCCGCGATCCGCGCGCGGGCGTCCTCGCCGCGCTTGGTGTCGTGGGTCGCAGTCGCCGTCATCCCCAGTGGCCATTCCTTGGCGCGCGCGCGCATCGCCTCGTGGAAGGCGGGAATGGTGAGGCCATGGCTTGCGGGATCGCCGCCGACCTCGTTCAGGGCGAGCAGCCGGTGGAATTGATAGAACGCGGTGTCCTCCAGCGACTTCGCCATCATCGGCCCCGTGAACTGCTGCACCTTCAGCGCGAAGCGGCGCACGCGCGGGGCGCTGTGCGGCGGACGGCCGGGCTTGAGCAGGTCCATGGTCAGCGCATCGCGCAGGAAGTCGAAAATACCCTCATCCGCGGCGAACCACTCGGCGCGGGCGCGCGCGATGGTGTCGTCGATCAGCTTGCGGTCGAGGGCGGTCGGGCCGCCATGCGTCAAATAGGTGCGATAGACCGGGAAATGCAGCACGTAGAGTTCGAGCGCCTGCCGCAAACTGTCGGCGGAGAAGTCGCGGGTCGAGTAATGCCCGTTGGCGATGCGGGCGAGCAGGCGCGTCAGCACGGTGAATTCGCTGGTCAGCAGCGTCTCCAGCACACGCCGTTTGGCGTCCTTGACGTAAGGCGCGAGCCGCGGCGGCCGGTTGCTGATCTGCCGCCAGGTCTCGTCCAGCGCCTCCAGCCCCTTGGAATCGACCAGCACCTGCGTGATGACGTTCATCCATTCATAGCCGGTGGTACCCTGGACGCCGGCGAAGTGCGGCAGCTTCTCGTGCTCGCACAGGATCTTTTCGATCACCGTGTAGAACGGCTTTGTCTTGCCCTGCGCATCGCGCACGAGGCGACGCAGCCGCTGGCAATATTGCGCGGGATCGCGCAGGCCGTCGATGTGATCGAGGCGGATGCCCTGCAGCTTGCCGTCGGCAACGAGCTGCTTCACCAGCCGGTGCGTGGCGGCGAAGGTCCCGGGGTCCTCGACGCGCAGGCCCGCGAGCCCGTTGACGTCAAAGAAGCGGCGGTAGTTGATG
This sequence comes from Bradyrhizobium sp. 18BD, assembly GCF_054185225.1. Lineage (NCBI taxonomy): Bacteria > Pseudomonadati > Pseudomonadota > Alphaproteobacteria > Hyphomicrobiales > Nitrobacteraceae > Bradyrhizobium > Bradyrhizobium sp. 18BD. The sequence goes on along the minus strand of NZ_JAVAYL010000032.1, from coordinate 43,930 downwards.
TCGCTGGAAGCAAGCCGCCAGTGCCCGAGCTTGTAGTTCTGGCGCTCCAGCAGGTGATGCAGCGCCAGCGTCGGCGCGGGCCGATCCTTGGCCGCGCGATACGCCGCGAGGCCGCGCGCGATGATGTCGGTGGCGCCCGCGATCTCCTTCAGCTCGGCTTTGAAGCCGGGCGCTTCCTTGCGGTTCGGCCGGCGCAGGCCAGTGTAGCGCGTGGCGAGCGACAGCAGGCGCTTGCCGGCTTCCGTCTCGGCGGCGTCGGCTTCCTTCACGATCATCCGCAGCATTTCGCCATAGCGCTCCGGCGCGATCGGCAGGCGATGTTCAAAGTACCACGCGGAGAAGCTGCCTTCGTCCGCGTCATAGCGCAGCTCGATCTCGCCGCGCTCCAGCGCCTCGCCGTAGGGCGCGCCGAGGATCGGCAACAGCACGCCGCCGCGGGCGCGATAAGCCAATTGATCCCAGTCGATGTCGAAGGAGACCGCGTGCGGCGAGGCCTGGCCCCATTCCAGCACGTCGAGCCACCAGGGATTATCGGCAAAATGCACGCCGACATGGTTGGGCACGAAATCGATGATGAGGCCGAGATCGTGCTGCATCAGCGCCTCGCTCAGCCGCGCGAAGCCGGCTTCGCCGCCGAGCTCGGGATTGAACTGGCTGTGATCGACGGTGTCGTAGCCATGGGTCGAGCCCTTGCGCGCCTTCATCACCGGCGAGGCGTAGAGATGCGTGATCCCAAGCGCCTTGAGATAAGGCACCACCGCAGCGGCCTTGTCGAAGTCGAAATCCGCGGTGAGCTGAAGCCTGTAAGTCGCGAGAGGAATCGCGGAAGGCATATCAACCTCCGAGATGCCAGACCACCGACCAGGGCGGAAGCCGGTCGCCACTCACGTCGCCCCAAAGCGGCGTGCCTGCATTGTTGCTGGAATGGGCGATCTCCTCGTCGGAGAGATTGGCTTTCAGACGCAGCGTGGCGCCGTCGCCCATCCGCCAATGCGCGGTCAGCAAGCCGTTGTCTGCCGTCTCGGCATCGCCGAAGCGCGCCCCCTTCAGCCGCGGCATGATCTCCTTGCGGCGGAGCGCGAGCAGGTCGCGCACCAATTCAAGCCGCTCGTCTTGCTCCGGCGTGCGACCGGTCCAGTCCAGCACGGCCGATTGCAGCGTGGCGGGATCGAGCGGGTCGGGGACCTCGTCGCCGTATTTCTCGTAGGCCCAGGCATATTCCTGCTTGCGTCCCTTGCGCACGGCATCGGCAAGGCCGCCCTGGAAATCGCAGAAGAATGGGAAAGGCACGGTCGAGCCCCATTCCTCGCCCTGAAACAGCATCGGCACCATCGGCGCCAGCAGCGTCACCGCGAGCGCGGCTTCGATCTGTTGCGGCGATGCCAGGCTCTCGAGCCGTTCCCCGAGCGGGCGGTTGCCGATCTGGTCATGGTTCTGCAGGAAGTTGACGAAGGTTGCCGGCGGCAGCCCGCCGCTTTTCTCGCCGCGCGGCTTCTTGCCCCAGAATTCCGAGATCTCGCCCTGATAGACGAAGCCTGAGGCGAGCGCGCGCGCGAGGTCCATGCGCGGCGTCTGGTAGTCGGCGTAGTAGCCGGCGAGCTCGCCGGTCAGCATCACATGCCAGACATGGTGATAATCGTCGTTCCACTGCGCGCGATACTTGCCGTTCGGCGGATCCTGCGCGGCATCGAGCAGGCTCGCGCGGTTGTCGCCGTTCTCCAGCACGAGATGGATGTGACGTCCGGTGGCCTTGGCAAGTTCGCCCGCGGCGACGCTGAGGTCCTGCAGCATCGACTGCTCGCCGGGGATCGCCATGATGTGGTTGGCGGCATCCAGCCTCAATCCATCGAAGCGATAGTCGGTGAGCCACGACAGGGCATTCTCCACCGCGAAGGCGCGTACCTGCGACACGCGGTAGTCGATCGCGCTGCCCCACGGCGTGTGCGCGTCGGTGAAGAACGTCGGCGCATAGCGGCCGAGGTAATTCCCTTCCGGGCCAAAGTGATTGTAGACGACGTCGAGAAACACCATCAGCCCGCGCAGATGCGCTTCGTCGATCAGTGTCTTCAGCTCCTCGGGCCGGCCATAGGCGCTGTCGGGCGCGTACCACAGCACGCCGTCATAGCCCCAGCCGCGGCGCCCGGCGAAGTCGGCGAGCGGCATCAATTCCAGCGCGGTGATGCCGGTCGCCACGAGATGATCGAGCTTGTCGATCATCGCGCGGTAGGTGCCCTCGGCCGTGAAGGTGCCGACATGGGTCTCGACCAGCACGGTCTCTTCCCAGGGACGGCCGCGCCAATCCTTCGCGCGCCAGTCGAAGGAATCGTGATCGATCACCTCGCTCGGGCCGGACACGTCCTCGGGCTGGAAGGCGGAGGCGGGATCGGGCACGTCGATCTCGTCGTCGATCCTGAACTTGTAAGGGCTGCCGGGGGGGAGGCCGGCAATCTCGGCGACATACCAGCCATCCTGCCGGCGCTGCATCGCGTGCCGCTTTTCGAGCAGGAGATCGACACGGCGCGCACCAGGGGCCCACAGCCGGAACGACACGCCGTCTTTCGTTGGCTTCGCCCCGAAGGATGGCCTCATAGCGCCCCCGCGAAGGCGAGCACGGAGCGCGGCGGCGCCTTGCTGTCGCTTCCGGGCCGGAAATCAATGCTGTTCAGCTTGGCATCCGTCGTATTGAGGATCTGCTGCCAGCTCTTGTATTCGTCTATCTCGGGCAATTTGAATGCGATCTCTTCGGGGGCGGCGTTCAGTACGATAAAGATCGCAGCCCCGCCCGGTTCCATCGGCCCCATCACATAGGAGAGAAACCGCCCATCCGGGAATGTCCAGTCGCTCTCGGTCATCTCGTTGCCTTCGGGCGTCAGCCACAGCGCGCCGTACGATGCGCCATCGGCGAGGCGGCCGTCGAGCCAGCGATGGCTGCGGAGCTGCGAGAACCGGCGGCGGATATCGGCGAGCCCGGCGACGAAATCGACCATGTCGTCATCGTCCTTGCCGAGATTGTCCCAGCCGACCCAGCCGACCTCGTTGTCCTGGCAATAGGCGTTGTTGTTGCCGGACTGCGAATTGCCGACCTCGTCGCCGGCAAGCAGCAGCGGAATGCCTTGCGCGAGCATCAGGCAGGCCAGCACGTTCTTCCGCAGCTGCCGCCGCAGCGCGAGGATCGCGGGATCGTCGGTCGGCCCTTCGACACCGCAATTGTTGCTGTGGTTGTCGTTGGAGCCGTCGCGATTGTCCTCGCCGTTGGCCTCGTTGTGCTTCTCGTTGTAGCTGAAGAGGTCGGCCAGCGTGAAACCGTCATGCACGGTGATGTGGTTGATGCTGGCGCGCGGCCGCCGTCCGTCATGGTTGAACAGGTCGGAGGACGCCGTCATGCGGCTCGAGATGTCGCCGATCAGGCTGCCTTCGCCACTCCAGTAGCGGCGCATGGCGCTGCGATAGCGGTCGTTCCATTCCGACCATTGCGAGGGGAAGGCGCCGACCTGATAACCGCCGAGGCCGAGGTCCCATGGCTCGGCGACGAGCTTGACGGCCGCCAGCACCGGGTCCTGCCGGATCGCGGTGAGGAACGAGCTGCCGCGATCATAGCCGTTGGGGCCACGCGCCAGCGTTGTCGCGAGGTCGAAGCGGAAACCGTCGACATGGCAGACCTCGACCCAGTAGCGCAGTGAATCCATCACCATCTGCAGCACGCGCGGATGGGTGAGGTTCACCGACGAGCCGCAGCCGGTGAAATCGTCGTAATAGCGCGGGTTCTCGCGATTCAGCCAGTAATAGGAGGCGTTGTCGATGCCGCGATAGCACAGCGTCGGGCCGAGATGATTGCCTTCGGCGGTGTGGTTGTAGACGACGTCGAGCATCACCTCGATGCCGGCATCGTGCAATCGTGCCACCGTGGTGCGGAAGGAATCCAGCGCGTTGTCCTGGGCGTAGCGCTGCTCGGGCGCGAAGAAGGACAGCGTGTTGTAGCCCCAGTAATTGGCGAGCTTCTTCTCCACCAGGATGCGGTCGTCGACGAAAGCATGGATCGGGAGGAGCTCCACCGTCGTGACGCCGAGCTTCCTCAGATGCTCGATCATCGCCGGCGAGGACAGGCCTCCATAGGTGCCGCGCAGATTCAGCGGGACGTCGTCGCGCTTCTGCGTCAGGCCCTTGACGTGGGCCTCGTAGATGATGGTGTCTTCCCAGGGGATGTTGGGTCGGATCTCGCGCCGGCCCCAGTTGAAGGTCTCGTCGACCACCACGCCCTTGGGCATGCCGCGCGCATTGTCGCGCCGGTCGAACGACAGATCCTCGCGCGGCGAGCCGGTGCGATAGGCGAAATGCGCATCGCTCCAGACCAGCCGCCCCGAGAGCCGCTTGGCATAGGGGTCGAGCAGCAGCTTGTTGGCATTGAAGCGGTGGCCGTGCTCGGGCTCATAGGGCCCATGCACGCGATAGCCGTAGAGCTGGCCGGGCGAGACGTCGTTGAGGTAGCCGTGCCAGACGTCCTCGGTTCTTTCCGGCAGTTCGATGCGTTCGAGCTCGCGCCTGCCTTGCGCGTCGAACAGGCACAGCTCGACCTTCTGCGCGTTGGCGGAGAACAGCGCGAAATTGGTGCCGCGCCCGTCCCAGCTTGCACCGAGGCGTGCGGGCGATCCAGCAGTCAGGCGCATCGGTCAGCTTTCCGGAACGAGGAAGATCGCGGCGAGAGGCGGAATGGTAAGGCGGAGCTCGGACGTCTTGCCGTCAACCGTCTGGACCTCGCCGATGTTCCCGACGTTGCTGCCGCCATAGTGGGCGGAGTCCGAATTGAACACCTCTTTCCACTTGCCGGCAAAGGGCACGGGGACGCGGTAGTTGCGATAGACGTTGGGCGAGAAATTGACGATGACCAGACACCGCGCGTGCTCGTCAAAGCCCTTGCGCAACCAGGCGAACACGTTGCGGTTGGCATCGTCAGTGATCAGCCATTCGAAGCCGGCCTGGTCGCAATCCATCTGGTGCAGCGCCGGCACCGCGCGATAGAGCCGGTTGAGGTCGCGGATCAGCGCCTGGATGCCCGAGTGATATTTGTATTCGAGCAGGTGCCAGTCGAGCGACTGGTCGTGATTCCATTCCCGGCTCTGCGCGATCTCCGCGCCCATGAACAGCAGCTTCTTGCCGGGATGGCCGAACATGAAGCTGTAATAGGCGCGCAAGTTCGCAAAACGCTGCCATTCGTCGCCGGGCATGCGGCCGAGGATCGAGCGCTTCCCATGCACGACCTCGTCATGCGACAGCGGCAGGATGAAATTTTCCGAGAAGGCGTAGTGCAGGCCGAACAGGATCTCGCCGTGGTGATGCTTGCGGTGGACGGGGTCCTTGCTGATGTAGTTCAGCGTGTCGTGCATCCAGCCCATGTTCCACTTGTAGCCGAAGCCGAGCCCGCCGAACTCGACCGGGCGCGAGACCTGCGGCCATGCGGTCGACTCCTCGGCGGCGGTGGTCGCCTGCGGAAAGCGCGCGAACAGCTCGGTGTTGAAGCGACGCAGGAAGTTGATCGCCTCGATGTTCTCCCGGCCGCCATACTGGTTCGGAATCCAGGCGCCGGGCGGGCGGCTGTAGTCGAGATAAAGCATGGACGCGACCGCATCGACCCGCAGGCCGTCGATCGCGTAGCGCTCCAGCCAGAACAGCGCGTTCGACACCAGGAAGTTGGTCACTTCGGTGCGGCCGTAATTGTAGATCAGCGTGCCCCAGTCGAGATGGCGGCCCTGCAGCGGATTGGCGTGCTCGTACAGCGCCGTGCCGTCGAAGCTGCCGAGCCCGTGGGGATCGTCCGGGAAGTGGCCCGGCACCCAGTCGAGCAGCACGCCGATGCCCTCGCGATGGCAGGCGTCGATCAGCGTGGCAAAATCCTCCGGCGAGCCGAAACGGCTGGTCGGCGCATAGAGGCCGGTGGGCTGATAGCCCCAGGAGCCATCGAACGGGTGCTCGCTGACGGGCAGGAATTCGAGATGGGTGAACCCCATGTCGCGGACATAGGCCGGCAGCTGCTCGGCAAGCTCGCGATAGGTGAGCCATTCGTCGCCGTTCTTGCGCCGCCATGAGCCGAGATGGACCTCGTAGATCGACATCGGCGCCGACAGTGCATTGATGCCGTCAGGCGCCGGGCGTGGACGCGGCAGGTGCGCCTCGTCGAACACGATGGAGGCGGTCTTCGGACGGACCTCGCTTGCAAAAGCCAGCGGATCGGATTTCAGCGGGAGCAGATGGCCGTGCGGGCCGATCATCTCGAACTTGTAGTGATCGCCGTTCTTCGCATGCGGGATGAACAATTCCCAATAGCCGGCGCCGCGCACCCGCATGGGGTGGCGCCGCCCGTCCCAGAAATTGAAATCGCCGACCACGGACACGCGCCGCGCATTCGGCGCCAGCACGACGAAGCCGATGCCGTCGATGCCCTCCAGCCGCATCGGATGCGCACCGAGTTTGTCATAGAGGCGCTGATGGGTGCCTTCGCCGAGTAGATAGAGATCGAAGTCGGTCAGGATCGGCGGGAAGCGATAAGCATCCTCGAACTCGACGACGTTCTCGCCGAACTTCGCGCGGAGCTGGTAGTGCTTCGAGCCGTTCGGCAGGGCGCCGATGAATAGCCCGGAATCGTGGACGCGATCGAGCCGGGCGACTTCGCCATGCTCGCCGACGGCCTCGACATTGGTCGCCTCGGGCAGAAACGCACGCACCACGCTTTTGCCGCCCTCGGGATGCAGTCCGAGATAGTGGAAGGGGTCGGAGTGGCGCCCCTCGATGATCGCGTAGGCTTCTGCTGGAAGTTTAGGCATGGGCTTCGCTCTCACTGGACAGAATGCGAAGCAGTCCGGTCAGCGGCGCATGGAGCCCCTCGGGCCGGTGGGACAGCTCGTACTCTACTTCGTCGAACGCATGATCAAGCAGGAAAAACCTTAACAGGCCGTCCGCAGCCTGGCGATTGGCCGGCCACAACCGCCGATCGGACATGGCCTCGCGGTAGGCGGCCAGGAAGGTTGCGGTGGCGCGCTCGCGCCATTCGCCGAGCGCGGCCGTAAGCCGCTCCTGCTCGTCGGAGGCGCCGGTGAGCGCGCGGTTCAGCGCGGCGTTAACCGAAAGATCAATCGAGCGGATCAGACCGGCGACGTCGCGCGCGGCAGGCAGCTTGCGCCGCTTGTCGGCCAGGCCGAGATGCGGATCGCCATCGAAGTCGATGATGAAGATATCGTCTTTCACGATCAGAGTTTGCCCGAGGCGGAAGTCGCCGTGATGACGGATGTTCAACCCGGCAATGGTAGATGGCAAGAGCGCATTCAGATGGTCGGGCAGGGTGGCACGGATCGCGACGAGCTGGTCGATCAGCGGCCGGTCGGCCTCACGCAGGCCGTCGCGGCTGTCGGCGAGCCGTTCGAAAACCCGCTCGGCCCGTGCCTGGAGGTCGGAGGCCCAGCGCTTGACATGCGCGGCGCCGATCGGCTCCGGCGCGAGGTCGCGGGGCTGCGCGGCGGCGAGGGCCACATGCAGCTCGGCGAGCCGCCGGCCGATCTGCGCGATGAAATGCAGATAGGGCGCCTGCTCCTGGGTCTCGCGGGGCGCTTCGCCTATCGGTGCCAACCGCTGCTCGTCGATATAGCGGTCGAGATAGCCATTGGTGACGGCCCAGCCGTCGCCCTGGTTCTCGACATAAGCGTGCAGCACGGCGAGCGCACTGCGTTTGTCGCCGCCCTCGACCAGTTCGGCGCTGCCGAGCAGGGCCGGCGTATTGGCAAAACGGGCGGTCTCGGTGAGATAGGTGCCGATCTCGATCTCGGGACTGACCCCGCTTTCGAGCCGACGGTAGATCTTCGCGACATACTGGTTGTCGACCAGCGCAGTGCTGTTGGTCTGCTCGACCGCGCGGATGCGTTCGGGCTCCTTGATGGTGTAGTCGGCGAACCGGCTGGTTGCCTTGAACTCCAGCCGCAGATTGTTCTCGTCGACCACCAGATTTTGCGACAGACCCCGCAGGAACAGGCCGATGAAGATCTGCTCGGTCGCGACGTCCAGCAGCGTGCCCTCGCGCGCGCCCTGGCGGACGGCGGCGAGCGCCTTCGGGTTGAAGCGTTCGCGGTCGAAGCGCACCCACTCGATCTGCATCGGCAGCACGTAGCGCGTCGTGATGTCGTCCCGTGTAATCTCGAAGAACGCGATCCAGGGTCTGTTGTCGCCGATCTCGCTGAAAGGGACCGCCGAGGTCAGCGTGGCCTTGATGAGCTTAGGATCGTGCTCGGGATACCAGCGTGTTCGCGACAGGAAGCCGGGCAGCACGTCGCGCTCGAACACGCCGCGCTCGCGCGCCAGCGACACCCAGTTCGAATTGACCGGCACCACCAGCGTCTCGAATTCCGGCACGGCGCGCGGCGTCACCGGCTCGGATTTGTCGCGCTCGGTGAGCTGGAACCAGTAGAAGCCGTAGGGCCCCAGCGTGATCATGTAGGGCAGCTCGCCGATCGGCGGGAAGCGCGTGCGTCCGAGCATCTCCTGCGGGATGCGGTCCTTCCACGGCGACAAGTCGAGCTCGGTCGCCTGCGCCGCGCGCGAGAGGTTGGCTACACAGAGGATCACCTCGTCGCGGTACTGCCGGACATAGGCCAGCACGGCGCGATTGGCCGGACGGATGAAGGTCATGGTGCCGCGGCCGAAGGCGAGCGTCGACTTGCGCACCGAGATCAGCCGCTTGGTGGCGTTGAGCAGCGACGACAGGCTGCGCGACTGCGCTTCCACGTTCACCGATTCATAGCCGTAGACGGGATCCATGATCAGCGGCGCGTAGAGCCGGGCTGGATCGCAGCGCGAGAAGCCGCCGTTGCGGTCCGGGCTCCACTGCATCGGCGTGCGCACGCCGTTGCGGTCGCCGAGATAGATGTTGTCGCCCATGCCGATCTCGTCGCCGTAATAGATGATCGGCGTGCCCGGGAAGGACAGCAGCAGCGAGTTCATCAGCTCGATCTTGCGGCGGTCATTGTCCATCAACGGCGCGAGGCGCCGGCGGATGCCGACATTGATGCGCGCGCGGGGATCGTTGGCGTAGGTGGTCCAGAGATAGTCGCGCTCGACGTCGGTGACCATCTCCAGCGTCAATTCGTCATGGTTGCGCAGGAACAGCGCCCATTGGCAGCTCGCCGGGATATCGGGCGTCTGGCGCAGAATGTCGGTGATCGGGAAGCGGTCCTCCTGCGCGATCGCCATGTAGATGCGCGGCATCAGCGGGAAGTGATAGGCCATGTGGCACTCGTCGCCGCGGCCGAAATATTCCTGCACATCCTCCGGCCATTGATTGGCCTCGGCCAGCAGCAGCTTTCCCTTGGAGTAGGCATCGAGCTCCTGGCGCAGGCGCTTGATGATCTCATGCGTCTCGGGGAGGTTCTCGTTCGAGGTGCCCTCGCGCTCGCAGAGATAGGGAATGGCGTCCAGACGGAAGCCGTCGACGCCGGCATCGAGCCAGCGCTTCATCACCTGGATGATGGCGCTGACGACGCGCGGATTGTCGAAATTGAGGTCCGGCTGGTGCGAGAAGAAGCGGTGCCAGTAGAACGCACCGGCCTCGGGATCCCAGGTCCAGTTCGACTTCTCCGTGTCGGTGAAGATGATGCGCGTGCCCTGGTATTTCTGGTCGGTTTCGCTCCAGACATACCAGTTGCGGGCGCTCGAGCCCGGATGGCTGCGACGTGCGCGCTTGAACCATTTGTGCTGGTCGGAGGTGTGGTTGACGACCAGCTCGGTGATGACGCGCAGGCCGCGCTTCTGCGCTTCCTGGATGAAGCGCTTGAAGTCCTTCATGGTCCCGAAATCGGGATTGACCGCGCCGTAATCGCCGATGTCGTAGCCGTCGTCGCGGCCGGGCGAGGGATAGAACGGCAGCAGCCACAGGGCGGTGACGCCGAGCTCCTGGAGGTAGGGCAGCTTCTCGGTTAGCCCCGCAAAATCGCCGATGCCGTCATGGTTGCTGTCGGCAAACGCCTTGACGTGAAGCTGATAGATGATGGCGTCCTTGTACCAGAGCTCGTCCACGATCTCGGCAGCCTCGGCTTTCTTGGTGTCGACGGAAGACAGAACATTCATGGCGCGATCCTTACGCCAGGCAGCGGAACAGGAGCGCCGGATCGCGGTCGGGATCGATACGCAACCTGATCCCGCCCCATTCGATGCGGGACTGCTCGCCGGTGAGAAGATTTTCAAGGGCGGTGACGTAGCGGCGTTCGCCGCCTACGTCGATGGTGAGATCGCCGAGCGGCAACCAGAATTCGCGCACATGGCGCGAGAGCGCGATCACCGCGATCACGGTGTTGGCCGGATCGGCGGCTTCCTTGGCGAAGGCGATCGTCTCGCCGTCCTCGACGCCGAGGAAGCGCAAATTCGCCGTCTGCTGAAGCGCGGCATTGTCGTTGCGAACGCGGTTGAGCGCGGCGATGTAGGGCTTGATGTTGCCGGGCTTGTCCCAGTCGCGCGGCCTGATCTGGTACTTCTCGGAATCCTGATATTCCTCGTGGCCGGGGACCGCGTCGTGCTCCAGCAGCTCGAATCCGCCAAAGATGCCGAAGCTGCCCGACAGCGTCGCCGCCAGCGCAACGCGCGACTTGAACGCCCAGGTCTCGCCGCTCTGGAGATGATAGGGCAGCAGGTCAGGCGTGTTGACGAACAGGTTCGGGCGATAGAAGTCCCGCTCGGGATAGCGTGTCAGCTCGCCGAAATATTGCTCCAGCTCCCACTTCGCCGTGCGCCAGGGGAAATAGCTGAAGGACTGCGCAAAGCCGAGCTTGGCGAGGCCCTTCATCAGCTTCGGTCGCGTAAATGTCTTCGAGAACAGGATCACCTCGGGATGCCGGCGGCGGATGTCGCCGATCAGCCACTCCCAGAACGGCAGCGGCGCGGTGTCGTGGTTGTCGATGGCAAAGATCGTCACGCCATGGTCGATCCAGAACAGCATGGCATCGCGAAACGCATTCCACAGCCCGGCGCGATCGACCGAGGCGAAATCGGGGATGACGATATCCGAATAGGGGCTGTCTGCCGCCCGCACCGAGCGGTCCGGGCGCCATTTGAACCATTCCGGATGCCGGGTCAGCCAGGGATGGTCCGGCGAGCACTGCATGGCGAAGTCGAGCGCGAGTTCGAGACCGTATTCGAGACAGGTCGCGACCAGCGCGCGAAAATCCTCGATGGTGCCGAGCTCGGGATGCAGCGCGTCGTGTCCGCCATCAGTGCTGCCGATTGCATAGGGCGAGCCCGGATCGTCTTCACCAGCCACCGGCGCGTTGTTGCGGCCCTTGCGGCTTGTGTGACCGATCGGGTGGATCGGCGTGAAATAGAGCACGTCAAAGCCCATCGCGGCGATGTCAGGCACGCGCGCGATGCAGTCGCGGAGCGTGCCGTGCCGGCCGGCGACTGCGCTCTGGCTGCGCGGCATCATTTGATACCAGGCGCTGAAGCGCGCTTTGTCGCGATCGATGATCAGCGGGAAGTTTTGCGAGCGGGTCAAGTCTGGCCGCGACTGGCTCTCGGCCATGGCCTTGCCGAGATCGGCCGCCAGCAGCGAGGCGACATCGCCGCGCTGAAGATAGTCCTCGCACTGCCTGACGATGAGAGCCGCGGCGTCCTGTCGCGCGACATGCGCCTTGGTCAAAAGGCCGGCGCCCTCGATCGCATCGAGACTGACATCGGCGCCGGTGCGCTGCTTGCGCGCGATGGCGTGCGACCAGGTCGCGAATTCGTCGGTCCAGGCTTCGATGGCATAGACATATTGGCCGGGCTCAAGGGGTGTGAAGGCGCCGGACCAGCGGTCATTGCCGTGAAGGGTCATCGGCTCGCTCCGCCATTCGCGGTCCTGCTCGCCGCGCCAGATCAGCGCGGCACTGATCACGCCGTTGCCGTCGCGGTAGATGTCGGCCCAGACCTCGACCCGTTCGCCCGCGATCCGCTTCACGGCGAAGCGGCCGCCGTCGATCAAGGGATAGATATCTTCGATAAGGAAAGCGCCGCCGGCAGCGGCACTCTCGACAGTTTGAATTGTCTTGTTCACGGTGATGCCATTGACAAGAAAGCAGGAGCCCGTTTCCCTTGTCGGGAACCTACGCTTGATACCTATATAGAAAGCCGCTTGTGTGTCATTGGTTCCCCTGGGAACGGCAGGCGCGGTTTGCGAGTTACCCTTGACTAACCTCTTCCGCGACCTCGTTAAAATCGATGCCACCGGCCTGACAATGGCCTGCAAGCTGCGTGCCGAATGGATCTTTTAGCTCAAGCCCGGATCAAGGGCGTTCAGTCCGAATTCATCGACGCCCTGGGCAAGCTGCGGGTCACCGCGCCCGAGGCGCTCAAATCCATCCTCGAGGCCCTGCCGGAGAAGCGGGTTTACCGTTTCGTCAGCGGGCCGGTCGTGGTGCGTGCGCTGGGACATCCGCGCACGGAATTGGCGAGCATCGGCGCGCCGCCGCTCAAATGGAAAGTCACCGGCAGCGGCAATGCGATCGCGCAAGGCGAGACGCGCGAGCCTGTCATCGCCTGGCCCGAGGGACTGCCGCTCGGCTATCACCGGCTCACACTGACCGATGCCGGAGGTGTGACCGAAGAGGTGCCCATGATCGTGGCGCCCGAGCGCGCCTTCGGCGGCGATTTCGACCGCGGCTGGCTGCTCGCCGTGCAGCTTTACAGCGTTCGCTCGGATCGCAATTGGGGCATCGGCGATTTCACCGACCTTGCCGGCCTCGTCCGGCTGGCAAAACAGCTTGGCGCCGACGGCGTCGGACTCAATCCGCTGCATGTTCTGTTCGACAATCATCCGGCCGATTGCAGTCCCTATTCGCCGAACAGTCGGCTGTTTCTCAATCCGCTCTATATCGACGTCGAGGCGATCCCCGAATTTTCCGCCGACCTCGTGCCTGACGCGGCTGCGACTGCCGCGCGACTGCGCAAAGGCGATCGCGTCCCGTATGCCGACATGGCGGCGCTGAAATGGCGGGCCTTGCGCGCCGCCTTTGACAGTTTCGTGAAAAGCGCGAGCGGTGTCCGCCGCAATCAGTTCGATGCGTTCCGCGCCGCCCGCGCACCGCTGCTGTCCCGCTTTGCCTGCTTCGAGGTACTGCGCCATCGTTTCGTCTCGCCATGGTGGGAATGGCCGATGGAATGGCAGCAGCCGAATGAGGCGAAATTGGCCGAATTGCGCAACGGTCCTGACAAGCGCGCGGTCGAGTTCGTCGAATTCGTGCAATGGACGGCCGACAGCCAACTTGGGGCCGCCAAGGAGCTGGCGGGACAGCTCGGTATGCGCGTCGGGCTCTATCTCGACGTCGCCGTCGGTGTGCAGTCCAATGGTTTTGATGCCTGGAACGAGCAGACGGCGATCTCGCGCCACCTCGCCGTCGGGGCGCCGCCCGACGTGCTCAACACCATCGGCCAGGACTGGGGCCTTGCCGGCTTCAATGCCGGTGGCCTCGAGGCGCAGTCCTTCGTGCCGTTCGCCGACATGCTGGCGGCTTCGATGCGCCATGCCGGTGCCATCAGGCTCGATCACGTGCTCGGTCTGAAGCGGCTTTATCTCGTGCCCCGCGGCTTCAAGCCAGACAACGGCGCCTATGTGCAGATGCCGTTCGAGGCGCTGCTGGCGGCGGTGGCCAGCGAGAGCGCCGCCCACAAATGCATCGTGATCGGCGAGGACCTCGGCACAGTGCCCGAAGGCTTTCGCGAGACCATGCAGGATTTCGGCATCTGGTCCTACCTCGTCATGATGTTCGAGCGCGACGATGCCGGCCATTTCCGCAACGCCGACTTCTACCGGCCCAACGCGCTGGTCACGCTCAACACGCACGACCTGTCGACCTATGCCGGCTGGCGCTCGTTCAGCGACCTCAAGATGAAGCGCTCGCTCGGGCTCGATCCCGGCGAGGACGACCAGGCGCGCTGGGATGCGCTCGGCAGGCTCGACGAGATCCTGCGCCAGAACGGCATCAACTCCAACGACCTCTATTCGGTGCTCGCCTTCCTGTCGCGCACGCCGTCGCGGCTGCTGGCGGTGTCGATGGAGGACCTGCTGGGCGTGATCGACCAACCCAACATTCCCGGCACGATCGACGAGCATCCGAACTGGCGCCAGCGCCTGCCCATCGCGCTCGACAAGATCGCCGCGAAGGTCGACCTCACGGCCTTGAGAGCGGCGACGCGGGAACGTTCATTGCCCGGTGGGAGTTAATCGGCCGGGGATTTCTCAGGCTCGAAAACATTGTCTCAGAGGATCGAGGACTATGCGCTGATCGGCGACTGCGAGACCGCGGCGCTGGTCGGGCGCAACGGCTCGATCGACTGGCTATGCTGGCCGGCCTTCGATTCCGATGCGTGCTTCGCCGCCATTCTCGGCACCGACAGGAACGGCCGCTGGCTGATCACGCCGAGCGAGGAGGCGACCTCCATCTCGCGCCGCTATCTCGGCAACACCCTCATCCTCGAAACGCGCTTTGAGACTGAGAGCGGCACCGTCGCGCTGATCGACTTCATGCCGCCGCGCGGCAAGGCCTCCGATATCGTCCGGCTGGTGCGCGGCCTCACGGGCACCGTGAAGATGCGGATGCAACTCGTGATCCGCTTCGGCTTCGGCGTCGACATTCCCTGGGTGCGGCGGATCGACCATTCGCTGATGGCCATTGCCGGCCAGGACATGACCGTGCTGCGCACGCCGGTCGAAACGCGCGGCGAGGACCTGACCACGGTGTCCGACTTCGAGGTGAAGGCGGGCGAGACCGTACCGTTCGTGCTGACCTACGGCCCCTCGCATCTCGATCCGCCCGAGCCGATCGATCCGGAAATCGCCTTCCAGGAGACCGAAAAATTCTGGAATGAGTGGTGCCGCCAGTGCAAGCGCGACGGCGACTATCACGATCTGATCACGCGCTCGCTGATCACGCTGAAGGCGCTGACCTTCGATCCCACCGGCGGCATCGTCGCCGCGCCGACGACGTCGCTGCCGGAGAAGCTCGGCGGCGCCAGGAATTGGGACTACCGCTTCTGCTGGCTGCGCGATGCCACCTTCACGCTGCTGGCGCTGATGAATTCGGGTTACACCGAGGAAGCCTTGGCCTGGCACAATTGGCTGCTGCGCGCCGCGGCCGGCTCGCCGTCGAACATGCAGATCATGTACGGCATCTGGGGCCAGCGGCGATTGCTGGAATGGGAAGCTAGCTGGCTCGACGGCTACGAGGGCGCCCAGCCGGTGCGTATCGGCAATGCCGCGCATGCGCAGCTCCAGCTCGACGTCTATGGCGAATTGATCGATGCCTTCCACCAGTCGCGCATGGCCAAGCTCAAGCTCGACGACGAAACCACCTGGTCGCTGGAATGCGCGGTGCTGCAGCATCTCGCCGAGGTCTGGGATCATCCCGATCACGGCATCTGGGAGCGGCGCGGCCAGCCCAGGCACTACGTCTTCTCCAAGGTCATGACCTGGGTTGCGTTCGACCGCGGCATCAAGAGCGCCGAAACCTTTGGCTTCAAGGCGCCGCTCTTGCACTGGCGGGCCCTGCGCGAGGCCATCCACCGCGATGTCTGCAACAAGGGCTTTGATGCCGAGGAGAATGCCTTCGTCGAATCCTACGGCTCGAAACTGCTCGATGCGTCCGTGCTGCTGCTGCCCGCCGTCGGCTTCCTGCCGGCAAACGACCCACGCATCCACGGCACCATCGCGGCGATCGAAAAGCGCATGACGCGCGACGGCTTTGTGCTGCGGCACGATCCGCGCGAGGTGTCCGATGAGATCCAGCCGATCGAGGGCGCGTTCCTGGCCTGCACGTTGTGGCTCGCCGATGCCCATGTGCTGGCCGGCGATCTCGACAAGGCGCAAGTGCTGCTCGACCGCGTCGTCGGCATCGCCAACGACGTCGGCCTCCTGGCCGAGGAGTACGATTCAGGTGCCCGGCGGCAGACCGGAAACTTCCCGCAAGCCCTGACCCACATCGCGCTGATCAACACCGCCCACAATCTGTCGGCGGCACGGCAGGAGAGCGAGAAGCCGGCCGTGCAGCGATCGAAGCAGTGAGCTAGACCCCGAGCCATTCCAGGCCGCCGGGAAGCTCGCCGGCGGCAAAATCCACCTGCAACACGCGGCGATGCATCGGGACCGTGGCCGCGTCCGACGCATGGAGAATGGGCGTCGCATAGAGCCAGATGTCGCCGGGCTCAGCCAGACAGGCGGCCGTGCCGCAACGCCGGACGACATCCTTTACGTCCTCCTCGGTAATACGTCCAAGCTTGTGCGATCCGGGCGCGATCAGCAGCGGCGCGTTGGTGGCGGGGACTGGATCGATATGAACCCGCAAGGTCACCATGCCTGACAGCAGCGCAAACGGAGGCTCGACGTGCTGCATCCCGCTCTTGACGCTCCAGGTTTCGAAACCATCGACGGAGATACGCTCCTTCACAGCGATGGTGCGATCCTGGTGCCAGCCCAGCGCCCAATTCGTCGCTGCTGATTTGTCAAACAGGATGGCCCTGACCGGACGACAAGCCTCACCAAGCACCGACGCGGCGCAACGTCCGACATGTCCGCTCGCGGCCAGGAAGGGTGCGAGACCCTCAACGCCTCTCAGCCGGAGCCCAGCATGATCGGGCGGCAGATGGGAGAGGATGGACTTGAGCCCGTGCAATCGGTCGGAGGTCAGCGCCTGCCGGAACAGCTGGGCGCCATCATCCGGAAATGTCAGCCGTTCAATTTCCAAGGTCGCGCACCGACAGGCCCATTGCTCAACCCACCCCGTTCCGCTTCAAAATCATCTCCATCGCCTCGGCAAAACCGTCCTGCTCGTTGGTGGCGGTGACGTGGGTGGCCTGGTCCTTGACGTCGTCGGTGGCGTTGCCCATGGCGATCGAGGTGCCGCTGACGCGGAACATGGCGAGATCGTTCTGCATGTCGCCGATGGTGGCAACCGCATCGGTGGAAATGCCGAGGCGGTTGGCCATGGCCTGCACGAAGGTGCCCTTGTCGAAGCCGGGCGGTGTAATGTCGAGGTAATAGGTCTGCGAGCGGACGGCCGTCGCCTCGCTGCCGAGTGCGTCCTGCATCGCCTTTTCGCAGCGCTCCAGGCCCGCGGCATCGGCGCTGGCGCCGACGATCTTGCAGGCGCTGGCGAGGTAGGGAGAGAAATCCGTCACGATAGTCGGGTCGGAACGGATCGTGTGCTGCTCATGTGCGACGTATGTACCGCTGGGATTGTCGATCAGCCATTTGTCGTAGGTGAACAGCCAGATGTTGGCTCTGAACTCGCGCAGGATTTTCAGGGATCGCTCGGCGGCGCTCGCTGGAATCAAATGCTGCTCGACCGGCTTCATCTCGGGATCGATGATCGAGGAGCCGTTGAACGGGCCGACCGGCAGCCACAGCGCCAGCGGCTCGATCAGGAAGCGCATGCCGATGGCGGGGCGGCTGGAGGTGATGGTAAAGCCGACGCCGGCCTGGTGCAGCCGCTGCACTGCGCCCCGCGCGCGGTCCGTCAGCGTCTTGTCCTTGGTCAGCAGCGTGCCGTCGACGTCGGAGACCACCAGTGAGATTTTCGTCATGGCAGAACCTTATGGCAGAACATTGGGTTCGGTTTCTCAGCGTTTCGTCCCGCTCAATCGCAATTGCCGCACCACGCCGTCCACGATCGCCTCGACGGATTCGTCGATCGAGACCGTGATGACGTGCTCGCCCGCTTCCGGCGGCTCCAGCGTGTCGAACTGGCTTGTCAGCAGCCCGGCCGGCATGAAGTGGCCCTTGCGCTGTGCGAGCCGTTCGGCGATCAGCTCCTTGGTGCCCCTCAGGAAGACGAAGCGGACGTCGTCGCGGCCGCGCAGCAGCACGTCACGATAGGTGTGCTTCAGCGCCGAGCACGCGATGATGACGTGCTCGCCTCTGTCGCAGACCCGCGCGATCTCGTCGGCGATGGCGTTGAGCCAGGGCCAGCGGTCCTCGTCGGTGAGGGGATGGCCGGCGCGCATCTTCTCGACATTGCTGGCGGGGTGAAAGCTGTCGCCGTCCTCGAATCGCCAGCCGAGCCGCTGACCCAGCGCCTCCGCCACTGTGCTCTTGCCCGAACCCGACACACCCATCACAATCAACGCACAAGGTGCTTCAACGCCCGCCACGAATTCCCTCCGGAAGCGCGGCTTGGTCGACCAGCCAGACGGTCTCACCATTCGAGCGCGCGCGTACGGCCGGCAGATTCTCGCCATTGAGGAGGCGCGTCAAGATCGGCTGCTTGTCGTGCCCGGCAATCTCGAACAGCATTTCGTAGCACGAGGCCAGCACAGGCAGGGTGAGTGACACCCGCGGCACGAACGGGGCGACATTGGCCTTGGGCACGCCGACGACCCAGCGCGTGGTCTCCTCGATCGCGGGATAGCCCGGGAAGAGCGAGGCGGTGTGGCCGTCCGGGCCGGCGCCCATCAGGACCAAATCGAACAGCGGCCGCGCCGGATCTAGCTTTTCAGCGCCGTAGATGGCCTGCAGCTCACGCGCATAGGCTTCGGCGCTGAGATCCGGATTTTCGGCTGTGGTCGGGATCGGATGGATATGGCCGGACGGCGCGTTGCGATCGAGAAAGGTCGCGCGGGCCACCGCCATGTTGTTGAGCGGATCGCTTTCCGGGACAAAGCGCTCGTCGCCGATGAACCAGTGCACGCGATCCCACGGGACCTTGCCGCGATACGCGTCGCTACCCAGCAGCTGATAGAGCCTCTTCGGGCTGGAGCCGCCGGTGAGGCAGATCGCGATCCGGCCGGGATTGGCCGCGATCCGCGCCATCACCCGTTCGGCGGCGGCCTCTGCCAGCGCCTCGGCGTCGGTGGCGGCGATGAGCTTCGGCTGGTCGGCCGTGGCCATCACGAATATTTCCGCCAGCTGCGCCCGTCACGCCGCAGCAGCTCGTCGGCGCATCGCGGACCGTCGCTGCCGGCTTCATAGGTCTCGATGCCGTTGGTGCCTTCGCTCTTCCAGGCGTCCAGGAACGGCTGCACCGCCTGCCATCCGGCCTCGATGCCGTCGGCACGCTGGAACAGGATGTTGTCGCCGATCATGCAGTCATAGATCAGCGTCTCGTAGCCGGTCGAGGGATCGGCGCGGAAATAGTCGCCGTACTTGAATTTCATCTCGACGCCGTCGATGGTGATGCTCGGCCCCGGGATCTTGGCGTTGAACTGCAGCTCGATGGTCTCGGTCGGCGCGATGCCGATGGTGAGGAAGTTCTGTGACAGGCGGTCGACGTCGGTGCCTGAGAACATCGACAGCGGCGCCTGCTTGAACTTGATCGCCACTTCCGTGCGCTTGTGGCCGAGCGCCTTGCCGGTGCGCAGATAGAACGGCACGCCCGCCCAGCGCCAATTGTCGATCATCAGTTTCAGCGCGACGAAGGTCTCGGTGGTGCTGCCGGGCTTGACGTCCTCGGTCTTGCGATAGTCCGTGAGCTCGTCGTCGCCGATGCGGCCGGCGAGATATTGCGCGCGGACGGAGTTTCTCAGCGCTGCTTCCCGGCTCGGCTGCTGGATCGACGTCAGCACATCGGCCTTCTCGGAGCGGACGGAATGCGCGTCGAAACGCGCCGGCGGCTCCATTGCGACCAGCGACATCAGCTGGAACAGATGGTTCGGCACCATGTCGCGCAGCGCGCCGGTGGCGTCGTAGAAGCCGCCGCGATGGCCGACACCGAGCCTCTCCTCCACGGTGATCTGGATGTGGTCGATATGGTTGCGATTCCAGATCGGCTCGAACATGCCGTTGGCAAAGCGCAGCACCAGGATGTTCTGCACCGTTTCCTTGCCGAGATAATGATCGATCCGGTAGATCTGGTGCTCGTCCATGATCTTCAGCAGCTCGCCATTCAACGCCTTGGCCGAGGCGAGGTCGGTGCCGAACGGTTTTTCGATCACGAGCCTGCGCCAGGCGCCGTTCTCCTTCATCATGCCGGTGCGGCCGAGCTCGCGCGCGGTCGGTGCGAACGCGGCCGGTGGGGTCGCGAGATAGAACAGCCTGTTGCCGCCGGTTTCCTGGGCGCATTCCAGCGAATCCAGATGCTCGCGCAAACGATCAAAGGAGGGTGGGTCCTTCGGATCGGCCTCGACGAAGGTCACGCATTCCAGCAGCTTCCGGGCGATGTCGTCGTCCACGGGCCGCGTCGCGAACTGGCGCAGGCCCTTCATCAGGCTGTCGCGCAGCTCGTCATCGGACTGGCCCTTGCGGGCCACGCCGACGACGCAGAACTTTTCCGGCAGCAGGTGCTCGGCGGCGAGATTATAGAGCGACGGCATCACCAGGCGGTGAGTGAGGTCGCCGGTCACGCCAAAGATGACGAAGGCGCAATTTTCCGGCTTGCGCTTGGCTTGCGGGTCTTTTGTCACGAACGATTGGCCTTCGCTTTGTTGCGTCTTACTTCGGTTTCGAAGCGCCCGGCTGCTTCGGCTCCTTATGGCCGCCGAACCCCGCGCGCATCGCAGAGAGAATTTTTTCTGCGAAGGTGTGTTCCTTGCGGGAACGGAAACGTGTGTAGAGCGCCGCGGTCAGCACTTCGGCCGGCACGGCCTCGTCGATCGCCGCATTCACGGTCCAGCGGCCTTCGCCGGAATCTTCGACGAAGCCGGAATATTCCGACAACGCCGGGCTGTCAGCGAGTGCCGTCGAGGTGAGGTCGAGCAGCCAGGACGGGATCACGGAGCCGCGACGCCAGACCTCGGCGATGTCGGCGAGATCGATGTCGTAGCGATGATCGGCAGGCAGCGCGTCGATGTTGGCATTCTTGAGGATGTCGAAGCCTTCGGCATAGGCCTGCATCAGGCCGTATTCGATGCCGTTGTGGATCATCTTGACGAAGTGGCCGGCGCCGACGGGACCGGCATGGATGTAGCCCTGTTCGATGCGCGGATCGCGTCCGTCACGTCCTTCGGTGCGCGGAATGTCGCCGGCGCCGGGCGCGAGCGCGGCGAAGATCGGATCGAGCCGGTCGACCACCTGCTTCTCGCCGCCGATCATCATGCAATAGCCGCGGTCGAGACCCCAGACGCCGCCGGAGGTGCCGACGTCGACATAATGGATGCCGCGCGCCTTCAGCGCCTTGCCGCGGCGGACGTCGTCCTGCCAGAAGGTGTTGCCGCCGTCGATGATGACGTCGTCTTCCTGCATCACGCCCGCGATAGTGTCGATCGTGGTCTCGGTGATGTGCCCCGCAGGCAGCATCACCCAGGCCGTGCGCGGCCGCTCGAGCTTCGAGATGAACTCTTCCAGCGTCGCCGAGCCCACCGCGCCGTCGGCGGCGAGGCCCGCGACGGCCTTGGCGTCCTTGTCATAGACCACGGTCGAGTGGCCGTGACGCATCAGGCGGCGAACGATGTTGCCGCCCATCCGGCCGAGGCCGATCATGCCGAGTTGCATGTGAAAGCTTCCTTCAATTCAGTGCGTCGTTGAGCGCGGCATTGAGCGCCGCGAGACCTTTCTTGAGCCCGCCCTTGAGGTGGACGCGCAATGCGCGCCGCCCGCGCTCGGTGAGCACGTCGAAATCGCCGCGCGCCTGCGCCGCCTTGATCACGCCGAAGCTCGCCTTCTGGCCCGGCACGGCAAGATCCTTGGCATCGTCGGCGGTGATCTGGAGGAACACGCCGCTGTCGGGCCCGCCCTTGTAGGCCTGCCCGGTCGAGTGCAGGAAGCGCGGCCCGAACTCGGCGCAGGTTGCGACATGACGCTTCTCGCGTACCTCCAGCCGCATGGCCTGGAGTGCGTCGATCGTTGCCTTGTCGCGCGCGATGTAGCCGAGCAGGGCGACATAATCGCCATGGTTCGAGCGCGACAGATGCGCCTTCAGCCAGGAGGTGAGGTCGCCATTGGCGCCGGCGGCGCGCAGCGACGTAGCGTTGGCTTCGTCGGTGTAGAGATCGGCCTCCGCCGTGCTGACCACGGGCTGCTCGGCCGGCAGCGCGCCGGTCTTCTCGAACGACGCCGTCAGTTCGCGGGTCTTGATCTTGGCCGCTTCCACGTCCGGCTGGTCGAACGGGTTGATGCCGAGGATCGAGCCTGCCACCGCGGTTGCCATCTCGAAGCGGAAGAACTCCTGGCCGAGATGGTCGATCGACTTCATGACGATGCGGACGACGGGATGGCCGGCCGCTTCGACCGCGGCAAGCTTGGAGTCGTGCGCGGCATCCGCTTCGCCCTCGGTGCGGATGTCGATGAAGAAGCGGTCGTTGCCGTAGAGCGCGGGCGCGCCCAGCGGCTCGCCGTCGATCGGGATCAGGCCCTTGCCTTCCTTGCCGGTCGATTCCGCGATGAGCTGCTCGGCCCAGGCGCCGAAATCGGCGATCTTCTTCGACGACAGGATCGTCACCTTGTCGCGGCCTTCGAGCGCGGCGAGGCCCATGGCGAGGCCGAGCTGCACGCCGGGGTTCTCGCTCGGCGGCACGTCCGGTCCGCAGGAGCGCGCCATCGAGAGCGCATGCTTGATGAAGGTCTTGACGTCGATGCCGGCCGTGGCCGCCGGCACCAGGCCGAACGGCGACAGCACCGAATAGCGGCCGCCGATCGTGGGCTCGCCATGGAAGATGCGGGCGTAGTTCAGCGTCTTGGCCGCCTTCTCCAGCGACGAGCCGGGATCGGTCACCGCGATGAAGCGGAAGCCGGTCTTGGCCTTCGGGCCGAGGGCCTGCGCCACGCGCTCGTGGAAATAGTCCTTCATCGCATTCGGCTCGGTGGTGCCGCCGGATTTGCTCGACACGATGAACACCGTGTTGGCGATGTCGATCTTGTCTTCCATCGCGCGGACCTGCGCCGGATCGGTGGAATCCAGCACGTGCAGCTTCGGGAAGCCGGGTTTCTTCCCAAACGTCTCGGCCAGCACCTCGGGACCCAGGCTCGATCCGCCCATGCCGAGCACGACGGCGTCGGAGAATTTCTGGCCCTTCACGCGGTTGGCGTAGTCCTCGTAATCGGCGACGTCGGCCTTGGCGGCACTGTCGAGCCAGCCGAGCCATTTGTTCTCGTCCGTGCCGGTCCAGACCGATTTGTCGCGCTGCCAGAGCCTGCGGATCTTGGCCGCGGCGCGCCAGTCCTCGGTGCTCTTGGCCACGGCCTTGCCGAGCCCGTCACCCAGCGAGAGCTGCTGGCGGTCGATCGCGGGCCCTAGCACGGTGGCGCGCTTGTGGGCGACGGCGCCGTAGAGCTTGTCGGCGGCGTCCGCAAACAGCTTGACGCCGTCCTTGACCAGCTCCTCGGTGATGGCGTCGAGCGAGACGCCGGAGCGCTCCAGCTCTTCCAGCACCCGGTGAGCGTCGTCGACGTTTTCCTCAAGGCTGTCGCGCACCTTGCCGTGGTCGCGGAAGGCGTCCAGCGTTGCCGGCGGCACGGTGTTGATGGTGTCTGGGCCGATCAGCTCCTCGACATAGAGGACGTCGCTGTAGTCCTTGTTCTTGGTGCCGGTCGAGGCCCACAGCATGCGCTGCGGCTTGGCGCCCTTGGCGGCGAGCTTCTCCCAGCGCGGACCCGAGAACAGGCGCTTGTAATCCTGATAGGCGACCTTGGCGTTGGCGATTGCGACCTTGCCCTTCAGCGCGGCAAGGCGCTCCTTCTCGGAGGGATCGTTGGCGCGGGCGATCTTCTCGTCGAGCTGCTTGTCCACCACGCTGTCGATGCGGCTGACGAAGAAGCTCGCCACGCTCGCGACATGCGAGGGATCGCCGCCACCGGCGACGTATTTTTCGAGACCGGCGAGGTAGGCCTCGGCGACCTGGAGATAGACGGCCTTCGAGAACAGCAGCGTGATGTTGATGCTAATGCCGTCGCCGATCAGCGTCTCGATCGCAGGCAGGCCCTCCGGCGTCGCCGGCACCTTCACCATCAGGTTCTTGCGGCCAACGTCCTTCCAGAGCCGGCGCGCCTCGGCGACCGTACCTGATGTGTCCATCGCCAGATAGGGCGAGACTTCGAGGCTGACATAGCCGTCGCCGCCCTTGAGGCGGTCATAGACCGGGCGGAGCACGTCGGCGGCGGCCTGGATGTCCTCGACCGCCACGGTTTCGAACAGGTCGGCCACGGTCCGGTCGCCGCGCTTCAGCGCCTTGCCGATCGGGGCGTCATATTCGTCGGAGCTGCCGATCGCCTTCTCGAAGATCGACGGATTGGAGGTGACGCCTTTGAGGCCGTCGGTGTCAATCAGCCGCTTCAGGTCGCCCTTGGCGATGAAGCCGCGGGCGAGGAAGTCCAGCCAGACGGCCTGTCCGTGCTTTTCCAGTTCTTTGACGGGATTCATGATGCTTTTTATCTCCAAGCCTGCGGGCGGAGGGGGTTTCCGCGCCGGTCCTGACGCGCTATCCTTTAGCCCACATGCTCCCGGGAGGGAACCAATCAAGGGCGTAGGCGTCATCCCCTCAAGGTAACTCCGTCGCGATCATGGCGATCCGGCGGGAGTCGTGCTTTTGCGTAATAAAAGTTTGACCGGGATGCTTCGGCCGAGGTCTTGTTGCGTGAGGATGATCTGTCGCGTCGCTGAGTGTCATCAGTGGAGTTCGATCCGTCTGATCGTGATTGGTTCGGTCGCGAATGGCCATGCTGGGGGAAAGCATGCGCGCGCATCCTGATGGCGTTATCGTTGCCGCCGATCGATCGGACCGGCTGTGCGCATCGGTGCACCCATGATCTCGAAATTGGTCAATGCGTCATGCGGCTGGTCGTCGCGGCGGTTTCGGCGTGACGCTGCCGAGCGCAGGCTTTGCTTTCAGGTCAAGCGTGGCAGCGCTCCTGCGTCCGCGCTGCTGCGCGCGACGCGCTGAACAGTTGGATTGTTATCCTTTCGGAGGGGCTGGCGACCGATTTTGACACGGCGCTGTGCGCTTGCCGCGACACTCATGCTGCCTGCAATCCGGAGATCGCATTGCAGCAGGAAGATGAACGCGCCACGCAAGCTCCCCGCAAACGTCACAAGTTTGCCGCTGGCGGATCGTCATGTTGCAGTGCCGGAGGCAGCCGTCCCCGGTATTGCCCGGATGTGGCGAGCGAGTGACAATTTCTGGAAATGAGCGAAGATAGAGATAGATTCGCACAAATTACAGGCAAGTGCCTGTTCGTAATTCACAGAGTGCCTACCTTGTGCGTTGCGTGGTGTCGGCACCCGGGTGTCCAATGATCGTCATGTGCTCACGCTGATTCGAGAAGCGGCCTGAGGAACGGTCCAGTAACGCTTTCGTTTCAGCTTGTAGCGGAACTCACGCGGAGAGGGATCATGTACAACGATTCTCTATTCAACGCTTTCGCTCGGTCGTTCGAGGCGAGAAGCCAGCACGACATGTCGATGGCGGAATATCTGGAATCGTGTCGAAGCGATCCCATGAAATACGCGAATGCGGCCGAACGTCTGCTAGCTGCGATCGGAGAACCCCAGACGATTGACACGGCCAAGGACCCACGCCTTGGCCGTATTTTTTTGAACCGCACCATCCGGACCTATCCGGCCTTCGCCGGCTTCTACGGCATGGAAGAAACCATCGAGCGCATCGTCGGCTTCTTCCGCCACGCCGCGCAAGGTCTCGAAGAGCGCAAGCAGATCCTCTATCTGCTCGGCCCGGTCGGCGGCGGCAAATCCTCGCTCGCCGAACGGCTCAAGTCGCTGATGGAAGTGCAGCCGATCTACGTGCTCAAGGCCGGCGACGAACTCTCGCCCGTGTTCGAGAGCCCGCTCAGCCTGTTCGATCCCGATAATCTCGGGCCGATGCTGGAAGAGAAATACGGCATTCCGCGCCGGCGCCTCACCGGCTTGATGAGCCCGTGGTGCTACAAGCGGCTCGAGGCCTTCGGCGGCGATATCTCGCAATTCCGCGTCGCCAAGATCCAGCCGTCGCGGCTGCGCCAGATCGCGGTTTCCAAGACCGAGCCCGGTGACGAGAACAACCAGGACATCTCCTCGCTGGTCGGCAAGGTCGACATCCGCAAGCTCGAGACTTATGCGCAGAACGACCCCGACGCCTACAGCTATTCGGGCGGCCTCAACCGCGCCAACCAGGGCATCCTCGAATTCGTCGAGATGTTCAAGGCGCCGATCAAGATGCTGCATCCGTTGCTCACCGCAACGCAGGAAGGCAACTACATCGGCACCGAGAATATCGGCGCGATCCCGTTCACCGGCGTCATCCTGGCGCACTCCAACGAAGCGGAGTGGGCGAGCTTCAAGGCCAACAAGAACAACGAAGCCTTCATCGACCGTATCTGCGTCATCAAGGTGCCGTACTGCCTGCGCGTCACCGAAGAGCAGAAGATCTACGAGAAGCTGATCCAAGGCTCCGAGCTCGCGGCCGCGCCTTGCGCGCCCTCGACGCTGGAGACGCTGGCGCGGTTCTCGGTGATGTCGCGCCTGCGCAAGCACGAGAACTCCACGCTGTTCGGCAAGATGCGGGTCTATGACGGCGAGAGCCTGAAGGAATCCGATCCTAAGGCGCGCAGCGTCCAGGAATATCGCGATGCCGCCGGCGTCGACGAGGGCATGGACGGTGTCTCCACCCGCTTCGCCTTCAAGATCCTGGCTGCGACCTTCAACCACGATCCGCAGGAGGTCGCCGCCGACGCCGTGCATCTGATGTACGCGCTGGAGCAGTCGATCCGCCGCGAGCAACTGCCGGAGGAAGTCGAGAAACGCTATCTCGAATTCATCAAGGCGGAGCTGGCGCCGCGTTACGCCGAGTTCATCGGCAACGAGATCCAGAAGGCGTATCTCGAATCCTACTCGGATTACGGCCAGAACCTGTTCGACCGCTACGTCGACTACGCCGACGCCTGGATCGAGGACCAGGACTTCAAGGATCCTGACACCGGCCAGCTGCTGGATCGCGAGCTTTTGAACCAGGAATTGACCAAAATCGAGAAGCCGGCGGGCATTGCCAACCCCAAGGACTTCCGCAACGAGGTCGTCAAATTCTCGTTACGCTCGCGGGCCCAGAACGGCGGCAAAAATCCGACCTGGACCTCATACGAGAAGATTCGCGACGTGATCGAAAAGCGGATATTCTCCCAGGTCGAGGACCTGCTTCCGGTCATCTCCTTCGGGTCGAAGAAGGACGGCGAGACGGAGAAGAAGCACGGCGAGTTCGTGGCACGCATGGTGGAGCGCGGCTACACCGAGCGTCAGGTTCGCCGGCTCGTCGAATGGTACATGCGCGTGAAGCAGGCTGGTTGAGGCGGATGAAAAAGTGCCGATTCACATTATTGACAGGCGCCTGAATCCAGGCGGCAAGAGTCTCGAGAACCGCCAGCGGTTCTTGCGTCGGGCCAAATCCCTGGTGCAGGGCGCCGTCAAGAAGACCTCGCAGGAACGCGACATCAAGGACGTCCTCGAGGGCGGTGAGGTCACGATACCGCTCGACGGTATGCACGAGCCGCGTTTCCGCCGTGAAGGCGGAACGCGCGACATGGTGCTGCCCGGGAACAAGAAGTTCATCGAGGGCGACTATCTCCAGCGCTCCGGCCAGGGCAGCGCCAAGGATTCAGGTCCGGGCGAAGGCGACAGCGAGGACGCTTTCCGCTTCGTGCTCTCCCGTGACGAGTTCGTCGATCTCTTCCTCGACGATCTCGAGCTGCCGGATCTGGCCAAGCGCAAGATCGCGCAGACCGAGAGCGAGGGGATCCAGCGCGCCGGCTACACCACGTCGGGCTCGCCGGCCAACATTTCGGTGAGCCGCACCGTAAAGCTCGCGCTGGCCCGCCGCATCGCGCTCAAGCGGCCCCGCAAGGAAGAGATCGAGGAGCTGGAAGCCGCGATCGCCGCCAGCACCGACGAGGACGAACGCGCGGAGCTCATCGCCCAGCTCGAAAAGCTGAAGGCGAAGGCCAAGCGGGTTCCCTTCATCGATCCGCTCGACATCCGCTATCGCCGCTACGAGAAGGTGCCGCGGCCGGTCGCGCAGGCCGTGATGTTCTGCCTGATGGACGTGTCGGGCTCGATGTCCGAGCACATGAAGGATCTGGCAAAACGCTTCTACATGCTGCTCTACGTGTTTCTGAAGCGGCGCTACAAGCATGTCGAGATCGTCTTCATCCGCCACACCGACCGCGCCGAGGAAGTGGACGAGCAGACCTTCTTCTACGGTCCGGCCTCGGGCGGCACGCTGGTCTCCAGCGCGCTGCAGGCGATGAACGAGATCGTGCGCGAGCGCTTCAATCCGTCGGACTGGAACATCTACGCAGCCCAGGCCTCCGACGGCGACAATTCCTATTCCGACGGCGAGCTCACGGGCATGCTGCTGACCGACAAGATTTTGCCGGTCTGCCAGTTCTTCGCCTATCTTGAGGTCGGGGAATCCGGCGGCAGCGCCTTCGATCTCTCCGACTCCTCGCTCTGGACCCTCTATGATCGCCTGCGTAACAGCGGCGCACCGCTCTCGATGCGCAAGGTCAGCGAGCGCAGCGAGATCTTCCCGGTGTTCCACGACCTGTTCCAGCGCCGCGAAACTTCCCAGGAGAAAGCCGCTCCATGACGGAAAGACTGTTCGAAGGCGCCGATTGGGATTTCCACACCTTACAGCGCATCACCGATGCCTGCGAGGAGGTGGCGCTCAAGCAGCTCGGGCTCGACGTCTATCCGAACCAGATCGAGGTCATCACCGCCGAGCAGATGCTGGATGCCTACTCCTCCGTCGGCATGCCCTTGTTCTACAAGCACTGGTCGTTCGGCAAGCAGTTCGCGTTCCACGAGGCGTCCTACCGCAAGGGCCTGATGGGGCTCGCCTATGAGATCGTAATCAACTCCTCGCCCTGCATCTCCTACCTGATGGAGGAGAACACGGCGACGATGCAGACGCTGGTGATCGCGCACGCTGCCTTCGGCCACAATCATTTCTTCAAGAACAACTACCTGTTCAAGCAGTGGACCGATGCCGAGGGCATCCTGGATTACCTCGACTTCGCCAAGAACTACGTCATGCAGTGCGAGGAGCGCTACGGCCGCACCGAGGTCGAGCGCACGCTCGACGCCGCGCACGCGCTGATGTCGCACGGCATCGACCGCTATCCCGGCAAGAAGAAGCTGGATCTGCGCGCCGAAGAGAAGCGGGCAGGGCGCCGCCGCCAGCATGAGGAGGAGGTCTTCAACGATCTCTGGCGCACCGTGCCCAAGGGCGCCGCCAAGAGCCGCTCCGCACTCAGCATCGAGCGCCGCCGCAAGCTGCTCGGCCTGCCGCAGGAGAACCTGCTCTATTTCCTGGAGAAGAGCGCGCCGCGCCTGGCGCCCTGGCAGCGCGAGCTGCTGCGCATCGTCCGCCACATCGCGCAGTATTTCTATCCGCAGAGCCAGACCAAGGTGATGAACGAGGGGACGGCGACCTACGTCCACTATCGCATCATGACCAAGCTGCACGAGCAGGGCCGCATCACTGACGGCAACTTCCTCGAATTCCTGGGCTCGCACACCAACGTGGTGTTCCAGCCCGAATTCGACGATCCGCGCTACTCCGGGTTCAATCCCTATGCGCTCGGCTTTGCCGTGATGCAGGACATCGAGCGCATCGTCACCAAGCCGGAGGATGAGGACCGCGAATGGTTCCCCGACATCGCCGGCAAGGGCGACGTGATGGGCGTGCTGCGCGACGTCTGGGCCAATTATCGCGACGAAAGCTTCATCGGCCAGTTCTTGAGTCCCAAATTGATGCGGCACTTCCGCATGTTCCATTTGCACGACGATCCCGAGGAGCGCGCCGGCATCCGCGTCGATGCCATCCACGACGAGCGCGGCTTCCGCCGCGTCCGGCGCGAGCTGGCGCGCCAGCACGACGTCGGCTTCATCGACGCCAATATCGAGGTGGTCGACGTCGATCTCTCCGGAGATCGCCGGCTGATCCTGCATCACCATGTGATCAAGGGCTCGCAGCTCAACGAGACCGACACCAAGCGGGTGCTGCAGCACCTTGCAGATCTCTGGACCTACGACGTCTCGCTGATCGAGGTCGACACCAACGACAAGGTTTTGCGCGAATACGTCGTGAGCCCGCGCCCGATCCCGGTGGCGGCCTGAGGCGGCTGGCGACATCCAACGTCTGATGCTGTGAGCCTGACTGGCGCGCCCCGACGGAGGTGCGTTCCCTCCCCCGCAAGGGGGGAGGGAACGGAGAGAGCATCGCGATTTGACTTCAGCTCGTTGCGTACTAGCGCTTTGCCGCAGGCTTCTTCTTCGACGCATTCAGCTCCACCGCCGCGCGGATCAGCGCCTTCAACGCCTTCTCATTCACCTTCTCGCCCTCGCGAATATCGATCGCACGGCGCACGTTTCCCTCGAGGCTCGAATTGAACAGCCCGGCAGGATCGTCCAGCGCCGCGCCCTTGGCGAAGGTCAGCTTCACCACCTCCTTGTAGGTCTCGCCGGTGCAGATGATGCCGTCATGCTCCCACACGGGAACGCCGCGCCATTTCCACTCCTCGACGACATCAGGATCGGCTTCCTTGATCAGGCCGCGGACCCGCGCCAGCATCTCGCCGCGCCAGTCGCCGAGCTCCCTGATCCGGCCGTCGATCATTTTTGAGGGCGACGCGCTGTCGGTTTTCGTCGCGCTAGCCTTCTTCGCGGTCACGGCTTTGGTCATCATCCCGCCCCGTTCACGCGTTGCCGCGGCGCAGATAGGGCAGCGCGAACAGATAGAGCCCGGTCGCGAGCAACGGGATCAGCGGCACGAAGGCCAGCAGCCCGATCCACGTCGCCTGAATCTGCATGGTCAGCGCAACGATGTTGGCGATGACGGCAACCGTGAAAGCCATCGACAACCAGCGATGAATCTGCCGGATCCACAAGTTCGAGTTCATTGAGGTCTCCCCTGAAAATGATTGAAGGTGACGCCGGCAGAGCTACTCGGCCCGCGCCAACACTTCGTCCAGCTTGTTGAAGAACTGCTTCCAGCCGGCATGCGCGCCGCCATAGGCCTGCTTCTGCGTCGGGCTGAAACCTGCCTGCTCGACGCGCAAATGCGTGCCTGAAAGCGTCGGCGTCAGCGTGAAGGTCACGATGCTCTTGAGATCGAACGCCGCGTCCTCGTGCGAGAAATTCCAGGTGTAGGCGAGCGTCTTCTGCGGCTCGATGGTGAGCACCTCGCAATCGAGCACGCCGCCCCACTCGCCGCGCAAATTGAAGCGGTGACCGACGGTCGGCTTGAAGTCGTTCTTCATCAGCCATTCCTCGATCAGATGCGGCTGCGTCAGCGCGCGCCAGAGCCGCTCGGCCGGAAAGGCGAATTCACGCTCGACGACGACAGAACGGGTTTCAGTCATTGGTCCATCCTCTTCAGGAGATCGTCGAGTGCATCGAGCCGGTTCTGCCAGAAGCCGGCCATCTGGCTGGTCCAGTCGACCAGCGGATTCAGCGCGCCGGGCTGGGCGCTGTAATGGGTCTGGCGTCCCTCATGGCGGTCGCGCACCAGGCCCGCCTGCTTCAGCGCGCCGAGATGTTTCGAGACCGCCGGCTGGGAAACGCCCGACTGCGCCGTCAGTGCCCCGACCGTCTGCTCGCCCTCGCGGCACAGCCGCTCGAAGATCGCCCGCCGGGTCGGGTCGGCGAGCGTCCTGAACAGAAGGTCGTGGGCGGCTGACATGCGGAATCCATAACTCGTAAGTTATGGATTTACTCATAACCGTAGAGTTATGGGTATGTCAAGCGGGATGGGAGGGGAGAGCGCTCGCTTCCGCCGTCATTGCGAGGAGCCCTTGCGACGAAGCAATCCATGCTGCTTCCGCGGAGGGAATCTGGATTGCTTCGCTTCGCTCGCAATGACGGTGGACGCCGCAGCGCTCCGCGACCCGCGCCAGCCGCACGATCACCGACTTGTCGTCCTTGGACAGCGCAACGCCGATGCCGCCGCCCTCGCAGTCGACACCGCAGCCGAGGCGGACCTTGGGGCCGTTCTTGGTGAACATGGCGTGGCCGCACGATCCGCTGGAATCGAAATCGCCGGAGCGATGGCGATAACGAAAGCCGAGGCGGAAGGAGTTGTGCAGCTCCTTGTCCTCCTTGTCGAACTCGGCCGAGATCAGCAGCTTCATCGAAGCGACCTTCTGCTTGGGATGCCGGGCGAGGTGCTCGGCATCATAGCGGCGGACGAAGCAGGCATAGGCCTTGTCGCCGGGCGGGCCGGCATACATCCGCGTATTGAAGGCCTCGGCCTCGGCCCTGGTCGGCTCGCGGGACTC
This sequence comes from Bradyrhizobium sp. 18BD, assembly GCF_054185225.1. NCBI lineage: Bacteria > Pseudomonadati > Pseudomonadota > Alphaproteobacteria > Hyphomicrobiales > Nitrobacteraceae > Bradyrhizobium > Bradyrhizobium sp. 18BD. The sequence continues at coordinate 11,748 of NZ_JAVAYL010000032.1, read as the reverse complement.
GTCGCCGTCCTCGGCCCGGGCGGCGCCGACGAGGGCGGCAGGGAGAAACGGGAGGATGAGGGCAAGCTTCATGGGGCGCACCGGACGGGTTGAACATTTGGCGGCCCGCACCGGGATAGGGCGGCCGACAGGCGGTTAGTCGCCGGCCGGCTGCCGGGCGTTCAAGTGCTCATTCCGCGCACGTCCGCCGGCAGCCCCACGCAAGGTTCCCGCCTTAAGAATTTAGAAGGAGGGGCGTTGGTACACCCCAGGTTGTCGCAATTGCTGGTGGCGGTCAAAAAATGTCCGTAAGTCAGAACTTGCCCAATCTCGCGATCGGCTATTCCGTGCCGCGGTTGCTGACGGTGCTGGCGGCAGGCCTGCTGCTGTCGCTGCTGTTCGCCGCGATCGCATTCAACCTGTTTGATCTCAAGATCCTGACGCCGTTCCAGATCACGGTCTGCTATCTGGGCCTCACGGTATCAGGCGTTGCCACCCTCAGGGCGCTGTGGAGGCTGGTCGGCAACAGGGAGCCGGTCCTCTTCATCACCCGGGTCGGCATTCGCGACACCCGCATCGCCGACGACACCATCTCCTGGAGATCCGTGCGGGACATATCGGTCTGGGAGTTTCGCAGCCGGAAGATCGTCGTCCTCAGGCTTGACCCGCTCATCGCCGACCGGTTCGAGGGAGGCTTTCTGAAGCGCATCATATCGATGATGAGCGAGGCGATCGGCGCAGAGGGCGTGCTCATCAATCCGGGCGGCCTCAACATCGACGGCAACACGCTGCTCGAGACCTGCAATGAATACTGGAAGGCCGGCCGGATGGCCTATGCGCCCCGCCCGGTGTCGGAAGAGTCCGAGCCGGTCAGCTAGGGCGCTTGTCAGCTAATGTGGCTGAGCATCGGCCGAGCCGATGCCTTCCTGATTGCAGCCGTCAGCGCAGGCTGGCGTTGATCTTGTCCAGCACCGCCGAGCCCGGGCACAGCGTGTCCGCTTCCAGCGTGTTGAGCGGCGTCTCGACGGTGTTGAGATGCTCATGCAGATCTTCCGCATCGGGGTCGACGTACAGGAGCCCGGTGACGATCTGGCCTTTGGCGGCGTGCCGCGCGAGGAAGGTCTGGGCGCCGAGCCGGTCATGCGGATCGTAATCCGCGTCGATCTTGCGCAGCGCGATCTTGCTGCCGTCGTGCTGCTCGACCACCTGCACCGTGCCCGGCGCATAATCCACCGCGATGGGATCGCGGCCGACCAGCACGTCGAGCCGGTTCACGGCGTCGTTGTGCTCGCGGACATAGTCAAAACTCTTGGTCGAGCCGGCATGGTTGTTGAAGGCGATGCAGGGGCTGATGACGTCGATGAAGGATGCGCCCTTGTGACCGATCGCGGCCGCAATCAGCGGCACGAGCTGGCTCTTGTCGCCGGAGAACGAGCGCGCGACGAAGGTGGCGCCAAGCTGCAGCGCGATCGCGACGAGGTCGATGGCGTTGTCGGTGTTGGTCACGCCCTTCTTGCTCTTCGAGCCGCGGTCGGCGGTCGCCGAGAACTGGCCCTTGGTCAGGCCGTAGACGCCGTTGTTTTCGACGATATAGGTCATGTTGACGCCGCGCCGGATCGAATGCGCGAACTGGCCGAAGCCGATCGAGGCGGAATCGCCGTCGCCGGAGACGCCGAGATAGATCAGGTCGCGGTTGGCGAGGTTGGCGCCTGTTAGCACGCTGGGCATGCGGCCGTGTACGGAGTTGAAGCCGTGCGAATTGCCGAGGAAATAGTCCGGCGTCTTCGACGAGCAGCCGATGCCGGAGATCTTCGCCACGCGATGCGGCTCGATCGAGAGCTCGTAGCAGGCCTCGATGATCGAGGCCGTGATCGAGTCGTGGCCGCAGCCGGCGCACAACGTCGAGATTTTGCCCTCGTAGTCGCGGTGCGTGTAGCCGAGGTCGTTCTTCTTCAGCCCGGGATGATGAAATTTCGGCTTGGCAATATAGGTCATGATACGGCCTTGCGGAGCGGGGTCACCTTGAGGTGATCCTGGTGGTCGCCAATGGCTTTTGCGATGAAGCGGGCGGTGATCGGGGTGCCGTCATAATGCACGATCGGCACGAGGCGGACGGGATCGATGCCGTTCTCGTTGACGATGAGCTGGCGGAGCTGGCTGTCGCGGTTCTGCTCGACGACGTAGACGAAGTCGTGCTCGGCGAGGAAGCTTGCGACGCTGGAGTGGAACGGGAAGGCGCGGATGCGCAGGCGGTCGAGCTGATGCCCGCGCGCTTCCAAGAGGCCGATCGCCTCGTCCATCGCCGGCGAGGTCGAGCCGAAATAGATCACGCCATATTTGGTCGGCCGTTCCGCATTGGCCTGCAGCGGCCGCGGCACGAGGTCCTGCGCGGTCTCGAACTTGCGCACCAGCCGCTGCATGTTGTCGGCATAGACCGAGCCTTCCTCGGAATAGCGCGCATAGCGATCACGCGAGGTGCCGCGGGTGAAATAGGAGCCCTTGGTCGGGTGCGTGCCGGGATAGGTGCGGTAGGGGATGCCGTCGCCGTCGACGTCGAGATAGCGGCCGAAGTCGCGGCCTTCTTCCAGCATCTCCGCGGTCATCACCTTGCCGCGGTCATACTGCTTGGCATCGTCCCATTTCAGCGGCCGGCAGAGCCGGTGGTTCATGCCGATGTCGAGGTCGAGCATCAGGAAGATCGTGGTCTGCAGCCGCTCGGCGAGGTCGAACGCGGCGGCCGCGAACTCGAACGCCTCGGCCGGATCTTCCGGGAACAGCAGCACATGCTTGGTGTCGCCATGCGAGGCATAGGCGCAGGCGATGATGTCGCATTGCTGGGTGCGGGTCGGCATCCCCGTCGAGGGGCCGGCGCGCTGGATGTTCATGATCACGGCCGGGATCTCGGCAAAATATGAGAGGCCGATGAACTCGGTCATCAGCGAGATGCCGGGGCCTGAGGTCGCGGTGAAGGCGCGGGCGCCGTTCCAGGAGGCGCCGATCACGATGCCGATCGAGGCCAGCTCGTCCTCGCCCTGAACGATCGCGTACTTGGCCTTGCCGGTGTCAGGATCGTGCCGGTACTTCTTGCAGTGGGCGGTGAAGGCCTCCGCCACCGACGAGGACGGCGTGATCGGATACCAGGCACACACGGTCGCGCCGCCATAGACGGCGCCGAGCGCAGCGGCGCTGTTGCCCTCGATGAAGATGCGGTCGCCGACCTTGTCGGACTTCTTCACCCGCAGCCCGATCGGGCACTTCAAGTTCTGCAGCGCCCAGTCGCGGCCGAGATGCAGCGCATGGACGTTGGAGGAGAGCAGCTTCTCCTTGCCCTTGTACTGCTCGCCGATCAGCTGCTCGATCAGCTTCGGGTCCATGTCGAGCAGCGCCGAGAGGCTGCCTAAATAGATGATATTCTTGAACAGCTGGCGCTGGCGCGGATCGGTGTAGGTGGAGTTGGTGATCGCGGTGAGCGGCACGCCGATCACGGTGATGTCGTCGCGGAATTTGGTGGACGGCATCGGCTTGGTGGAATCGTAGAACAGATAGCCGCCCGGCTCGATGCCGGCGACGTCCTTGTCCCAGGTCTGCGGATTCATCGCCACCATCAGGTCGACGCCACCACGGGCGCCGAGGTGACCGTCTTCCGTCACCCGCACCTCATACCAGGTCGGCAGGCCCTGGATGTTGGAGGGGAAGATGTTGCGCGGGGACACCGGAACGCCGTGGCGCAGGATCGCGCGTGCGAACATCTCGTTGGCGCTGGCCGAGCCCGAGCCGTTGACGTTGGCGAAGCGGACGACGAAGTCGTTTACGCTGCTGAGCGGCTTTTTGTCGGGCATGTCGAACCTGCGTGGGTCATCTCGATGAAGTATTTCTGCATGTCCCAGGCACCGGTGGGACAACGCTCGGCGCACAGCCCGCAATGCAGGCAGACGTCCTCGTCCTTGACCATCACGCGCCCGGTCTTGAGATCAGACGAGACGTAGAGGTCCTGGTCCGGACGCGGCGTGGGCGCCTTCAGGCGATGGCGCAGATCGTCTTCCTCACCGTTATCAGTGAAGGTGATGCAGTCCATCGGACAGATGTCGGCGCAGGCGTCGCACTCGATGCAGAGCGAGGTCGAGAACACGGTCTGGACGTCGCAGTTCAGGCAGCGCTCGGCTTCGCCCAGCGCCAGCTTGACGTCGTAGCCCAGCTCGACCTCGGCGCGGATGTCCTTCAGCGCGATCACCTTGTCGCGATGCGGCACCTTGAAGCGCTTGTCGTTGGAGATGTCGTTGTCATAGCTCCATTCGTGGATGCCCATCTTCTGCGAGGAGACATGCACCTCCGGCAGCGGGCGCTCCGTGATGTCCTCGCCCGAGAGCATCTTGTGGATCGACAGCGCGGCGTCGTGGCCGTGCGCGACCGCCCAGATGATGTTCTTGGGGCCGAAAGCGGCGTCGCCGCCGAAGAAGACTTTCGGGTTGGTGGAGACGAATGTCGCGGGATCGACCTTGGGCATGTGCCATTTGTCGAACTCGATGCCGCAATCCTGCTCGATCCAGGGGAAGGCGTTCTCCTGGCCGACTGCGACCAGTACGTCGTCACAGGGAATGGTCTGATCGGGGTCGCCCGAAGGCACCAGATTGCGGCGGCCCTTGGCGTCGTATTCGGCTTTGACGTGCTGGAAGGTGACGCCGATGAGCTTGCCGGCGACATGCTTGAATGCCACCGGCACCATGTAGTTGAGGATCGGAATATCCTCGTGGATCGCGTCTTCCTTCTCCCAGGGCGAAGCCTTCATCTCCTCGAAGCCGGAACGCACGACCACCGTGACTTTCTCGCCGCCGAGCCGGCGCGCGGTGCGGCAGCAGTCCATCGCGGTGTTGCCGCCGCCGAGCACGATGACGCGTTTGCCGATCTTGTCGACATGGCCGAACGACACGTTGGCCAGCCACTCGATGCCGATATGGACATTGCCAGCCGCTTCCTTGCGGCCGGGGATGTCGAGCTCGCGGCCGCGCGGTGCGCCGGAGCCGACGAAGATCGCGTCGTATTTCTCCGCGAGCAGCGACTTCATGCTGTCGATGCGGTGACCGCCCTTGAACTCGACGCCGAGATTGAGGATGTAGCCGGTCTCTTCGTCGATGACGGAATTGGGCAGGCGGAATTTCGGAATCTGCGTCCGCATCATGCCGCCGGCTTCGGGATCGCCATCGAACACGGTGCAGTGATAGCCGAGTGGGGCGAGATCGCGCGCGACGGTCAGCGAGGCCGGCCCACCGCCGACCAGCGCGACGCGCTTGCCGTTCTTCGCGGTGGGATGCGGCAAGCGCTGCCTGATGTCGTCCTTGAAGTCGGCAGCGACGCGCTTGAGGCGGCAGATCGCGACGGGGTTCTCTTCGACGCGTCCGCGCCGGCACGCCGGCTCGCATGGACGATCGCAGGTGCGTCCCAGGATTCCTGGAAACACGTTCGATTTCCAATTGATCATGTAGGCGTCGCTATAGCGGCCTTGCGCGATCAGTCGGATGTATTCGGGAACCGGGGTGTGTGCAGGACAGGCCCACTGGCAATCGACCACTTTGTGAAAGTAGTCGGGGGCCGCGATATCGGTCGGTTTCATTCCTACCCTGTCCGCGCAGGCTCAAAGACCCGGCGGCCTCTTTTGAGCTTGTCGGACGCTTAACGCGCGTCGATCTGGTTTCTGAATGACGTCATTGGGTTAGCTTATTAGAACCGTTCCGGAGTACAACGGCAAATTTGCGCGCTTGCCCTCTTTCATGGGAGCTGCGCGCGCACAGCATCAATGGCCGCGCTCGTTCATGTGGCGGTGCAATATGTTGCGCTGCTCCATCCTCGTCATTGCGCGAGCGCAGCGAAGCAATCCAGTCTGTCGCCGCGACCGCAGTCTGGATTGCTTCGCTGCGCTCGCAATGACGGCATTGGCAGACAGCGCCGCAATCCCCCAATTCAGCTGCTCGCGATATCGCTCTTCGCGAGGTCCCACATCAGGCAGTAGGTGCCGACGGAGACGGGCAGCGGGAAGGGCGCGGCAGCGGGGCCGGTGAAGCGTTCGGCGATGATGGCGGAGACCGCGCCGACATGCGTGCCGTCGATCAGCACGAACCAGTCACGCGCGCCTTCATTGCGCACTGCTGGAATATCCGCCGTCGCGCCCGACAATTCCGGCTCGCTTTCGAGCAGATGCATCGAGATGATGCCGTCGCGATCGCCGGGCGCGAGCTTTTCTTGCAGTGCATCACGCCACGCGCCGGCGTTCTCGGCTGTGGGGCGCAGCCGCACCAGGCCAAGCGCGGCGCCGCGGCCGGTGCCCTTGCTGATGGTGATGCGCGCGACCACGCGCAGCATGTTCTTGAAATGCGCCATGGTTCGCTTCGACCATTCGGTCTGGTTGGCGAGCCGCGTCCGGTAGGCGGGACTGTCGAGCACTTCCAGTGTCTCGGTCGAGTACAGCGAGAGATATTTGGGATTAGCGGCATGCGCGACATAGCGCCGCGCTTCCAGGAAACCCTCGATCGCGACGCGCTCTTCCAGATGCTCGCGATCGTACCAGCGGTTGAAATCAGCTTCGTTAGCTGCATCGATATTCATCGACGTCAGCAGCATGCCTTTCCCGGCGAGCGGCATTTTCTTGTTGTCCTTCCTTCGCGCATTAGCGCGCGGCCTTCGACGCGAGGTCGGCGATCGACTTCATGACCGCGTCCCTCACGCCGGTATCATAGAGCGAATGTCCGGCTTCTTCCACGATCCGGATCTCGGAACCGGACCAAACTTTCGCTAGCCGCTCGGATGTCTCAGGAGGGCACAACAGATCGTAGCGGCCCTGCACGATGATGCCGGGAATGCCTTCCAGGCGGGCGGCGTTTCGCAACAACTGGTCTTCGCTCATGAAGGAATTGTTGACGAAATAATGCGCCTCCATGAACGGCGTCGCCGGAAGCGTGCGCCAGACGTTCAGCGAGGCAAGATCCAGCCGCGTCTTCGCCGCCTTGTGCTCGGACAGAGCGCGCTCGGTGTCGTGCCAGGCCCGCGAGGCCGGGCCATGCACGATCGGATCGGCATCGAGGATGCGGCGCCAATAGGCGTCGACCGGTTGTGTGCGCTCTTCGGGCGGCAGCACGCTCAAGAAATCCTCGGAGAGCGCGGGATAGAACTGCGACAGGCGCGACGTGAAGGCCGTCACGACCTCGGTCCGCGTGCCAAGAAAGGTCGCGCGCAGCGCGATGCCGGAGATGCGCTCGGGATGCGCCTCTGCATAGGCCAGCGCGAGTGTTGCGCCCCAGGAGCCGCCGACCACCATCCAGCGCTCGAAGCCAAACTTTTCGCGGATCTTCTCCATGTCGGCGATCAGGTGCGCCGTGGTGTTGTGCTGGCGCGATCCCTTGGGACGGCTGCGTCCGCAGCCGCGCTGGTCGAACAGCACGGCGCAGAAGCGCTCGGGATCGAACAGCTTGCGATGGTCGGGCTGGCAGCCGCTGCCGGGCCCGCCATGCAGATAGATCGCCGGGATGCCGTCGGCGCGGCCGACGCTCTCGACATAGATCTCGTGGCCGTCGCCGACGTCGAGCATATCGGAGGTCAGCGGTGCAAAGGGATCGGCACGTTTGGCTGCTGTGCCTGCGTCGGCGTCAGGCATCATTCCCGGATTCCAGAGTGCCGCCGGCGAAGTTGCGATAGAGGAAGCGGTTGGTCTCGCCCTCGGCCTCGCGCTCGGCCTGCTTGAAGATGGTCTCGTGCAGCGGCGACAGCGCGCAGGCCGGGTCGGTGTTGGCGGCATCGCCCGTCAGCGCAAAGGCCTGGCAGCGGCAGCCGCCGAAATCGATCTCGCGGAATTCGCAACTCTTGCACGGCTCCTTCATCCAGCCGGTGCCGCGATAGCGGTTGAAGGCGTCGGAGTTCTGCCAGATCCAGGCGATCGAATGGTTGGAGCGCACCGACTCGAAATCGAGCCCGGTGATGCTTTCGGCGGCGTGGCAGGGCAGCACCTTGCCGGCCGGCGAGATGTTGAAGAACTGCCGGCCCCAGCCGCCCATGCATTTCTTCGGCCGCAGCGCGTAATAATCGGGCACGACGTAGTCGATCGCGAGCGTGCCCTTCAGCCGCTCGCGCGCCTCCTCGACCAGGCGGGTGCATTCGTCGAGCTGCGCGACCGTCGGCATCAGCGCGGCGCGGTTCTTCAGCGCCCAGCCGTAATATTGGACATTGGCGACCTCGAGCCGGTCTGCGTCGAGATCGATCGACATCTGGATGATGTCGGGGAGCTGGTGCAGGTTCTGCCGGTGCATCACTGCATTGACGGTGAGCGGAAGCTCCAGCTCGCGCGTCCATTTGGCCACTTCGAGCTTCTTGCGGTGGCCGCCCTTGTAGCCGGCGACGCGGTCGGCGAGGCCTTCCTCGATGCCCTGGAACGAGATCTGCACATGGCAGAGCCCGGCATCGGCGAGATCGCTGAGCCGCTCGCGCGTCAGCAGCACGGCCGAGGTGATGAGGTTGGTGTAGAGGCCGACGTCACTGGCGTGCTTGACCAGCTCGACCAGGTCTTTCCGCGCCGTCGGCTCGCCTCCGGAGAAATGCACCTGCAGCACGCCGATCTCGGCAAGCTCGCTCAGCACCTTCTTCCACTCGTCCGTGGTCAGCTCCTTGCCGGAGCGATCGAGCTCGACGGGATTGGAGCAATAGGGGCATTGCAGCGGGCAGCGATGGGTGATCTCGAGCAGCACGGCGAGCGGGATGCCGAACGTTTCCGCGGTCGAGCGCTGCTTCTCCAGCACCGCGAGGCTGTCGCTGGCGTCCGGCGGTATAGTGGGATTGCCGAGCACGTCGCTCATGGCGTCTTCTCCCTGATCTCAGTGAGAAAGCCCTTGTCGGCGAGATCCTGCAGCATGACGACCACGTCGGCCAGGATCGCTTCGCGCGGAGCCGCGTATTTCGCCGCCAATTGATCGGCGACGTCGCCGACATTGCGCTTTCCATCGCAGAGCTGCAAGACCTCGACCGCGATCTCGTCGGGGGCCAGCACCCGTTCCGGCGCCAGGATCACCCAGACTTTTCGCGTCTCGTCGTATTTCAGCTTGGCATGCCGCGGCAGCACGGGGCGGCTTGCCTCGCTGACGCTGATGTTCCGCGGCCCGGCCATTGCTCGTGTTCCTCAGCTCGCTTTGGGCACGAACGCGCCCGGCGGAATGTTGCCTTCGACATAGGCGTGCTGGAGTGCGTCGAGCTGCACCCACAGTACGTTGGTCTTGAAGATCAGCGCGTTGCAGACCTGCGCGCGCTGTTCCGGCGTCGTGGCATGCGCCTTGACATAGTCGAGCGCAAAGCCGGCATCGCGCGGCGCCTGCGCCAGGCGACGCTTGAAGTAGCTCATGATGTCAGGATTGACGAAGTCGTAATGCTCCAGCATGCCGGAGATGCGCTCCTCGTGCAGGTTCGGCGCGAACAGTTCTGTCAACGAGGACGCGATCGCCTCCAGCGGGCTTTTTTCGCGGCAGTAATGCACATAGGCTTCCACGGCAAAACGCGTCGCCGGCAGGATGCCTTCGGTCGATTCCACATAGGCCGTGTCGAGGCCGAGGCCTTCGGTCAGTTTCAGCCAGCGCTCGATGCCGCCCTCGGAGCCGACATCGCCGTCATGGTCCTCGATGCGGTGGCGCCATTCCAGGCGCGTGGCGCGGTCGCGGAAGCGCGAGATCACCACCGCGTCCTTGATCGGGATCGTGCTCTGGTAATAGTAGCGGTTCAGCGCCCAGGCCTGCACCTGGCCCTTGCTAAGCTTGCCGCCGTGCAGGAGCTTATGGAACGGATGCAGGCTGTGATAGCGTGTCGCGCCGATATGGCGCAGCGTCGCCTCAAGCTCCTCCGCCGAGTTGAGCCTGATGTCCTTGCCGACAGAGAGCGCAGTCATTCCAGTCATCGACGCGGCATTCACAGCACGATCTCCGTTCCGTCGGCGGGTATCTGCCAGCCCGCCGCCTCGGCCGTCTTGCGTTCAGGCGTATCAGGCAGCAGCGCCGGGTTCGAGTTATTGATATGCAGAAACAGCTTCCTGTCGATAGTGAGATCGGCCAGCCGCGCGATCGCGCCATCGTGACCGGACATCGCTACGTGGCCCATGCTCTTGCCGGTCTTGTGGCCGAGCCCGGCCTTGATCATCTCGTCGTCCTGCCAGACCGTGCCGTCGAAGAACACCAGCGAAGCGCCGTCGATCTCGGCCTTGAGCGCATCGGTGACCTCGGCGCAGGCGGCGATGAAGTAGAAACACTTGCCGGTGGACTTGTCGGTGATCTTCAGGCCCAGCGTATCGCCGTCGCCGCTCTCGCCGCCGGGATGGGCCTTGCCTTCGAGATACCAGGCCGATTTGCCCGGCACCGCAAACGGAAGCACCTCCAGCCCTGAGCGCGCACCGTCGGGCAATCGCGGCTCGAAGGGCTCGCTGATGCCGATCGGCTGGCGCCTGACGTTCTTCTCGTTCAGCACGTTGAAGATGCTGTTGCTGGCCAGGATCGCCAGCACCTTCTCATGGGCATAGACCGTGAAGGGCGAGCCCTCGCGCATCGACAACAGGCCCGCCACCGCATCGACTTCGCTGTTGGTCAGGATCACGCCTGCAACAGGCGTATGGCGCAGCGCGCCCGCCTTGGGATGTAGCTGCGGCGTGGCGTTCAATTGCTGGCGAAGGTCGGGGGAGGCGTTGATCAGAAACCAGTGCTCGCCGTCGCCGCTGAAGGCAACCGAGGCTTGCGTCCTCTGAAGCTCATGTCCGCCAGCACGGGCCGCCCGGCAGCCCTCACACCCGCAATTCCATTGCGGGACTCCGCCGCCGGCCCCGGCGCCCAGGACGACGACGCGAAGCATGTTACGTCTCCTGGAGGCAACGTCGCGAGGTGGATCTCAGGGCGACACACTTCCTGTCGTTCGGAAACGGTCCGTGACCGAAAGACCCACCTGCGCAGAACGCGTAATCCACCAACCGCTTACTTGCGGGTGGCGCTCACATACATGTTGATTTCCATGCCGCAGGGCACTTCGACGATCTTCGGGGCTTTCCAGGCCATTTCGGCTCTCCATATTCGCGAATTCGGACGTATCCGCCCGATCGTTAAATTACTGCGGGCGTAAAAGTTCGCCAGTGAAATTTTCCCGAGAACGCCTATGTTGCGCCGCGAAAAGCGATGGTGGAACATCACTTCTGGGGACGCTGCCTTGTGCGCGGCGCATTCGGTCGCGAACCCTGTCCTGATAAAGCAGTTGTGAGTGCGGTGCAGCTTTCAATCCGCTACAGGCGACTCTAGCTGGAATTCGGTGATGCCAAGATACTACTTCAACACCCGCATCGGCGACGAACTGATCGTGGATCCTGACGGAGAGGACCTGCGCAACCCCGATCGCGCCTGGGAGGTCGCCCGCCAGATGATCCTGGAGGTGGTGAAGTCCGAGGGTGCCCAGCCGGCGCTGCTGGAGGCGGTCATCGAGGTCACCGATGTCGAGGGCGAGATCGTGCTGGAGTTTCCCTTCAGCGAGGCCCTGCTGGACATGCCGGACCAGTCCGCGACGCGGCATTGAGCCCCAGCGTTCCCACGCCGCAGCTTTTTCCGCCGTCATTGCGAGCGTAGCGAAGCAATCCAGAATCCCTCCGTGGAGGCAGTCTGGATTGCTCACATGGGGATTTGGTGTGTCAAGGTTTATGGTCAGCTCTTTGTTCGATTGCAGGCCAGCTCTTCGTCCCGACCGTGGAAGCGTGGAGATGGCGCGCGCAGCTCTAGT
>NZ_JAVAYL010000292.1:0-429 GCF_054185225.1 Bradyrhizobium sp. 18BD | reverse complement strand
AAGGACATATAAATATGTCAGAAAAAAAGAAAAAATATTGTGTGACAATTGTTGAAACCTTAGAGGTAGCTGTTTCTGTATTTGCTGAAAGCGAAGAACAGGCACATGAATTGGTTTCTAACATGTATTACGACCAAGAAATTATCTTGACAGAAGAAAATCACGAAGCAACAGAGTTTATCATTTAAAACAACGAAAGAGGAGAGCTTTTATGGGAACACGAACAGCAATTTTTAAAGAACAAGCAGACGGAACGTATCAAGGCATATATTGTCACTGGGACGGTTATATAGAGGGAGTAGGTGCTGTTTTATATGAACATTACCAAGACCCTGAAAAAATTCAAAAAGTTATCAATCAGAAAAAAGGCCTGTCCTGTTTAGGTGTGAAAGAAAACGTACTTTACGAATACGACAATGTCGGCTGTCG
>NZ_JAVAYL010000291.1:0-429 GCF_054185225.1 Bradyrhizobium sp. 18BD | reverse complement strand
GCTAAAACTTTAAAAGCATTGTCATTATCCTGACCTTGATTTTAACTAATATATAGTATATTCTATTCATCGTACATAAATGAATATCAGAGGTTCCTAGCTGAAACCCTCTATAAAAAACTAGACATTGAAATTTCAAACATTCGTTGGTAAACCTATAATATATATTATAGGAGCAACCCATTTCTTTCGTCTATCTTTTATGGAGATAGGCTTTTTTTATTTTATAAATTAAAAACGGGCTTATCAATGCCATTAACCTCTTTATTAATATTATTAATGATAGGAGCAATTACAAAATGGAAAGTGTATTAAATAATGAAAAAGCCATCGTTGTCTTTAGTGGTGGTCAAGACAGTACAACATGTCTCTTTTATGCAAAAAAACATTTCAAAGAAGTTGAACTCGTAACGTTTAATTATGGCCAAA
>NZ_JAVAYL010000290.1:0-430 GCF_054185225.1 Bradyrhizobium sp. 18BD | reverse complement strand
TTGTTTTGCCTTTAAAAGATGTACATGCCAATTCGGCCGATATTGGTTTGGATTATATAAACTATCAGAAATTTGATAAAAAGTCGACTAATCTGTTTGCCATTATCGCATTAATTGTACTGATCATAGCCTGCGTTAATTTTATTAATCTTTCAACAGCCCGTTCGGCCGAAAGGGCCAAGGAAGTGGGTATCCGCAAATCTATAGGAGCGCATCGCTTTCAGCTGGCTTTTCAATTTTTAGGAGAAACCGTGCTGATCTCGTTTATCGCGCTGGTTCTTGCTATTACCCTGGTTGAGCTGGCATTACCCTATATTAATCACCTGAGCGATAGAAAAATAAACTTCAATGTATTTGGCAGTCTTGGTGCTATATCTTTTGTATTTGGGGGTACCGTACTTATCGGTCTTATTTCAGGTATCTACCCAGC
>NZ_JAVAYL010000289.1:0-430 GCF_054185225.1 Bradyrhizobium sp. 18BD | reverse complement strand
GCCCGAAAATAAATATTTATTATAAAAAATACTTCTTTTCAAAACTCAGATTATGATTCACGATGCAATACTTATATAATAAGCTGTCAATCGACTTCCTTTTTAACAATTGCGGAACTAAGCGTTTTGATATTTAACTGTTTTCTTCTCTCAAGAATTTGCCGTCCATAATCTGTATGAAACTGGTGTTTCCTTAATATTTCAAGATTCTGTGACTTCCAATCGCGATCTGTAAAGGTTTTATGCAAAACTAAAGACCATTCCTCCCGCAGACGGCGAGCATAATCGTTGTAATTCGTTTTTGAGAAATGGTAGAGATCGGCATCGCAAATGATCTGCTCCAAGAGGTTTGTCGGTTCTTGCGGAAAACGGGTTGATCTAATGCATTCCAATACTTTGTCAATGAAAGACCGTTCGCAATTTTCATGGT
>NZ_JAVAYL010000288.1:0-430 GCF_054185225.1 Bradyrhizobium sp. 18BD | reverse complement strand
AACGTGGCGGGCAATCGCGCCGGGCCAATCTGTTCTCATGAGTAGTGCACCCGCCTGTCCATGACGCGAGCCTGAATAAGCGTGAGTGCGATCACGATGGTCAGAAAGACGATGGTGACCGCGGCCCCATAGCCGGTGCGCAGATATTCGAAGCTTTCGCGATAGAGCGTGTAGAGCAGAACTTCTGAAGCGTTGCCTGGTCCGCCCTTGGTGAGGATCTGGACGGTATCGAATGCTTCGAAGGCACGCAGTGCGACGACGATGACGACAAACATCGTTACTGGCCCGAGCATCGGCAAGGTAACGGTGCGCAGCCGGTCGAGCCAGCTGTCTGCACCATCAATGTCCGCGGCGTCGTAGAGATCGCGCGGGATGGACTTCAGCCCGGCAAGGAAAAGTACCATGGCAAAGCCAAGGTTCTGCCAGATGG
>NZ_JAVAYL010000287.1:0-431 GCF_054185225.1 Bradyrhizobium sp. 18BD | reverse complement strand
TTAAATGGTCTTATGTGTATTTATTCGTTGTCTTTGCGCTACTGTACGCACCAATCTTTTATTTGATTTTTTATTCTTTTAACGACACGCCAACGATGAATCAGTTTACTGGTTTTACGTTAGATAATTATCGGAACGTTTTCGAAGACACACGATTGTTAACCATTGTTCTGAATACGTTTTTGCTCGCTTTCTTATCGTCTTGAATAGCAACCATCATTGGAACATTTGGCGCGATGGGGATTTATTATACAAAACGTCGTAAAAACCGGAACACGTTGCTTAGCTTTAATAACATTTTACTCGTTTCACCAGATGTTATTATTGGAGCCAGTTTCTTAATTTTCTTCACGGCAGTAGGGTTTATCAGTTTAGGTTTTACAAGTGTGTTATTGTCGCATATTGCCTTTAGTATTCCAATTGTTGTTTTA
>NZ_JAVAYL010000286.1:0-431 GCF_054185225.1 Bradyrhizobium sp. 18BD | reverse complement strand
CATGATCTTCAACGTTGCCTTCATCATCGTTCTGGTTTCGCTGGTGGTGCAGGGCTGGACGGTCGGACCCTTGGCCCGAAGGCTTGGCCTCATAGTGCCCGCACGCAGCGGCCCGCTTGTTAAGGTCGAGCTCGAACTGCCGGGCTCGGCCCACCATGAATTGCTCGCCTACCGCGTCGTACCGGGCAGCCCGGTCGCGCGCGGCTAACGTATCCCGCGGTGGGCAAGGCCATCGCTGGTCGTTCGCGATGGCCGCTCCATGCGCTTCCAGGACATGGGCCGCCTGCAGGCCGGCGACAACGTCTATATCTTCGTGCCCGATCGCTATCCGCGCTTGCTCGACAAGCTGTTCGCCAGCCGCGCCGTGGTCGACCCCGAGGATGCCGATTTCTTCGGTGCCTTCGCCGTCGACCCGAACCGCCCCGCCGAAG
>NZ_JAVAYL010000285.1:0-432 GCF_054185225.1 Bradyrhizobium sp. 18BD | reverse complement strand
GTCTTTATATCCGCACCAAGCCAAAGCATCTACTAAACTTCCATCTCCGCAACCAACATCCAAAATTTTAGATGATTTTGAAACTTTCCCTTTTAGTGCACCTGCCCCACCATCCCGATGTTTTTTTGCCAATAGAAAATTGAAAAAGGACGAATGCCCAAGCGATTTTGAAACAGAATATCTTACAACCAGGAGTTTTACTTTTTCAAGTATATTTGAAACGTTATAAGTATTAAAACTATAGTTACTATTTGGGTATAAATTACTGGCATTATTTTCAGGATGTTCTATTTGCAAGCAACCACAGCTATTACATTTGTAATATAAATACTCATTCCCTGTTCCAAACATCATTTCTTTTACTCGTAATCCCTTATCCGTAATTTTGCTACAACAAATTCTGCATTCCATTGCTAATCTTTTTTAATAATA
>NZ_JAVAYL010000031.1:0-103197 GCF_054185225.1 Bradyrhizobium sp. 18BD | reverse complement strand
CATCCGCGCCGAATACCCAGTTGTCGCCGAGCGGGCCGAGGTTGGCGGTATATTCGCCCGACAGGGTGGCGCGCCACTGCGATGGTATCTTGAAGTTCGGATCGAGCGCGTTGACCGTCGATGCCGTCGAGGCGGTGGTGCCGGCGAGATAGTTGTTCACCGAGCTCGGGATGCTCGTGCCCGTCACATTGTTCAGGGCGTCATTGCACACCGCCGCCGATGGCAGGTTGGTGCACCCGATGCCCGTCGTTATCCGGTTGGACGAGAAGGAATTGGACAGCACGCCTGTATTGGAGAAGCTGTTCGACACATAGACGTCCGGGGTACCGCCGCCGAAGATGCCGCCGCCGGTTCGCGCCGAGCGCGCGGCCCCGCCGCCGCCTCCGCCCATGCCGCAGGCGCCGCCCGTGGTGCAGGCTGCTCCGGCCCCGCCGGCCCCTGCTGCCGCAACGCCTTCGAGCGCCGAGCAGAACCTCGCCGAAATGGCGCAGCGGCTCGAAGCTGCGCTGCGCCGCCCGGCCGGTGAAACGGTCGCGCCGCCGGTTGCGCCGGAACCGCCCTCCGCGCCCCCGCGCGCGGCACGCAGCGAACCGCCGGCACCACCGGCCCCGCCGCCGAAGCCTGCCGCGGAGAAGACCAGCTTTGAAAATCTCGAAGACGAGATGGCCTCCCTGCTCGGCCGTCCGAAGCCGTCTTCGTGAGGCTGCCGGCCCTCCCGCGTAGAGTTCTTTTTCTTTCTGTCCTGATCGGCGCGGCTTCGCTCGCGAGCCTTGCGCATGCGCAGGACATCAGCATCAATCTCGGCGGCGGCGGTGCTGGCGGCGGCGTCACCGAGCGCGCGATCCAGCTCATCGCGCTGCTCACGGTGCTGTCGATCGCGCCGTCGATCCTGATCATGATGACGTCGTTCACGCGCATCGTGGTCGTGCTGTCGCTGCTCCGTACCGCGATGGGCACGGCAACCGCGCCGCCGAACTCGGTGATCATTGCACTGGCAATGTTCCTCACCTTCTTCGTGATGGGACCGGTGCTGCAAAAGTCCTACGACGAGGGCATCCGCCCGCTCGTCGCCAACCAGATCAGCGTCGCGGACGCGCTGCAGCGCGCCTCCGTCCCCTTGCGCGGCTTCATGCAGAAGAACGTGCGGGAGAAGGACCTGAAGCTGTTCCTGGACCTCTCCGGCGAGCCGCCGCCCGCCACGCCCGACGAGCTCGCCCTGCGCATCCTCGTCCCCGCCTTCATGATCTCCGAGCTCAAGCGTGCCTTCGAGATCGGCTTCCTCCTGTTCCTCCCCTTCCTGATCATCGACCTCGTCGTCGCGTCGGTGCTGATGTCGATGGGCATGATGATGCTGCCGCCGGCAACGATCTCGCTGCCGTTCAAGCTGATCTTCTTCGTGCTGGTCGACGGCTGGTCGCTGGTGGCGGGAAGCCTGGTGCAGAGTTACGGGGGGTAGCGGCCGCGACTCCGCTGTCATGCCCCGGCTTGACCCGCGCATCCTCTCCGCCCCCAGCGATAGCCCCCGGCCCCTCCCCGTCATTGCGAGGAGCCCTCGCGACGAAGCAATCCAGACTGCCTCTGCGGAAAGAGTCTGGATTGGTTCGCTGCGCTCGCATTGACGGAGGATGGGGCGACGTCGCGGACCGCGCTTCGCGCGGAGGGACGCAGGCAGAAGCCTCGCCCCCTACCCCTTCACGTCATACTGCTTGCTGAGGTGATCGCCGATCTGGACCAGCATGGCGACGCTTTCGGGGAAGCCGGGGCGGTCTCGGGTGGGCTGGTCGGCGTCGGCGCGGAACTCCCAGCTGTCGCCGTTGCGGACGATCGAGATGGCAAGGCCGTCCGGGCCATCGACATGGGCTTTCAGTTCCGCTCGCGCCATGGCGATGAGTTCGGCTTCGGTCTTGGCAGGCTTGCTCATATTCCTCTCCCGGCATGAAGATACCTCAGGTTGCCGCCTGGCGCGGCACCTGTCGAGAGGTCCAGAGGTAGCAGGGTTCCTAGCGCGTCATCTTGATCTGCCGCACGACCGGGATCGTGGGCAGCGAGCCGGTGTGGTCGGTCTCGTCCTTGGCCTGCGGACTGGCCGGCGCACGGGCGGTGGCGTCGGGGAAGCGCTGCTTCATCTCGCGCAGGAAGCCGTCGAGCGTGTCGACGCTGGCGGCGAGCTTGGCGATCTCGGCGAACTCGGCGCTGGAGGCGGCGGCCGGCTTGCTGGCGATGTCGAACGCGACCCGGTCGGCACTTTCGCTCATCAACGGCGCGTATTTCTCGCGGAAGCGCGACAGGCCGATCGAGTCGTCGGCGAGCGCATAGCCGACGGCGGCGCGGATGATGTCGCTCTTCTCAACCGCATTGAGCGGCTTGAAGTCGCGGAAGCGGTCGCCGTAATAAAGCTCGATCTGCTCGGCGGACTCGCGCCAGCGCCGCGCCGCCCAGAAGATGTCGGAGCGCAGGCGGAGCACCTCGCGCCCGGAGACGTTGGAGACGATGTCGAGCGCGAGGTCGTGACGGCCGACGTCGCTCTGCGCCCGCGCTTCCAGCAGCAGGCGCTGCTGCCTGAGCTCGCCGGAGAGATCGCTGATGCGGCTCGCGCGCAGCGCCGTGATCGCCTTGTCGGGCCTGCGATTGGCCAGATAGATCATCGACAGGCGCGCGGCGACCTGGGCACGGGCGGCGCCTTCAAGGCGGTGGTCGACTTGGTACTGCAGCAGCTCAGCGGCCTGGTCGAGCAGGTCGATCGAGGCGAGACGCTCGGCAAGACGACGGATCAGCTCGTCACCGCGCCGGCCGATCGGCGTCAACTCGCGAAACTCGTAGAACATCCCGAGCGACTCGACCACCGGCAGGTCGTCACCCTTCGGCCCGAGGAAGATCTGCGTGAACAGGTCGGAGGCAAGGTCCTGCGCCTGACGCGAGGCTTCGGCGTTCGGCTGGAGCCGGGTCGCCGTGCGCGCCGCGGTGAGCGCGTCGCGGTAGCGCCCGTTCTCGGCATACATCTGCGAGAGCATCTGCAGCGTCTTGACCTCGATTGAGTCGCCGCGCCAGGTCATCGACAGCGTCTCGAGATCGCGCAGCGCGTCTTCCTTGCTGATCTCGTCGCGTTTCTGCCGCAGCGCGACTTCGAGCTGCTTGGCTTCCGCCGCCGCCAGCCGGTCGTTCGAGGCAACCGCGAACTTGTAATCGTCGAGCGCGTCCTTGTCGTGGCCGAGCGCCTCGGCGAGCCGGCCGCGCAGCACCGCAAAGCCGGGCGCGGCCTCGGGCGAAAGGCCGACCACCTCGAGCTCGCCGCGCCGCTTGGAGGCGCCGGGATAGTCCTTCACCTCGAGCGAAGCCCGCATCGCGTCCATCGTCACGATGCGCTGGATGTCGAGCGGCAGCGAGGCGATGGCGAATTCGACGTTCTTGAATTTCTCGCGTGCGTCCACCCATTTGCCCTGGCGCGCATAGGCGAGCGCCTTCCAGAGCTGGGAGTCGTGGCTGTTGCCGATCACGGGGTTGGCTAGATCCTTCAGGCCCTGCGCCGGCCGGCCGATCAGGATGCAGGCGATCGCATGCATGATCAGCGCCCCGCTCTCCTCCTTGTTGAGCGGATCGGCCAGCATCAATTCGGTGACGGACTTGGCCTCATGATACATCGCCCGCGACATGTAGAACTGGGCGAGGTCGAGCCGGGGCAGCGAACGCTGCGCCGGGTCAACGGCGGAGATCGCCGTGATGAGATCGCTCTGGCGCGTCCAGAAGTCCTCCGACTGGCCCTTGCGCCAGGCTTCGGGGCTGAAGATCGGACGTACCGCGGTCGGGGCGCGCTCGGCGGAGATGTCGACCGGCGACAATGTCAGCCCACCCTTCTTGCCGAGAATGACCTTGTCGGCCCCGACCTCGACGCCGACCTCGTCGGAGTTCGGCCGGATCGCGATGCCGTGCGCGGATTCCAGCAGCGACAGATCGACGAGGTCCTGCCGCTTGATGAAGCCGCGCACCGGCCGCTGCCCGGTGACGACATAGAGCATGTCGCCGGCATCAGGGTCGGTGAGCTTGTGCAGGACGCCCGGATTGGCGAAGGGGATCGCGATGTTGGCGAGCGCGGGATCGGTGATGTTGCGCGACATCATCAGCGGCAGCGGCGTCGCCTGGATCTTGTCGGCGAGCGTCAGCAGCCAGTTGGTCTCCTTGCCGACCTCCTCGCTGGTCAGCGAGTAGACCAGCGGCCGGGTGAGACGGATGCGCACCGCTTGCCCCTTGTCGAGCGGCATGCGGCTGACCTCGCCGATCATCGCGCCGCCCTTGGTGCGGATCGCCTCGACGTCGATCGGCTGCGGCGTATCGAACACCAGCCAGACGGTGTCGCCGCGACGGAACGCCGCCGCGGGCGTCGAGGCCTGAAGCGGGAACATGACGCGCAGGCCGTCGCTGTCGCGACGCGCATCGACGCTGGCAATGGCTGGCTGCGGCGCAGCCGGCGCCTCGGCGGGCGCAGCCTTGACGGACTCCTTGGGAGCTTCCTTGACGGGCTCCTTCGCAGCTTCCTGCACGACTTCCTTCACCGCTTCCTTGGGCGCTTCCTTGGGCGCTTCCTTGGGCGCTTCGACAACCGGAGGCTTGGCAGGTGCGGCTGGAGCTTCGGCAACAGGCGGCGCGGGCTTCGCGGCTTCGGCAGCCGGCATCGCGGCGGGAGCTTCGGACTTCGACTCGGGCTTGATGTCGATCTTGGCCTCGCGCGCGATCGCCTCCGAGGTCGGCGGCGCGATCTCGCGATGGGCCTCCTTCGGCTTCTCGGCCGCAGGCTTTTCAGCCGCAGGCGCCGGCGCGTGACTCTGAGCGGCGGGCTTGGCCTGCGCGATCACGGATTCGGCCGTTGCGGCCATCTTGCCCTTGTCCGGCTGGAAAGAGACGTCGACGACGTAGTTCTTGTCGTCGCGGAAAGAGTGCACGTCGGAATCGCCGATCAGCGCGATCTCGACACTGGTCTGGTCGATGTCGGCCTTCTGCTTGATCGAAGCGACGTTGGGCGGCGCGGCGACGACCGCGTCGGCGAGGTCGAAGCTGAGATTGGCGTTGAAGGCGAGCGTGAGTTTCTGCTCGTTGAGCACCGAGGAGACGCCGACGCCGTCGGGCATCTCGAACACGAAGCGCACGAAGGTCGGCTGGATCGAGGCGCGCACGCGGATCGGCGGGCGCTTCTTGCTCTCGGCCGCGGCTCGCTGGGCGCGCAGGGCCCGCTCGGCGACGCGGGCGCGCTCGGCGAGTTCCTTCACCACCTCGATCGGCAGGCTGGGCGGCGGCCCCTTCCAGCCCTCCGGCAGGAGGTCGATGAAGGTGCGCTCGCCCGCATTCATGGTGTTGACGGTGACGCGTCGCGCCAGCGACAGCCGGATCGCGCTGCCGTCAGGGTCGCGGCGGGCGGAGTTGACGTAATCGGGCGCGCCTTCCGGCACGCGGTCCACGGGAACATCGACTGCCCGGTCGAAGCGGACGATGAGGATGGAGCCGGCCGTCGTCACCTCGGACGGAACGTCCTCGCCGAGCTTGATCACCAGGCGGGCAAAGCCGCCGCCCGCGGAAAAGCTCGCCTCGCCCCGGACCACATCGGCGGCGTGGGTAGACGCGTTGAGACCGATCGGCAGGTAGACCGCCAGCAGGGCGACTGTCCGGACATGACGCGACAGCCCCAGCGCCAGGGCGCGGGCTCGCGACACAAATCCAGCGGCAGCCTTCTGCGCCATTGGCGGCGTATCTTCCGGTTCGGCGGTCCACGCCGGCACTGGTGCCGGCCGATGCCTTCGAATGTAGGTTTTGCCAATTAAGGACTTCTTAAGTATGAGCCCTCAATTCGGCTTTTGCGTCGGCTTGCCGTCGATCTTGGGCAGATCGCCCGCCGAAGCCGATTGATCGCCGCCGCCATTGGCCCTGCGGGCCATCTCGACCGTCAGCCGCTCGGCAGCCTCCGGCGACATCAGGCCGAGGATGTCCGACATCTTGCGCGGAGCGATCGCCGAGGCGATCTCGATCAGCACGCCCATCTCGAGCCGGTCGAACACCCGCGCGGCGTCCTTCGGCTTCATGCCTTCATACATGGTGACGAGGCCCTTCATGCGCTGGGCCTCGGCGGCCTTCTGCTCGGCCTGGGTCGCGGAGATGCGGGATTCCACCGCCTTCATCTCCTCGACCTTGTTCTCGATGCGCTTCTCGGCCGATTTGAGCAGGCTCTCGCGGATGTCGATCTCGCGCTGGCGGGACTCGATCTCCTGACGGCGGGCCTGCAGGCGCTCGAGGATCGCGCGTTCCGAGGCCGAGACCTGCGGCTGGGCCTCCTCCACCTTGACCACGGTGCCCTCGGGCTTGGTCTCGGGAGCTGCAGGCTTCGGCGGCTCCTTCGGCGCGCCATGGGTCGAGCCGGTGATATCCGGATCCTCGCGGCCGGTCGGGAAGTTCAGATTTTCCTGCGCCCAGGATTTCTTCACCTGGTTCGGCTGGTAGTCGAACACATAGCCGCCGTTGACCACGAGGCCGGCGACCTTGAGCGTGGCAAGACCTGCGACGGCGACCAGGACGACCGGAATGACGCGGATGTTACGGAACGACTTCATACCATGGCTTTATGCGGCAAGGCCGTTGGACCGCCGGCGCTCGGAGAAGGCTTCAGCCGCAGCCGCCACCGCCTTCGCCGACGAAGGCTTCGCTGCGGGCGCGGCGGCTGTTTCCGGGCTGGTGACGGGGCGCGCGGCGATCGCGATCTTGGACAGGCGCCGCACCACGTTGTCGGCCTCGCCGAGCTGCTTGTAGAGCTGGTCCGACATCTGGGTCGCCGCGGCGAGCTGGCTGCCGAGGTTCTCGTTGACGTCGCGCACCGCAAGCTTCAGCCCCCCGATCGCGCGCTCGGCGATCTCGGTCGCGGTGATCAGCTCGCCGATGACCGCCTTCAGCGAATGCTCGTCCGCCTTCAGCCGGGTGAGTCGCTTGTTCAGCATGACACAGTAGACGATGGTGAGCATCAGCAGGATAGCCACCAGCGTTTCGATTGCCATTCCAAGGGAGTGGTTCATGGGGCCTCCATCATCTTGTTCTGCTCGTCGACCTTCTCGAACATCGCAAGTGTCGTACTTGGCTTGCGCAAGGGTTTCGTCACCCTGATAGCAACGCGTTCTCCGACCCGGCCCATGCGTCCTTCGGTGATCGTGACGTCGCCGCAGCGCACGGTAACGTTGGCATCCGCGCGCATGTCCAGCGGTAACGTGTCACCGACCTTCAGCCGCATCAGCTGCTTGAGCGGGATGTCGGCCTCGTAGAGCACGGCATCGACGGAGATCTCGGCCTGCACGATCTCGGTGGCGAAATGGCCCTCCCAGATCGGGTCGCGGCCGAACTTTTCGCCCATGAACATCTGGAGCAGCACGCCCCGGATCGGCTCGATGGTCGCGTAAGGCAGCAGCAGCTCGATATTGCCGCCGCGGTCCTCCATGTCGATGCGCAGGCGCACTAGGATGGCGGCGTTGGCGGGACGGCTGATCGCGGCGAAACGCGGATTGGTCTCGAGCCGGTCGATCGTGAAGGTCACCGGCGACAACGGCCGGAACGCCTGCTGGGCGTCGGCCAGCACCACCTCGACCAGCCGCTTGACCAGCTCGGTCTCGATCGTGGTGTAGGGCCGGCCCTCGATGCGCAGCTGGCTGGTGCCGCGGCGGCCGCCGAGCAGCACATCGATCATCGAATAGATCAGGCTGGAATCGACCGTCGCCATGCCGAAATTATCCCACTCCTCGGCCTTGAACACCGAGAGCACGGCCGGCAGCGGGATCGAGTTCATGTAATCGCCGAAGCGCACCGAGGTGATGCGGTCAAGCGAGACTTCGACGTTGTCGGAGGTGAAATTGCGCAGGGAGGTCGTCAACAACCGCACCAGGCGGTCGAAGACGATTTCGAGCATCGGCAGACGCTCATAGGAGACCATCGCCGAATCGATGATCGCGCGAATGCCGCTGTGGTCGTCGAGCGTAACGTCGCCGACCGTGAAGCCGAGGAGGTTATCGATCTCCTCCTGCGACAGCACCCGCTCGCCGGAGTTCTTGCCGGCGCCGAGATCGCGGCTGCCGTCCTCGACCATGGCCGCCCATTGCAGGGCCATGGTCTCCGATAATTCGTTCTCGGCGGCGGCCTTCGCGGCCTCCGCGGGATCCTCCGAATCGAGCGACGCCTCCCATTGGGCGGCAATCGCATCCTGGTCCATTTGCTCGTTGCCGGCCATGACGCTAGCCCGTCCCCTTCCGCAGCATCGTCACTGGATCACGACTTCCTTGAACAGCACCGCGCCGACCTGGATCGGGGCGACCGCCGCGTTGACGCGCTTGGTCAGCTCCTCCTTGAGGCGGAAGATGCCGGCGGAGCCGTTGAGGTCGGAGGAGCGCAGCTCGCGCACATAGGTCTGGAAGATATCGGTGACGCGCGGCATCGCCGGCTTGATCGCCTCGATCTGCTTCTCTTCCTTCAGTTCCAGCACGATCTTCAGCTTCAGATACTGCACGCGTTCGCCGGGCGCGCCGGCGAGGTTGACCATCATGTCGGGCACCTCGACGAAGGCCGGCGGCTTCGGCGGCGTCGCCACCTCGGCATGATGCTCGTCGTCGCCATGGCGGAAGAACAGGAACCAGGTCGCGGCACCGCCGCCGAGCAGGACCAGCGCGGCGACAACGATCAGGATCAGCTTGAACTTACTCTTTGGGGCAGCGGCTTCCGCGCCTTCGGCGGCTGCGCCACCTTCCGCTTCATCTGCCATGATCGTCCGGGCTCGCTCATCTCATAAAGGGTCGAAAGAGCGAAGCCTCCTGGCAGACAGTGACGCGATACAAATGCCCCAGCGCAATGCGCTCCTCTTACATGCAAACGCTACGGTAATAATGGTTAACGGTTCCTTTCCATTGGGCCTCAGCTAGGAAAATTCTGCCGGGCAAACATGGCTAACAGAACCTTTCTGCCGCCCTCCCGCGCCGTCGAAAAATCGATAACGAATTGAAATCACATATCTTTTTAAGTTGGCACGGCTTTCGCTGAGAAAGGACGGAGACCGAAGGGTTTGGGAGAACCTGGACAGTCTCGTTCACGGGGTCCGCCAAGGCGCTTGGGAGAGCGAAATGGCAGATCTCACTCAGGGGAGATTTCCGATGCAGAACGCGCTTCTGATCGGCTTGTCACGGCAGATGACGTTGGAACGGCAGATGGATGTCATCGCCAACAACGTCGCCAATGCCAACACCAACGGCTTCAAGGCCGACCATTCGCTGTTCGAGGAGTTCCTCAACTCGAACGCGCGTGAGGACAATTTCATCGCGTCCGACCGCCGGGTCTCCTATGTGCAGGACCGCGGCACCTATCGCGACGTCGGCCAGGGGCCGATGGAGCCGACCAACAACCCGCTCGACATGGCGATCGACGGCAACGCGTTCTTCGCCGTGCAGGCCAATGGCGGCGAGCGCTACACCCGCGACGGCAAATTCTCGCTCAACAGCACCGGCCAGCTCGTCACCTCCGACGGCAACCTCGTGCTCGGCACCGGCGGCCCGATCACCTTCCAGCCGACCGACCACGACATCAATGTCGCTCCCGACGGCACCATCACGGTGCTCGAGGGCACGGCCCGGACCGACTCGATCCGCGGCAAGATCCGCATGGCCTCGTTCGACGATCCGGCCAAGCTGACCAAGCTCGGCGCCAACCTCTATGACACCGGCTCCGCGACGGCGCAGGCCGACACCAAGTCGAGCGTGCGCCAGGGCTACATCGAGAAGTCGAACGTGAATTCGGTCGGCGAGATGAGCCGCATGGTCGAGGTCATGCGCAGCTACACCGCCATCGCCAATCTGCTGCAGCAGCAGAGCGACCTCCACAAATCGGCGATCGAGAAGCTCGCCGACGTTCCGGCCTGATTGGGAGAGAACTGACATGCAGGCGCTTCACACCGCAGCGACCGGAATGGCGGCACAGGAACTCAACGTTCAGGTGATCTCCAACAACATCGCCAACCTGCGCACCACCGGCTTCAAGAAGCAGACCGCGTCGTTCCAGGACCTGATCTACGAGCACGTGCGCCGCGTCGGCGCGCAGGCTTCGGACCAGGGCACCATCCTGCCCGTCGGCGTCGACATCGGCGGCGGCGTCAAGACCGTCGGCACGCCGCGCAGCATGACCCAGGGCACGCTGTCGCAGACCGGCAACGACCTCGACCTGGCTATCTCGGGCGAGGGCTTCTTCAAGATCCTGATGCCTGACGGCACCTACCAATACACCCGCGACGGCACCTTCCAGATGGACAATCAGGGCCGCGTCGTCACCGCCCAGGGCAACCCGGTGCAGCCGACCATCACCATCCCGCAAAACGCGTCGGGGATCTCGGTGAGCGAGCAGGGCCAGGTCTCGGTGACGCTGCCGGGCTCGTCGACCTCCTCGATCATCGGCCAGATCGGCGTGACCCGTTTCATCAACAAGGCCGGCCTGCAGCCGGTCGGCAGCAATCTGTTCACCGAAACCCCCTCCTCCGGCGCGCCGCAGGACGGCACCGCGAACTCCGAAGGCTACGGCAAGATCACGCAGGGCAGCCTGGAGCAGGCCAATGTCGACGTCGTCTCGGAGATGAGCGACCTGATCGCCGCCCAGCGCGCCTACGAGATGAACGCCAAGGTCATCAGCGCCGCCGACCAGATGATGCAATCGACCACGGCGCTGTTCCGCTGAGGTGATGACGATGATCCGCACCACACTCGCCACGATCTCCGCGCTGCTGCTGCTGGCCCTGCCGGCAGAGGCCGCCGACGACATCATCGCGACGCCGACCCTCCGCGCCAACGTCACCGTGACCTCGGACGTGGTTCGGGTCGGCGATCTCATCGACAATGCCGGCTCGGCCGCGCTGATCCCGGTCTACCGCTCGCCCGATCTCGGCACCACCGGCGCGCTGCCGGTTGCGCAGGTCCTGGGCGTGCTCCGCGCCAAGCAGGTGATCGGCGTGATGACCGGCGACATCAGGGAAGTCCAGGTCACGCGGCTCGCCCGCACCTTCGCCAACAAGGATATCGAGAACGCCGTCGCCTCCGCGCTCGAGCGCCGGTTCGGCCTCGGCGATGCCGCCAACATCACCGTCACCTTCGACCGCGGCGCCTCCGACATGCGGCTGGACGCCTCGAACACCGGCGCGCTGCAGCCGGTCGCAACCCGCTACGACGCACGCAGCGGCCGTTTCGACATCGCCTTCGAGATCAACAACGACAGCAACCCGGCGCCGACCAAGCTGCGCTTTACCGGCACCGCGATCGAGACGGTGGAAGTGGCCGTGCTGACGCGCGACATCGACCGCACCGAGACGCTGAAATCCTCCGACATCTCCGTGGAGCGCCGGCCGAAGGCCGAGGTCACTGGCGAAGCCGCCTCGCGCGACCGCACGGTCGGCATGCAGCTGCGCCGGCCGATGCGGGCGGGCATGCCGATCCGCGTCGCCGACATCGTCAAGCCCGACTTCGTGCAGCGCGACCAGAGCGTAACCATCATCTACCAGGTGCCGGGCCTCTACCTCACCACGCGCGGCAAGGCGATCGAGAGCGGCGCCGAGGGCGACACCGTCTCGGTGCTCAATCTGCAATCCAAGCGCACGCTGACCGGCGTCGTCACCGGCCGCGGCCAGATCACCGTGCAGGGCGCGAGCCAGTCCGCACCGATGGCGCCGGCCGTCGAGCAGACCTCCTCGCTGAAGCGCGACGAGGCGCCCGCCCCCGTCGACACCGCAGCCATCGTCCGGAGCCTGGTCCAGGCCCCCGCGTCGCCGGCTCAAGTTGCACAAGCCCAGATCCCGCAAACTCGCGCCTCGCAAGCTCCAGCCAAGTCAGAGTAAGTCATGTCCTTGTTCAGTTCGGCTTCCCGTCTTCGTCGCATTGCGATCTCCGCCCTGCTGCTCGCCTCTTGCGCGCTGGGCGGCTGCTCCTCGATCGACCGCCTGTCGCAGATCGGCGAGCAACCGAAACTGTCGGCGATCGACAACCCGACGACGCAGCCCGGCTACAAGCCGGTGCAGATGCCGATGCCGAAGCCGGAAGTCGCCTCCTACAATCCGAACTCGCTGTGGCGCAACGGCAGCCGCGCCTTCTTCAAGGATCAGCGCGCCCACCAGGTCGGCGATCTCCTCACGGTGACCGTCAACTTCACGGACAAGGCGAACATCGCCAACGAGACCCAGCGCAGCCGAACCGCAAAGGAAGATTCAGGGATTACTGATTTCATCGGCAGCCAGACGGTCACGCAACCACTGAAGATCCTGCCCGGCCGCATCCTGACCACGGACTCCACGTCCTCCGCCGACGGCAAGGGCTCGGTCCAACGCCAGGAAGCCCTGCAGACCAACGTCGCCGCGGTCGTCACCCAGGTGCTGCCGAACGGCAACCTCGTTGTCGAAGGCAAGCAGGAGATCCGCGTCAACTACGAGATCCGCGAGCTCGTGGTCGCCGGCATCGTCCGCCCTGAAGACATCCAGAGCGACAACACCATCGATTCCAGCAAGATCGCGCAGGCCCGCATCGCCTATGGCGGCCGCGGCCAGATCACGGACGTACAGCAGCCGCGTTACGGCCAGCAAGTCATGGACGTGCTGCTGCCCTTCTAAGCCTCTCCCGAGCTCCCACACCGTGTTCGCGAACCTAGGCGCGAACGACGGTGTACTACGCGGCCCTCGCTAGCTCCCCTGGCGAGGGCCGCATGTATTTTGCGGAAATGCGGCGGCCCGAGCGCTTCGCGGTCAGTTGGCGCACTCAAGCGTCGCACCAACCTCCGTCATTGCGAGCGAAGCAATCCAGACTGCCGCCGCGATTGATGTCGACAGCAGCGGAGAAGCTTCAAGAGACCACATAAGAGTGCTATCTCCATCGAGTGTAGGAGCTGCTTAGCCACGGAGTCTGCATAGCTTGGCCTCGTCGTCTGGGTTCATTATCTTCATGCCATGGCTGACTGTTCCTACCCAAATACGGGTCGGCCGGTTTCGATTCAGCCCCATTCTCCTTGCAGATGTCGGAGCGGTGATAGACCCTTCCATGGTCTCGACAGTACAAAACGCTCTTGGGTGCTACGTACAGAAGAACGGGCAACCGATCCAAAGTTGCACCATCCTCTTGAGAGTGACACCAATCGTGAACCGTGGAATATTCCGCGGGCCCATTGGGACTATGCCAGTGAAGCAGCTAAGACGCTTGCAATTGCCTGCCTTTCAGAACAGCGCTTCCTTGAAGGGCATTTTAGTCCTCACCTTAACGCAACGATGTTTCACATAATTGGTCAGGGCGTTTCTGCCGGGTCTGACCAGATCTCTCCCTTTTTCGCCCGCCGTGGTGGCGGCTTACAAATTGGAGGCATGCGCTTTAAAGATATCGTATTTCAACGACCTCCTCAGATCGAGGGCACTGCTTGCAACTTGATCAACGCAGCCCTGATCAAGGCTATCGGAACTGCTCGCCGTCTTAAGCTTCCAGTAGCTGACGCCATCGACTCGTCTCTTGAATTGTTCCTTCTCGGTCATTCGGAGACGCCGGAGTTGGATTGGGATCGGTGCGTGATGCTTTCAGCGATGGCGTTTGAGAGGCTGCTCTCACCTGCGCAGAGTTCTGCTCAGGCAACCGCAGCTACTTTCGCGTCGCATTGGTCTCCATTCGCCAAAGTAAGAATCTCTAACGCGAAACGCGTGAAACCCGATGCAAAATACGCAACCGAGCAAGCGGATTGGCCGCTACATCGAAAATGGATCAAGGAATTGTATGAAGCGCGAAGCGCCGTCGCTCACAGAGGAGTTCAACGCACCTTCAGTCAGAATTGGCTCGCGTGGCAGCACCTGATCGTAGCCGCCTTTGCATACCCGCTAACAATGAAATTGATGCTATCCGAGAATAATCTCTATGCGCTGAGCGATCACGAACTCGGCGCGTGTGAAGCCCTAGATGATCTACTCGACAGCAATTGGGGCAAGGGATGGAAAAAACCTCCTGAATGGTCCGAGATACTGTCGAAATCCGAAGCGTATCGGGCCATTCGCGCGATTGTTGACCGCTCGATCGTCGATGCTCAGTTCGGATAGCAAAGGAAAATTCAAAAGTAGACCGCAAACCAAACATCGCCGCTCGCGCGTGAAGATCATCACAAGACACGCAATGAAATGTAGTGACCGCGACGGCGTCGGCACGCGAAGGCGGAAGCGAAGTAATCTAGAATCTTTCGGCGGCAGCAGTCTGGATTGCTTCGTCGCTTCGCTCCTCGCAATGACGCGCGGAGAGAGTTTACGTAAACTCCGCCTCCACCACGCCGAGCCCGTCCAGCTCCATCCGCACCTTGTCGCCGGCTTTCAGCCACAGCGTCTTCACCAGGCTGCCGGTGAGCACGAGCTGCCCCGCATGCAAACCCTTGCCTTCGGCGGCGAGATGGTTGGCGAGCCAGGCGAGTGCGTTGTGGGGATGGCCGAGCACGTCGGCGCCGGTGCCGTGGCTGACTTCCTCGCCGTTGACGATGGCGCGGCCCTTGATCGCCTTCAGGTCCGGCACGGACGAGCGCGGCACCGCCTCACCCAGCACGCAGCCGGCGGCGAAGAAATCGTCGGCGATCAGCGTCGGCGCGCCCATCGTCTCCCACTTCACGTAGCGGTCGTCGACGATCTCGATGGCGGGATGATAGGCATCGACGGCCTCACCAACCCATTCGGCCGTGAACGGCGCCTCGCCGGCGGCGAGGTTGCGCTGGAGCCGTACGGCGATCTCGCATTCGACGCCGACGCGGACATATTTGGAGGCCGCGAGCTTCACCCCGCTCTTGTGCACTCCCTTCTGGAACACGCCGCCGCCGCAGGGGTGCGGGATGCCGATATAATCCTGCATCACCTGGCTGGTGCAGCCGATCTTGTAGCCGATCAGCGGTCCGGCATGCGGCAGCAGGAGATCATGCAGCGCACGCTGGACCTGATAGCCCTCGGCCTCATCGGCGGGCGGAACCTCCAGCGCCGCGAGCGGCGCACGGTTGCGGCGCGCCAGCGCGATCGCCTTTGCGGCTTCGAGAATTTTGTCCATCGGCGCCGCCTCCCATGCTGCACAATCAGGGGCAGCAGTTCAGCATCACTGCGGGGGCCTGACAAGCGCGGGCGGTCTGCCCTCAGCCCTTGACCAGGCCAAGCCGGATCAGGCTCTCGGCCGTGGAAAGGATCGCCTCGTCGTTGGAGCGGGGCTGCCAGCCCAGTACCGACCTCGCCTTGGCGCTGGTGGAATGCCTGACCCTCCCGAGCATCGGCACCACGGCCTGCAGCAGGGGAATCCGGCTGGCGGCAAGCCGCACCAGCCAGTCCGGCGCCTGGAGCCGCGGAACCCGGCGCGCCTGCGGTCCCAGTTCCCGCCGCAACACCTTGCCGATATTGAGGATCGACATGGTCTCGCCGGAGACCGCGATGAAGCGTTCGCCTTTCGCTCCGGGCGCGATCATCGCCCGCAAATGCAGATCGGCGACGTCGCGGACGTCGACCACGCCGAAATAGACCCGCGGCACCGCCGGCATGGCACCGTCGAGCAGCGATTTGACGATCTCGATCGAGCCGGAGAAGTCCGGCCCCAGCACCGGACCGAAAACGCCGGCGGGATTGACCACCGACAGTTCGAGCCCGCCGCCCTCCCGGGCGATGAAATCCCAGGCCGCCCGCTCGGCCAGCGTCTTGGACTTGATGTAGGGCTGCACGTCGCTGCCTGCGAGATTGGTCCACTCGGTCTCGTCGAACGGCTTTTCGCGCGGCGGATGGCCATAGCCGATCGCGCCCAGCGACGAGGTGATGACGACCCGCCTGACGCCGGCCTCGCGCGCGGCACGCAGCACCCGCAGCGTGCCGTCGCGGGCCGGAATGATCATCTCGTTCTCGTCCTTGGGAACACTCGTCGAGAGCGGCGAGGCGACATGGAGCACGTAGTCGCAACCCGTGACCGCCTCGCGCCAGCCGGCGTCGGCGGTGAGGTCGGCCGTAAAGAAGGGCAGGCTCTCTGGCACTACCGCCCCACCCTCGCGCAGCATCGCGAGCACATCGGCCTGCCGGTCCGGCCGGCGCACCGTGGTCCGCACCTGATGCCCGGCGGCCAGGAGTTGCAGGATCACATGGATGCCGACGAAGCCGGACCCGCCGGTGACCAGAACAGTGCTCATTGCCAATTCCCTCGTTGCGCAGGTCCACGAATTGGTTCCGCCACCCTGCTCAAGGCCGCATCTGGTCACTATCTCCAGGGGAACAAGTAGAATGGATTTCGAGACCGGTATGGAAAACCTGACCAGCGTTTGCGATGGCGACTGCGATTGCAGCCCGGACCCTGCCCTGCTCACCGACTTCAAGCGCGCCATCCACGCGCTCGGCGGCAAGTGGAAACTGGAGATCCTGTTCGCGCTGATGAACGGCGCGGTCCGCTTCGGCGCCTTGCGGCGATCGATCGGCGGCATCACCCAGCACATGCTGACCACGCAACTGCGCGAACTCGAGCAGGATGGCCTCGTGTCGCGCACCGTCGTGGCGGAGAAGCCGTTGCAGGTCGAGTACGAGCTGACCGATGCGGCTTACGGGCTGTTGCCGGCATTTAAGGAAATATTGAGCTGGTCGAGGCTTTATGGGGACGCGCGCCTTGCGGTGTCGCATGAAGCCTGATTGCAGCGCTGCTTGATGCCGCTGGGTCGGCCGCTCAAGATCCGTGTCGATCTCGTTGATTCGACTCGCAAAACCTCCCGCACATGAAGTGAAGGTCGATTCTCATCCGAACTCACGTGAGCTTGGAGGAATCGAGTCTAGCCCATTGATCGCGATTCACTTTTCGCCATCGTGCTCGCGCGTCGGCTAGCGGCGGGCACAATGCTGATCATGGCGCGAAATGGCACCTTGCGTCCAAAAAACAAAGAGCCGCATCGCTGCGGCTCGGGCTCTATTCGTCGCGATAGACCTTCTCGCGTTTCTCGTGGCGCTCCTGCGCTTCCACCGAGAGCGTGGCGATGGGCCGGGCTTCGAGCCGCTTCAAAGAGATCGGCTCGCCGGTGTCCTCGCAATACCCGTAGGTGTTGTCCTCGATACGCTGGAGCGCGGCGTCGATCTTGGCGATCAACTTGCGCTGGCGGTCGCGGGCGCGGAGTTCGATGGCGCGGTCGGTTTCGGACGATGCCCGATCGGCGAGATCGGGGTGGTTCACATTCTCCTCCTGCAAGGCTTGCAGGGTGAGCTTGGACTCTTTGAGGATCTCATCCTTCCAGGCGAGGAGCTTCAAACGGAAGTACTCCTTCTGCCGGTCGTTCATGAAAGGCTCTTTTTCGGTCGGTCGGTAGTTTTTCAACTTTTCCAAGGGCGGCCTATCTGTCTAAGCAACGACTCGCAAACGGAACGGGGTCCGTTGAGCGGGGCCTTATATAGCTACGTCCCGTGACAGACAATATTTCCCTCAATCCGAGGTTACCGCCCCCAAGCCCTTGCACAAGAAGGTTTATCCTGGAGGGCCCGGGGGCGGCCGCAAGCCTAGTATCCGACCGTGAAACGCTGCTTCTGATGGGCCGGCCGCTCGATCTCATCGGCCAGCGCAATGGCGTAATCGGCGAAGCTGATCCAGCTCTTGCCGTTCGCATCTGCGAGAAGCTGGTCCGTTCCCAGCCGGAACTTACCTGTCCGCGCCTCCTCGACGAACAGCGCCGACGGCGAGATGAAGGTCCAGTTCAGGTCCTTTTCCTGCCGCAGCAGGTCGAGGAACGCCCCGCCCGCCTCCGCCTCAGCCTTGTACTGGGCCGGAAAACCAGGGGTTGTGACCAGTTTGACGCCGGGAGCGACCTCCAGGCTGCCGGCGCCGCCGACGACCAGGTAGCGCCCGACCTTCGAATCCTTGGCCGCGCCGATCAGCTTGTGCGGGTCGCTCGCCAGGAAGTGCACGGAACTCACCGCGACGTCATGCCCAGCCCAAAGTTTCGCCAGACCAGCCTGGTCGAGCACGTCTCCCTTGGTCGGCGTGACGTTTGGCAGTGCGGCAATCTTCTCCGGGTTCCGGGCGATGGCGGTGACGCTATGGCCGCGGCGGGACAGTTCCTTGGTGATTTCCGATCCGGCCCGGCCCGAGGCGCCGGCGACTGCGATTTTCATGGAAGGCTCCTTTGCTTCTATAGTAACTAACGGTGACTAGATATCGCAAAGGATGCTGGTGTTAAGAGAGCACTTTGTGCTTACCTGATTACGCAAGAGTAACCGGCGCACGACCGGAACGCATCCTGAGGACCCGACGATGAAACCCGATGTCTATGCAGCGAACTGCCCCACCCGCCAGATCCTCGATCGGGTCGGCGACAAATGGGCGGTGCTGATCCTCTTGCTGCTGCGCGAGGAGCCGATGCGCTTCAATCAGTTGCGTCGAACGATTGAAGGCATTTCGCAGAAGATGCTGAGCCAGGTTCTCAAATCGCTCGAACGCGACGGCCTCATCAAGCGCCGCGCCATCGCGACCGTGCCTGTCACCGTCGAGTATTCGATCACGCAGCTCGGCGTCACGCTGGCGGCCGCGGTCGATCCGCTGCGCGATTGGGCCGAGCAAAATTTGAAAGACGTGCTCGCCGCCCAGCGCCGCTATGATGCGCAGTTGAAGGATGAAGCGGCGTAAGCGCGCGCGAAGCGACGCTTATGGGAGCCCCGTCATCCCCGCGCGAGCGCCTAGCGCTCGTCGCTGGAGGTGCGAGTGGCGCGATGCAAAGCATCGCGCCGGGAGCCTCGAAGGATGGACGGCCGAGATGCTTCAGCGGGGCCGTCGCCCTTCGAGGCCTCCGCTACGCTCCGGCGCCTCGGGTGACGGATAACGACTAAGCCTGCCCGGCCTTGGCCAGCTCGACCTCGACGCGCAGCTCGATCTCGGACAGCACCGAGTCCAGGCCGGGATCACCCGAGGACGATTTCAAATTCGCCGCCGCATCGCGCAGCCGCATCACGGTGGAGGCGTCGAGATTGCCGGACAAGAGTCCCATCTTGAGGTCGTCGAGCACGTCGAGCGCGGTCTTGCCGCGCGCGACCGAGCGCTTGCGGCGCTCGACCGGATCTTCCTCGATGCCTTGCAGCGCGAGCAGGCCGTCGATGTTGGTCGCCGCCTTCGGCGCTGCGGCGCTCCGTGTCTCCTGCGCCGACGAGGTGTCGGGCAGCACGAAGGTGCCGGAGCTCGTCCGCCTGGCCTGACTGGCCGGCGTTCCAAGCGTCGTGCCGTTCGGTCCGTAGATGCGCATCGGAAGAATCCGGGTGATCGATGCGCCACATTCGCCGTTTTATGGTTAACGACACGTAAACGACCCGGCAAAATCTGCCGACAGGCGGCAGTTTCGCTCCCCAGGGACAACGTCCGCTGACACCGGTTGAAACAGATTTAGTCAACCTATTCAGCGACCTGCCTCTCACGCCCCGGGTTGGCACAGCGCTCGCAAGGAAAGCGCCGGACCAGCTCGGCATGGGAGTGTTGGGATTGGTCCGAGATTTGAGGAGCCTCGGGGAGTTGGGGATGCCAGGCGTTCGTTGGGTGAGGATTGTTGGGGTGGCCTGCGCCGCGCTATCAGCGCTGGTGCTGTCGGTCGCGTCCGCAAGCGCGACCTCGCGCATCAAGGACCTCGCCAATATCGAGGGCGTTCGGCAGAACCAGCTCATCGGCTACGGCCTCGTCGTCGGCCTCAACGGCACCGGCGACACCCTCAACAACATCCCCTTCACCAAGCAGTCGCTGCAGGCGATGCTCGAGCGCATGGGCGTCAACATCCGCGGCGCCACCATCCGCACCGGCAACGTCGCCGCGGTGATGGTGACCGGCAATCTGCCGGCCTTCGCCACCCAGGGCACGCGCATGGACGTCACCGTGTCCGCGCTCGGCGATGCCAAGAACCTTCAGGGCGGCACCCTGCTCGTCACCCCCCTGCTCGGTGCCGACGGCAACGTCTATGCGGTGGCGCAGGGTTCGCTTGCGATCTCGGGCTTCCAGGCCGAGGGCGAGGCCGCCAAGATCGTGCGCGGCGTGCCGACCGTGGGCCGCATCGCCAATGGCGCCATCATCGAGCGCGAGATCGAATTCGCGCTCAATCGCCTCCCGAACGTGCGCCTGGCGCTGCGCAATGCCGACTTCACCACCGCCAAGCGCATCGCGGCCGCGGTCAACGACTATCTCGGCGTCAAGACCGCCGAGCCGATCGATCCCTCGACAGTTCAGTTGTCGGTCCCGCCGGAGTTCAAGGGCAACGTCGTCGCCTTTCTCACCGAGATCGAGCAGCTCCAGGTCGATCCTGATCTCGCCGCCAAGATCATCATCGACGAGCGCAGTGGCATCATCGTGATGGGACGGGACGTTCGCGTTGCCACCGTCGCCGTCGCGCAGGGCAACCTCACCGTCACGATCTCCGAGAGCCCGCAGGTGAGCCAGCCCAATCCGCTGTCGCGCGGCCGCACCGTGGTCGCACCGCGCTCCAGCGTCAGCGTCACCGAGGACGGCAAGAAGCTGGCCCTCGTCAAGGACGGTGTCTCGCTGCAGCAGCTCGTCGACGGCCTCAACGGCCTCGGCATCGGCCCTCGCGACATGATCAGCATCCTCCAGGCGATCAAGGCCGCCGGCGCGATCGAAGCCGACATCGAGGTGATGTGATGCAGGCCAGCGCCATCAACACCCCGCGCACCGCCGCCTCCTCGGCCTTCTCGGTGGAGAGCCGCAACGGCCGTCCCGATTTCGAGCTCGCTGCGGCGGTGCAAAAGGTCTCGCCGCAACAGCAGTCCAAGGCGCAGAAGACCGCCACCGATTTCGAGGCGATGTTCCTCAACAGCATGTTCTCGCAGATGACGTCCGGCCTGAAGGGCGAAGGCCCGTTCGGCGACACGCCCGGCACCGGCGTGTGGCGCTCGATGCTGACCGAGCAATATTCCAAGAACTTCGCCAAGGCCGGCGGCGTCGGTGTCGCCACCGAAGTCTACCGCACCCTCATCATGCAGCAGGCGACAACGATCCGCACGGCATAAGGTCAAACGAGATGAACCAGTTCAACGCCTCACGTCAGCCGATGCAAGCGCAGCGCCCGAACACCGCGCCCGGCCATGCCGAGGCGCGCAAGGTCGCCGAGCAGCTGATGGACGCAATGAACGCCCTGCTCGCGCTGATCGAGCGGGAGACCGAGCTGGTTCGCGCCGGCAAGGTCCGCGAAGCCATGACTCTCGAGAGCAAGAAGCAGGAGCTGTCGCGCAACTATGTCCTCGCCGTCAGCGAGTTGAAGACGAACCAGCCTCAGCTGGCGAAAACCGCGCCCGAGCTGCTGTCGACCCTGCATCGGCACCACGATGCATTCCGCGCGATGCTCCAGGTCAATCTCACGGTGCTCGCAACCGCACACGCGGTCTCCGAGAGCGTCGTGCGCGGCGTCAACGCCGAGATCCAGAAGCGCAACGTGCCGAACACCTATACGGCTGCGGGCCGCCGCGCCACGCCGGGCCCGCGCCACATCACGCCGCTCGCCGTCAGCCGCTCGCTCTGAGCGCACGCAAGAACAAGCTTTCAATTTTACGAAAAACCGCGCGGCGATGTCGTTGCGCGATTAGGCACGTTTGCTTACCGGGTCTTCAAACCTGGTGTTCCATGGTTGCGCATTGAGAGGGGTTGGGATTTGACTCACGTGAGGCAACCAGGAGGCTGCCATGAGTACAGATTTCAGCATCAGGCCGGTGGGGATACCGGCCCCCGCGCAGATTGTCACGACGTCGAATTCGGCGGCGAACGAGGCCGTGCAAACTGATTTGCCGGTGAGCCAGACGGTGGCCGCGAGCGACACCAGCGCTCCCCTCCGCAATGATCCGCAGAACAACGAGAACATCTCGCGACAGGTCGTGTTCGACCAGGCGGCGGCATCCTTCGTGTTTCAGGTGGTCAACGACAAGACCGACGCCGTGGTCAACCAGTTCCCGGACGAAGCCATGCTGCGCCGGCGCGCCTATTTCCATGCAGAGGATCTGAAGTCCCAGCCCTCGCGTCCGCTCAATACGGACCTCAGCGCCTGACGATCAGGTGTCGCGCGTGGCGGCGGCGCTGTCGAGATAGGTCGAGCCGGTCGCGGGATCGGTGACGACATTCTTGACCTGCGCCTTGCCGTTACCGGTCAGCAAGAACTTGGTATTGCCGAAACGGAACGACGAGTCCTTGATCAGGACCTGCTGGTACTGCGACGTGCCGGCGCTCTCATAGTGGACCTGGGCGCGAAAGCCGTCGACGTTGCTGACGGCGAGCGAGAACGTCTTGCCGTCCGGATATTTTCCGGTCCAGGTACCCTGGTACAATGCCGGGTCGACCGCCACGTATTTCGTCTTGCTCGGAATCGACATGCCGGCCGACTTGTACGAGCTCGACAGGATGCTCATGACGTCGGCCACGGCTTAGCTCCGTTTACGGCCGTCCGGACAGACCGGCGGCAATATTCCTGTTGATCTCGACCAACGGACGGAAATGATCAAGCTGAGGGCTGGCTTGGAGCGCAGCGGTCTGGCTCAGCACGAACACGCTGATATTTGCAATCTTCTGTCGGACATCGATCGGTTGCGGATTGGTATCGCGCATCGCCTCGCTCAGGAAGATGGTCCAGAGCTTGCGGTTGAACATCAGGGCCTGCATTGTCTGCTCGCCGAACGGATCGTCGCTGTTGATCGCATCTTGCAGCTTGTTGGCGGCCTTCAGCAGCGTTTGCGCCTCGATATCGCGAGGGGACGCAGTGGTCGTTGCGACGCGCGCATAAGCCGAAGCAGCAGAACTCGACATTCATCACCCTGGAAGTTTCCTTGCCCATTATGCAGGCTTAAGGATTCTTTCCCGACACTATGCAGCAGCGTTTAAGATTTGCTTACGTGAGAGTGCGGACAGTCTCCGGACAATTACGGGCCAGGAGCACATCTTCGCTTCAAGCATAAGTCCCTGTGCGCGCGCTGTAAAACGATGCATGGAAGCATGCGCCGATCTCGACTAATCGAGCGTTAGCGATCTCGCTCAAAACAACGGCGAAGCCTTCAGCTTCGCCGTTGCATCAGCCGTCGTATTCGTCGGCGCCACGTTTAGCGGAGGAGCTGAAGCACGCTCTGCTGCGACTGGTTGGCGAGCGACAGCGCGGAGACTGCGATCGATTGACGCGTCGAGAGAGCCTGGCTGTTCGCTGCTTCCTCGTTGGTGTCGGCAAGCGTCAGGCTCGAGGAGCCTGTCTGCAGCACGTTGATCAGGTTCTTGCTGAAGTCCTGACGGATCTGCACGATCGACAGGTTCGAACCGAGCGACGACGCTTCCGCGCGCAGAGTCGTGCTGGCGGCGTTGAGGGTAGTGAGAACGGAGTTCGCCGAATTCGAGTCCAGGAAATCAGTGCCCTGGTTCAAGGGCGCGAGGCTGAGCCCGGCGTCGTTGAGAGTCACGCCTTGAATGGTCAGCGTCGAACGTCCGGTTTCGTTGAACACGAGCTTGAGCGTATCGCCGTTCAGAAGGTTCACGCCGTTGAAGGAGGAGTCTTGCGCGGTGGTGTTGATCTGCGCGAGCACGTTGTTGTACTGCGCGACGAGATTGGCGCGTGTAGCCTGCGAGTTCGCGTCCGCGACGGGCGGCTGCGCGATCAGACCATAGAAGGGCTGACCGCTCGCCGCGGCCGTGCCGCCGATCGCGCCGATCGTCAAGGAAGCCGCATCGTTGGAAGTCACGATGTTGAGGTGTCCCGTTGGGTCGATCGTCGCCTGCAGATTGTTCGACGCCAGCACCGCATTGAGCTGATTGAGCGTGGAAATCTGCCCGGTGCCGGTGCCGAAGGTGATGCTGGTGGCTGTGCCGGTGCCGGTCGCGCCGATCGTCAACGTCTTGCCGCTGAGCGGGGGCGGGACGCGGGCGGTGCTGCCGGCGGTGAGGCCGAGCGCAGTGAGCACGTTGCCCGAGCCGGAGATCGCAAGGTCCTGGTTCGTACCCGTGCTGAGCACGAGCTGGCCGGTACCGTTGACGGTCGAGGCCGTCCCCGCTCCGGTGATGCCGTCGATCGCGCTCAGCACGCTCTGCACCGTGAGGGTGCTGCCGGTGCCGATGCCGATCGTGACGTTGCCGAACGAGTCGGTGGTCGAGGTGGTCTGCGCGTTCGAGAAGGTGATCGTGTGGCCGTCGACGGTCAGGACCGAGCCGTTGACGACAGCGGTGTTGAGGTTGAGCAGCTGGGTCGTCGGCGTAATGTTTGCGCTGCCGCTGTCGGTGACGGTAGTGCCCGTGACCGTGGCGTTGGTGTATGCGCTGCCCAGCAGGTTGTTGGCGGTTGCACCGGTGATCGCGGCCGACGTCACGTTGGACTTGGGAGAATAGCCCGTCGGGCTTTGCAGCACCTGGCTGGCAATCGACTTGGCGCTGTCGACCAGCTTCTGCAGCGAGGTGATGCCGGTATTGGCCGCCTGCAGCACCTGCACGCCGTTGTTGATGCCGTCGAGGAGATTGCTGATGTCGCCGGCGCGATTGTCGAGCCCCTGGGCGGTGAAGAAGTTGGTCGGGTTGTCCAGTGCCGTATTGACTTTCTTGCCGCTCGCAAGGCGCTGCTGCGTGGTGGCGAGCAGGTCGGCTGTCGACTGCAGTGACAACAGGTTCTGGCGAACTGATGCCGAGAGAACGATGTTGGACATTGGCGGATCTTCCTCTTGAAGCGCGACGCTGTACGAATCGGGGCTCGCCGATCGGGGAATCTACTTTTGTCCAGTTTTAGAGGGCGTCCTTTAAATTAAGGTTAATGGCGGCTTAAGCCGCAGGGTTAACAATGCGTTAATCCGCCACGGTGCCGGCCCCCTGCGCGAGCCCGGCTGGACGGCAAAAAGAAACGGCGGGGCCAAAGCCCCGCCGCGATGCCTTGAGTGGCGATTTTCGTCGCGTATCAGCGCAGAAGCTGCAGCACGCTCTGCTGCGACTGGTTGGCCAGCGACAGCGCCGAGACCGCGATGGACTGGCGGGTCGACAGCGCCTGGCTGTTGGCCGCTTCCTCGTTGGTGTCGGCCAGCGTCAGGTTGGACGAACCGGTCTGCAGGACGTTGATCAGGTTCTTGTTGAAGTCCTGACGGATCTGCACGACCGACAGGTTTGAGCCGAGAGTCGACGCTTCCGAACGCAGCGTGCTGCTGGACGCGTTGAGCGTGGTCAGAACCTTGTTGACCGTAGCGTTGTCCACGAAGTCGGTGCCAGATGTCAGCTTCGCAAGGCCGAGGCCGGCCGGATCGAAGGTGACGCCGGTGATGCTCAGCGTCGACTTGCCGGTTTCGTTGAACGTCAGCTTCAGCGTGTCACCGTTCAGCAGGTTGACGCCGTTGAAAGACGAGTCCTGCGCGGTGGTTTTGATCTGATCAATCACGTTGTTGTACTGAGCGATCAGGCTGGCGCGGGCGTTCTGCGAGTTGGTGTCTTTCACCGCGGCAGCGAAGGCCCCCGCACCGAACAGCTTGCCGGAGCCGATCGCCGTGCCGCCGATGATGGAGCTCGTCAGGTTCTGCGAGGCTTCATCGTTCGTGGTGGTGATGGTCAGCTGGCCGGTCGAGCTCAGCGAAGCGGTCAGGTTGCTTGAGGCGAGCTTGGTGTTGAGCGCGTCGAGCGTGTTGACCTGGTTGGCACCCGTGCCGATCGTGATGGTCTGGGCAGCGCTGCCGTCGATCGCACCGATCGTCAGCGTCTGGCCGCTGAAGGTCGACGTCGGCGCCGTGGTGCCGGCGGTGAGGCCGACCTTGGCCAGCGCCGTACCGCCAAGCGTGATGCTGTCGCTGGTGTTGCCGGCCGTGAGCGTCAGCTGATTGCCGGCGATGGCCGCCGCCGCGCTGCCGCCGCCGAGAGCCGTCTTGATCGCAGCGGTCAGGTCGTCGGTGGTCGCCGCCGTGGCCGCGGTGGTGTTCAGATTGATGGTGCCGTCCGCAGCCGTGGTAGAGGCGGCAGTACCAGCGCCGGCAGCCGTGATCTTGATCGTCGTGCCGTTGACGATGAGCGTGTCGCCAGCAGCAAAGCTACCGCCAGCCGCGGTCGTCAGGTCCGAGGACGCGGCAAGAGTGCCGGTCGCGGTGCCCGTCAGGGTGGCGGCGGTATCCGGCGTCCCCAGCAGGTTCGTGGCGCTCGCGCCCGCGATCGCGGCCGAGGTGAAGGTCGACTTCGACGAGTAACCCGACGGCTGCTGCAGCGCCTGGTTGGCGATGGACTTCGCGGAATCGACCAACTTCTGCAGGGAGGTGATGCCGGTGTTGGCAGCCTGCAGGATCTGCACGCCGTTGCCGATACCATCGAGCAGGTTATTGATGTCGCCAGCGCGGTTGTCGAGACCCTGAGCGGTGAAGAAGTTGGTGGGGTTGTCCAGGGCCGAGTTCACCTTCTTGCCGGTCGACAGATGCGACTGGGTGGTGGCGAGGAGGTCGGCGGTGGACTGGAGGGAGAGAAGGTTCTGACGAACCGAAGCGGAGAGAACGATACCGGACATACTGTTACCTTTCTGGTAGCTACGCGTCCTATTTGACCAAGATTGATCAAACGACCCGCGGACGGTTGCGTCCAAGCCGCTAACAATCTGTGAAATGAAACCGCCGGTTTGTCGGCGCCGTGCCCGAATTGGCTTCTCAAAAGCTTCCAGCGGCAGTTTCTCTCGCCTGTAAACCCTTGACTATCATTCGTTTTTTGCCACCTCGGCCGACGTTTACGAGCCGTTAACCACATTCGGCAAGGATTACCCCCAATCAGAGCCGACTGCCGTCATCGGGGGGCGCGCGCGACGCTCGTTACAAAAGAGTTGATGGAGAACAGGCATGGCCCTCAAGGTCGAGCTGAGACCTCACGAACGCATCATCGTCGGTAACTGCGTGATAACCAACACCGACCAGCGCGCCCGCCTTCTGATCGACGGCGACAACGTGCCGATCCTGCGCGAGCGCGACATCCTCACGCCGGAAACCGCTGATACGCCCGCCAAGCTCGTCTATCTGGCGGTCCAGCTCATGTACATCTCGCCGGATCCGCAGAGCCAGCACGGCACCTACTTCAACCTGGTGCGCGACATCGTCACCGCCGTGCCGAGCGCCTGGCCGATCATCGAGAGCATCAACAACAACATCATGAGCGGCGATCTCTATCGGGCCCTCAAGGACGCCCGCAAGCTGATCGCCTATGAAGACAAGCTGCGTGAGCAGTTCGAGGCGACCCATCCCAAGGATGAGGTCAAGGGCGACGTCAGCTCCGCCGCCTGAGCCTTCCAGCATCTGAAAGCAAAACGCCCCGGATCAGGTCCGGGGCGTTTTGTTTTGGAGGTTATTGACGTCACTGCGCCGCGAGCGGTGGCGCCTCGACGTCGATCACGCCGCCGCTTCGCTTGTCGCCGAACGCCAGCACGGCCGCCACCAGCGCGTCGATATCCGTCTCGTCGGTGCGGTGATTGACGATGGCGGCACGGATCGCGAACTTGCCATCGAACGTGGTGCTCGATGGCGCCGCGATACCGGACTCCTGGATGTCGGCGACGATCTCGCGATTGACTGCATCACCCGCGCGGTAGCGGAAGCAGACGATGTTGAGGTTGACCGGCGCCAGCAATTCCAGCCGCGGCTCGGCCAGAACGCGCGCCTCCAGATATTTGGCGAGCGCGCAGCTTCGCGCGATCACGGCGCCAAGGCGATCGGTGCCGAACGTCTTCAGCGTGAACCAGGTCTTCAGCGCACGGAAGCCGCGCGACAGATCGGGACCGAGATCGCAGGGCCAGACCGCGCCCGCCGCAAGCCCCCTCGCCTCGCGGCTCAGATAGGCCGCCGGTTGGGCGAAAGCCTGCCGATGCTGCTCGCCGTCGCGCACCAGCAGGAAGCCGGCATCGTAGGGCACCTGTCCCCATTTGTGGAAATCGAGCGCAATGGAATCCGCAAGCTCGATGCCGCCGAGCAGCGGCGCGAGCTCGGGCGAGAGAATTGCGAGCGCACCGAAAGCGCCGTCGACGTGAAACCAGATTCCTTCCTCGCGGCACAGCGCTGCGACGGCCTTGAGATCGTCGATCGCACCGATATCGACCGTGCCCGCGGAGGCGACGACGAGGAACGGCTTGAACCCGACCTCGCGGTCGACCGCGATCTGCGCGCGCAGCGCGGCGACGTCGATGCGATGATCGGTATCGACATCGATCTTGCGCAGCGCATCGGTGCCGAGCCCGGCGATGTCCATGGCCCGCGAGACGCAGCCATGCGCGGCCCGCGACGTGTAGGCGGTGAGCAGTGCACCGTCATTGCCGATGCCATACTGACGCGCCAGCTTGCCGAGCGCAGTCGTGCGCGCCACCAGCACCGCCATCAGATTGGCCATCGACGTGCCGGTGACGAAGATGCCGCTCGCATTCTCCGGGAAAGCGAAGAGACGGCGCATCCAG
The DNA here is from genome assembly GCF_054185225.1 of Bradyrhizobium sp. 18BD. Taxonomy (NCBI): domain Bacteria; kingdom Pseudomonadati; phylum Pseudomonadota; class Alphaproteobacteria; order Hyphomicrobiales; family Nitrobacteraceae; genus Bradyrhizobium; species Bradyrhizobium sp. 18BD. The sequence continues at coordinate 74,784 of NZ_JAVAYL010000031.1, read as the reverse complement.
TCGACGATCTGGCGCTCGACCTCGATCGGCATGTGGTCGCGCCCGCCGAGATTGGCGTTGAGGCCCGCCGCGAGCATCTCCGCGACCATACCGACCGCAGTGCCGCCGCCGTGTACCCAGCCCATGAAGCCGGGATGGACGTTGCCGGTCGCATAGGGCGCAACGTGTTCGGCGAATTCGCGGTAGACATCGGCGAGATCGCTGGCCTCGCGCGGCACGTCGGATTTGATAGCCGCACGAACCTCATCGGGGATCGGCTGCCATACCGGACGCGAACGAACATTGGCGATGCCGTCGATGGTCTCGTCCAGCATGCGATGGGCGAGCGCGCGAAACGCGCTCCAATCCTGTGGATCGAGCGACGTGTTCGTGACCGCGGGCTGCGTGTTGCGGATGATCTCGTTCATGCCGCACGCCCCTCGCCGGCCCTGGCGTGCCGCGACAGCATCGCGGTGAATGCGGCGAAAATCTTGCGCATCTGCGGCGGCTTGTAGGGAAACACCGACGGCGGATCCATGTTGTGCACGACGGCGGTGTTGTCGGCTTCGAACACCAAGAGCTCGCCGTTCTGGTTCTCGGCGCAATCGACGATGAAATAGTCGAGGCCGACGCGCCGGCTCATCTCGTCGAGCGCAGTCTTGTGGCGCGCCGCGAAGGCGTGATCGAAGTCTTGCATGAAGATGGCTTCTTCAGCGCGCTTCTCCTCGCTGAACGCCATGTAGGCGTTGAGATACCAGATGTCCCAACGATCGGCGATCGCCATGTGGCAGGCGTAAGGCTTGCCGTCGACCATGGTGAGCCGCATCTTGCGAAAGAGCCCGTCGGGGCTCGCATAGTTGACGAAACGCGCGACGAAGAAATCCTGCTCCTGCCGCTCGGCAAGATAGGCTTTGAGCGCGGCCACATCGTCGATCTTCGCAAGGCCGACGCCGGCATGCGTGCCGCGCGGCCGCACGATCATTGGAAAGTGCAATTCGCCCGTAATCTCCGTGCAGGCGATCCGCCCCTCCGAGAGGGCCGTCAATTGCGCACGGGTCGCGTTGGCGGTGACGGGAATATCGAGACCGGGAATATCGGCCAGCAACCGATAGAGCTTGTCGCGATCGAGATTGCCGATCAGCTCGGGGCGATTGAGCAGCGGCCGCGGCCAGCTCGGCGCGGCCGCCTCGATGACCGCGAGCGTCTCGCGACATTCCTCGGAATCGGAGGCGACCACGATGGCGACGTCATGATCCGGCAATGTCTCCGGCAGGCCGACGCCCTTGACTACATAAAGCGTCAACAGCTCGATATCGGAGTCTTCGAGCAGGAATTCGATCGGCGTGTTGCCGCCCATGTCGATATCGGCCGCGAGCGCGAGCACGCGCAGGCGCGGCTTCGGAACAGCGCAGGGCGAGCGAAACAATTGGTGGAAGGCGAGCACCTCGGTCTGGATCACGAGGCCGGCTTCCTTCTCGCCGAGGAGCTGGGCAACCAGCGACAGATCCAGGCCCTCGCCGGCCTCCGCCGTCCCTTCCGCGATCCGCGCCAGCAGATGCTCGCGCAACGGATGCAGATCGCCGCCCTGGAAGGCCCGGCGCGTCAACTTCGCAAAGCCGATGCGGTCGGAATAGTTTGGCGTGATGGCGCCGTTCGGCACGGAAACAGGATTCAGCATATCAGCCCTCGAGCACAGACTTCCCCGGCGCAGCCGCGGCACGGTCAAGCAGCAGCTCGATCTTCGCCACGACATGGGCGATGCGATCGAGGATGTGCTGCAAATTACGTTGCGCCTGCGCGGCATCCGCCGACCAGGCTTCGGTGACGAGCCGGGCGCCGACACAGAGCCGCAGCACGGCTTGCGGCGCCTCGTCCTGCCGCTCCAGCCGGACCGGCTGGCCGACGAGACAGCGCTGCGCGGCGACCTGGCGGTCCGCCGTGCTGCCGCTGATCTCCTCGTTCATGTCGCGCGCGAGCGCGCGATGAACGGCGGCGGTCTCGGCGACCGAGACCGACTTGCCGTCGCGGAGCAGTGTGAACGGAAGGATCGTGGCGGCCGCGAATTCCTCGTCGTCCGCGCCGGTGATCCCGGATGCATTCGGAACGGCGCGAAGCGACGGTGACAAGGCGATCATGCTGTCGATGCCGGCGAAGAGCTCGGCCAGCGCCCTGGCGCGAAACGCGCCGGGCACGGCATAATAGCTGCCGATCTCCGCAAGCGCCGCCTCCCAGCGCAGCCATTGACCGAAATTCGGCCGCCGCTCGAAGCGCGAGCGCAATGCCGTCCAGGCCATCGGCCAGTCGCAGCGGCCGGCATAGCCGAAGATGCCCGGCGCAATCGCGCCGATCCGGTCGATCGACCGCGACAGGCCCTTCGGCACCAGCAGCGCACCGCTGAAGGCGGGCCCGCCAAAGAATTTGGAGCCCGTCATCAGCACCATGTAACCGCGATCGAGATAGGAACGCAGCCGCCGGCGCCCGAGCCGCGCCTGGCAGGCATCGACGACCACCTGAACCTTGCGCGGCCAGCGCCGCGCGATCTCATCGAGGCAGGCAGCGCTCGGCGCGCGCCAGCCGAGCTTTGACGAATCCATGATATGGAGCAGAACGCACCGGCCTTGCGCGAGGCTGATCTCGATTGCACGCATGACTGCGGCGTCCGCATCGGAGCGCATCGCGATGCCGGGCACTGTATCGAGCAGCGGCACTGCGATGCTGTCGCTCGCAAGCCCCGCCACCGCACTGTCCTTGCGCACCGCAAGGCCACTCGCCGTCATCGTGCTGAAATGGTGCCCGCGCGCGGTATGGACCGTGCCGCTGCCCGTCTGGTCCGTGCCGACCACGATCGAGACGGGCGGCGCGCCGAGCACCGCGCCGGCCAGAAACAAGGCGTGAAGCTGGGAATCGGTGCCGGACGGCGAGAACACGACGTCGACGCGCGGCGAGAGCTGGAGATGGCCGCGCAATTCATCGCGCATGGCCTCGCAGCGCGCATCGAAGGCGATTTCGACCTCGTCGAACAGGCATTTGTGCATCAGCTCTTCGCGCGCGAGCGCCGCGCGATCGTAGGCCGCCTGCGAAATCGTGGACGCGGTCGAAGAGGCGAAATTCCAGATCTCGGGCTCCGGCGAGGCCGCGCAGCCATAGGCGTTGACGCGATCCCGGGGATCAAGCGCCAGCCGCGGGTCTCCGCCGGAGACCAGCAGCGTATCCAGCGGCGTGAAGAGATCGCGCAGACGGTAGCGCAAGCCTCCGTCGGGTGCGCGCTCCGGGATTGGCAGAGGGGATGCGCCGTTGCTCATCCCGAAAGGCTCACGCCGCGTCGGCCGCAGCCGCCGGCGCGAATTGCGAGGCGATGTCGCCGTGGAACACCGACGGGCCGACATGATCGAGCGAGCTCTGGATGTCGGCCCAGATCTCGCCGCCGATATCGGTCCAGCGCTTGCAGAAAGCGAAATCCTCGGAGAGATAGGTCCCGGTCGCGGGATCAATCATGCATTCGAACAGCGCGAACCGGTTCGGGCTCGATGCCAGCGTGTCGTGCGAATGCTCGCGGAAGAACTGCAGGTTGGCGTAATCAGGATGGCGGCACATCGCCTCCAGCACGTGGCGGCGGATCATCAGGAAGCCAGTGCCGGCGTAGCGCACGCGGGTGAAGCCGTTGACCATCACAATGCGGTCGGGGTCCTCGATCTCGAGCACGTAGTCGAGCGAGGCCGCCGGTACGTCGGCGCGGCCGGACTGGATCGCCCGCTTCGCCTTGTCCCAGTTCACCCGCTTGATCGGATAGCAGCCGGCGACGACGTCCGCGCCACACTCGATCAGGCGGAACACCTGCTCGGGCTTGAAGCCGATATCGGCGTCGATGAACAGGAAATGCGTCGCCTTGGGATCATCCAGGAACATCGCGGCGAGATTGGCCCGCGCCCGGGTGATCAGCGCATCGCCGTCGCGCAGCAGCACCTTGAGCTCGAGATTGGACATGCCGTGCGCGGCGCGCTGGAGCGCGAAGATCGAGCTCGCATAAATGCTCGACACCTGCCCGCCGAAGCACGGCGTGGCCACCACCAGCTGCATCTTGTCCGACATTGACGGCTCAGCCCGCGCTTAAAACCTCACCAAGAGGTAAAGAGGCATGGTTAACGGCGCCTTAACGTTTCCTTACAGGAACTTGACGAGCGAGAGCTGCGCGAGGTTCGAGGTAACCTGGTAGGAGGCCTGGAGCGCGTTCTGCAGCGACAGGATCTCGCTGGCGACCTGGTCGGGCGATGCCGATTCCGCCTGGTCGACGATGCTCTGGAGCTGCGCCTTGGCCTGGGTCTGGCGCGTTCCCGCATCCTTCATCGCGTTCTGGGCCATCGCAAGGTCGGTTTGGATGTCCTCGAGGTGCTGCTGGCCGGGCTGCTTCGTCAGCGACTGTGTCACCCGCAGGCTCAGCGCGGCGACCTGCCCGCCCGCATATTGCCCGGTCGGCGACGTCGAGAACGTCCCGAACACAGCGATGGCCTGCAACTGTTGGCGGATCGCATCCTCGTTGGCCTGCGCGCCATATTGCACCGTGACGGAATCGTCGACCCGCGCCATCGCGGTGGAGCGTGCCGAGCCGGGCCCGTCATTTCCGGTGTACCATTTCACTGTTGTGGCCGAGCCGTTGACCAGCGTCGTCGCCGAGCTCGCCGGCGAAGAGCCGACGCGCAGCGGCGGCTGGGTCGCGGTGACGGGCGTCGCGCCGAAGCCCAGCGCGCCGAGCGCGCCCGTATTCGTCGTCGTGATGTTGAGGCTTGCCGCATCGTCGGTGTTGATGGTAATCGAGCCGCCATGCACGGTCGAGGGCTTCGATGTGCCGGTGATCGCGTCGATCTTGCTCATCAGCGTCTGGATGCTCTCGCCGACATTGAGCTGGTTGCCGGTCGCGCCCGAGTTGACGAAGGTGAGCGTGGTGCCGTTGACGGTGATGGTGTCGCCGGCAACGAAGCCCGGCGAGATCGAGTCCGAGGGGCTCACGCCCGACAGCGCCGTCGCGCCTGTGACCGGCGCCGGCGGCGTGGCCTGGTTGTTGACCGGCGTGCCGATCGCGGAGCTTGCGGTGTTGAAGAAATTGTCGCCGGCCGTGATCGCGGAGGCCGCCACCAGCGAGGTGTTGGCAAGCTTGGTGATCGCGGTGTTCAGCGCGGTGTTGAGATTGGCCGCCGTGTTGTTCGGGTTGACGGGCGTGCTCGCGTCGATCGCGAAGCTGCCGAGCGGCGTCGGCGTCGCGCTCGACGCGGTCAAGTCGATCTGCTCGGTCGAACCATCAGGCAGCGTGAACTGGACGCTCAGCTTGTCGCCATTGTTCGGATTGACGCCGTTGAGATCGACCGAGAACGACACCGGCGAGCCGCTCGGGCCGGTGACGGTCGCGCCCGTCAGCGTCGAGGACACCGCCTTGATCTTGAGCCCGAACGGCGATCCGGCGACGTCTTCCGACACCTTCACCGAGCTCGCCGTCGGCTGCGTCTGCACCAGCCGTCCCATGCCGTTGGCGCCGAGATCGGCGGCCTGGCGCTCCGCCATCACGGTCTTGAAGCCGGCCTGCGTCGTGGTGCCGTTGATGATGTCGCCGGCGTCCGCAACCGACTGCGTGTTCACCGACGTTCCCGAGAACAGGTAGCGGTTGCCGGACTGCGTGTTGAGCACGCCGACCATCGAGCCGAACTGCGCGGCGGCGGTGTTCTGCGCGACGGTCTGGCCGTTGACGTTGAGGTCCTGGGCGGTGCTGGCCGAGCCGGTCTGCACCGTGTTGCGGATCGTCGTCAGCGACTGCAGCGCGGTATTGGCGAGGTTGATGTTGACGTTGACGTTGGTGATCGTGTCGGTATAGGCGGCGATGTTGGAGAGCTGCGAGCGCGAGGCGATCGCAAAGCCCTCGTTGGTGCCCATGCCGGAATAATTCTGCGACAGCTTGCCGGTCGAGAGCTGCGTCGACAGGTCGGTGAGCTGCTGATTGATGTTGCGGATCTGCGCGCCGAGGATCGACGAGGAATAGTTGATGCTGCTGATCGACATGTTTCAGAGCCCTGTACTGGTTACACTTGAGCCTGGATCAGCGTGTTCATCATGCTCTGCACCACCGACATCACGTGCGCGTTGGCGGCATAGGCATTCTGGAGCTGGATCAGGTTCGACATCTCCGAGTCCAGGTTGACGCTGGAGGTCGAGTTGAACTTGGCCTGCAGCGTCGAGACCACGACGCTCTGGCCCTGCTGGAGCTGGGTCGCCTGGGTCGCGGCATTGCCCTGGACGCTCAGGAACTGCTGCAGATAGTTCGAGACGCTGCCGGTGAAGGGCTGGCTCGACGAGCCGAGGCCGGTCGTCGGCGAGTAGGAGAACACCGAGGTGGTGAGCTGCGAGTAGAGAAAGTCCGAGCGCGTGGTGTCGCCTGCGGGCGTCACCGGCGAGGTGTTGTAGACCGACAGCTTGGTCGGATCGCTGGCCAGCTGCGTGTTGACGGCGATGCGCCCGGCAAGGCCGGTCATCTGCGAGCCCGACGCCGTGATCGCACCGGTGTAGAGCGCCTGCCCGCCGTCGGTGAACACCGCCAGCTGCGGATTGCCCGAGGTCAGCGACGAGATCGTCTTGGTGGTCGAGGCCGAGTTGATCTTGGCAAGGCCGCTGTTGTCGTCGGTCACCCGCAGCGTCGTGGCGCTCGCCGGCGCCGGTGCGGCGGAGAACGACAGGTGCGAGCCCGACAGAGCGGTGTTGAGCGCAGAAGCGATCGCGCTCATCCCGCCGGCGAAGTTGACGCCCACCCGCATCGGATTGGCGTTGGTGGCGGTCTGCAGCGGCAGCGCCGCCGGATCGGTCACGTTGACCAGCGTGATCTGGCGCTGGGTGTTGGTCGTTTTGTCCGTGTAGGTGATGTTGACCGTGTTGCCTGCCTGCGAACTGGCAAGGTCGAGATCGAAGCCGGCCGGCGGACCGGAGACCGTGCTGCCGGCCGTGGTCTTGTCCGACAGTGCGCTCGACATCGTGGCGGCGAGCTGGTCGATCTGGGTCTGCGCCTGCACCAGCGTCTGGTCGCGCAGCTTCAGGTCGGCCGCGATCTGGCCGGACGAGACCACGTTGTTGGCGACGGCGTCGATCTGCGAGCCGTTCGGCAATTTGAGAGTGAGCGCACCGACGCCGGACTTGCTCGGATCGGTGTTGTAGAGCGAGGTCGCGGACAGCGCGCCGGCGGAGGCAAAGGAGAATTGCGAGGCGAGCCCGGCGCCGACCAGCTGGAAGCCGGTGGTGGTGTAGATGTTGGCCTGGTTCGAACCGTCGGTGGTGACGCGGACGTCGACAAATTTCGACAGCGTGTTGATGGCCTGGTCGCGCTGGTCCATCAGCGTCGCAGCCGAGGGATCGGTTGGTGACAGGCCCTGAAGCTTGGTGTTGATGTCGGCGACCTTCTGCATCGCCGCATTGGCCTGCTGTGCCGAAGTGCCGAGATCCTGCTCGACGTTGGAACGCAGCGACTGGATGCCCTTGGTGGTCACGTTGAGCTGCTGCGCCAGCGCCTGCGCCGCGCCCAGTGCGACGGTCTGCGCCGAGGACGCGCCCGAGCTCGTCGACAGCGCCTGGAGCGAGGAGGTGAACTTGTTCAACGCGCTTTCTAGCGTGCCGCTGTTGCCGGGCGTACCATAGACATTCTGAAGCTGCTTCAGGATGTTGGCCATCTGGTCGGCGTAGCCGCTGCCGCCGGTCTCGGTGCGCAGCTGGTTCAGCACATAGGTGTCGAGCTCCCGGCTGACGCCGGTCGTCATCGCCGTCGAGCCGAAGTCGCCGGTGGAGACCTCGATCTGGTTCGCCGTCTGGACGACGTAACCCGGCGTCTGCGAGTTGGCGACGTTCGAGGAGACGATCGAGAGCGCGGCCTGGTTGGCACGCAGACCGCTCATCGCGCTGGCAAGGGCTGAACTCAAACCCATTGTACTTACCCGCCTTTGGTTACGTCACGCGCCGATCAGCGCAACACGTTCAGGAGGTCCTGCACCATCGAATTCGCTGTCGTGATCACCTTGGTGTTGGCCGAATAGGCCTGCTGGGTCACGATCAGCTTGGTGAACTCGTCGGCTATGTCGGTGTTGGAGCCTTCCAGCGACGAGCCGCTGATGGTGCCCGAAGCGCCGTCGATGGCATTTCCCGACTGCTCGGTCGCGGCGTAGGCGCCGCCGTCGAGGGCCTTGAGGTAGTTGGTGCCGTTGAAGTGCGACAGCGAGACCTGCGCGAGATCGAGGTTCTGGCCGTTGGAGAAGGTGCCGACCACGAGGCCGTTGTTGTTGACGGCGACCGAGCGGAGCTGACCGGCCGCGTAGCCGTTCTGGGTGATGGTGTTGATGGTCACCGCGCCGCTGGTGCTGGCGTATTGGGTCAATCCGCCCGAGGAGATGTTGAAGGCCACCGAGCCGAGCGACTGGCCGCCGACGCTGACATTGTTGATGGTGATGCCCGATCCGCTCGGCGAGGTCAGCGAGCCGTCGGCGGCAAAGGTGAAGGCCTGCCCGGTGTTGACCCAGCCGACCGTCGTGCCGGTCGCATTCGGATCGGCCTGGTAGAACAGGTTCCAGGTGTCGGCATGCCCCCCGCCCAGCGAGGCGCTGTCGGTCTTGGCCCAACGCAGCTGCAGGTTCACCGGCGTGCCCGCGGCATTGTAGGCGGTCACCGCACCGCCGCTGATCGATTCCTTGGTGAAGGTCGCGATGTCGTTGCCGATCACGCCGCCGGTGCCGGCGGTGCCGCCACCGTCGCGATTCTTGACGACGGTTGAGGTGAAGCCGAGCGCGGCGAACGCCGCAGTGTTGGAGCTCGACACCTGCAGGTTGGACGCGGTGCCGGTGTTCAGCGTGATCACGCCGCTGCTGCTGACCGACGATCCCGACGCTCCGGCAAGCGCGTCGATCTTTTGGAGCAGCATCGTGATGTTGTCGGTGATGTTGATCTTGGTGTTATCGGTCGACAACGCGCCCGAGGCCACGAAGGTCAGCGTCTGACCGTTAACGGTGATCGTGTCGGCGGGCGGACCTGCCGAAAAGCCGGACGAGAGCACCTGAGGATTACCAGCTGTCGCGGTGCCGCTCAGGACCGTGGAGCCCGAGATGGCAGGCGAGGACAGCACATTGCCGCCGCGCGTCACGGTGCTGAGACCGAGCGCGGTGGCCGCCGCACCGCTCGTAACCTGAATGTCAGCGGAGGTGCCGCTCGCGATCTGGATATTGCCGGTGGCGCTCAGAGTCACACTGGTGTTGGGGATGCCGGCCGCGGTCGCGATCGCATTCAGGATATCAGACACCTTATTGGTATTGGCGGCACCCGGAGCCAATCCGATCGTGGTGTTGCCGCCGGCCGTTGTGAGGGTGGTGACGTTGGGATCGAAGGTGATCGTATGGGCGACGCCGCCGACACCCGTGATGGTCAGGGTCGTACCGGTCGTGCCGTTGGCGAGCGCGTTGAGGATGCTCGTGGCGAGATGGGGTGTCGTTGCAGAATCGAGCACGGTCGCCGTGGTAGCAGCCGCCGATGCGGTGTCCTGCAAGGCAACGGAGCCCGTCCCTGTCGTGGAAGTATAGGCCGAGCGAACATTGCCGGTGGCCGCCGAGCCGGAGACCTTTGCATTGGTGTAGGGCGCGGCCGGCGTGCCGACTGGCAGCGGGTTGGCCGCGAAGTCGGACGGGTTCAGACCGCCCGCTGCCAGCAGCGTGCCGCTCGACGCGGTCGAGCTCGCCGCCGTATTCGGCACGCTCGGCAGGTTCGCGGCGTACTGGATCGAGGTGGTCGCCTGCGCCGGGATGAAGTTGTTCTGGAATTTCAGGACGGTGGCGACGCTGCCGGTCGGGTTGCCGGTCTTGGGGTCGACCGTGGTGCCCATCAGATAATAGCCGGCGCCGTTGACCAGATTGCCGTTGGCATTGAGCTGGAAGTCGCCGCGGCGGGTGTAGTAGGTGACGCCGTTGAACACCGGGACATTGTCGACGACGCCGGTCGCCTTCTGGATCGAGAAGAAGCCGTCGCCGGTGATCGCCATGTTGGTGGCGACGGTGGAGGACGAGATCGTGCCCTGGGTCGTGATGGTCGCCTTGGCGTTGGCCGTCACGCCGCCCGCGACCTGCTTGGTCGGCACCGAGGCGTCGGGAATGAGGTCGACGAAGCTGGTGCCGATGCCCTTGTAACCGGTGGTGGACGAGTTCGCGATGTTGCCGGAAATGTTCTGAAGCGCGTAGGACTGCGCCTGCAGGCCACCCACCGAGGTGTTCATTGCATCGAAGATACCCATAACTTTGTCTCCAAATCCGATCTCGGCGGCGCCAAGACATGGCCGCAGTCGGGGAGACAGTCGCAAAGGCTATGCCAATGCGGGTATTCTCAGAAAATCAATGACTTAAATAGAAAGGCCCCGGTCGGATGACCGGGGCACAATTGCCGGGCGGGCAACAATTGCCGAGATCCAATAGCGTTTTCGAGCGAAGCAGGCACCGGTTCGCGTGAAGAAAACGCGTCAACTAAAGAGCTTACGTTGCCGACGCCGCCGCGGGGTGGAAAACCAGCCCGAACCCGTCGATGCAGTAGCGCAATCCGGTCGGCTTCGGACCGTCGTCGAAGACGTGGCCGAGATGGCCGCCGCAGCGCCGGCAATGCACCTCGGTGCGCAGCATGCCGTAGGTGCGGTCCTCGGTCTTGCCGACATTGCCCTCGATCGGCTGGTAGAAGCTCGGCCAACCCGTGCCGCTCTCGAACTTGGTGTCGGAGGCGAACAGCGGCAGGTCGCAGCCGGCGCAGGCGAACACGCCCTTGCGGTGCTCCTTGAGCAGCGGGCTGGAGCCCGGCCGTTCGGTGCCGTGATTGCGCAGGATCTCATATTGCTGCGGCGTGAGCTGGGCACGCCATTCGGCCTCCGTCTTCTGGATCTCGAAAGTCTCCGCGGCCTTCTCGCCAGCCTCGGCAGGTGTCCCTCTCAGCCAGCGGAAGGCCGAAAGGCCGAACAGGCCGGCGACAGTCGTCAACAGGATGCGGCGGTCAAACATCTCATTCTCCGTGCGCGGGGAGTCCACGCCCTGAGATACGGGCTCTAACGGCCGACGTTACACTTCCGGGCGGAATTTTTCGCGAGGTTATTGCGCGACGCGCTGGTCCTAGGCCGCCGGTTCCGGGGTCCGATCCGGGCCTTGATCTGAATCTTGGGCGACAGGTTCCGGTGCGGGGGCCGGCCGCGGTCGCACGCCGCCGGGCAGCGGACGGCGCGGACCGGTGCCGGCGGCCCGGTTGGCTTCGGCCAGCCGCGCCTCGCGTTCCCGGTCCTTGACCCGGGCCCGCTCGCGGTAGCGGGCAAGCGTGCCCGCGGCGGCCGAAGTCGCCCTGCCCCACATTCCCACCATCTGGCCCGCAACGCGCCCCGTCGCCCCACCGGCCCAGACCAGCTCGAACGGCGAGAACAGCTTCCAGCGGTCGTCGCCCCACAAGATGCTGCGCGCGATGAGCTGTCCGGCCATGGCCGAAATGTTCATGCCCTGGCGGCCGAACCCGCTCGCCACCCACAGGCCTTTGCGCAACTGGCCGATCTGCGGCATGCCATGCACGGTCTGGCCGGTGGCACCGCCGAACATGTCGGTGATCTCGACATTGCCGAGCTCGGGGAAGATCGACCGGATCCGCCGCTTGACGCCGCCGGCAAAACGCTGCGGACGCGCGGCCCAGGTGGTCTCCGGGCTCTCCCACATCAGACGGTCGCCATCGACGATGCGGAAATGGTCGACGCCGTCGGAATCCATCACCGATCCCTTGAAGGCGATGATCTCGTGCAGGCGCTCGCCGAGCCGCGCGGTGATACCGGCATAGCGCGAGACCGGCAGCAGCGTCTCCGACAGCCGCCGCAACGGCGCGCCGAGATGGATGTTGCCGGCGAGCACGATGTGGGTCGCACGCAGCCGCGCCGACGGCGTGACGATACGCTTGCGGATGCCGGAATGATCGATGCTGACGACCGGCGTATCCTCGAAGATGCGGGCGCCGGCCCGCCGCGCCAGTGCCGCGAGACCATGCACATATTTTCGGCCGTCGACCTGGAACGCTTTGGGATAATAGACGCCGTGGAAGTAACGATCGGTCTTCAGCATCTCGCGGACGCGATCAACTTGCCAGCCCTCGACCTCGGTGTCGAAATCCTCGTTCAGCATCTGCAGCCGGCTGATCAGCCGGTCGCCGGCATCGACGTTGGAGACCTCCAGCACGCCGTCGCTCGGGCCGATCCCCGGCATGTTCTCTTCGGTGGCGTTGGCGCGGACGAACTCGGCGCCCTCCTTCGACAGCGCCCATAATTCGCGCGCGTCCTCGAAACCGACGCGCTCGATCAGATCGGTGAGCGGCAGTGCAAAGCCCGGCATCACGGTGCCGAGCTGGTTGCCGGAGGCATTCCAGCCGATATGACGGCCCTCGAGCACCGCGACGCTGGCCCCGAGCCGGGCCGCCTCCAGCGCAATGGAGAGCCCGGCGAGGCCTGCCCCGATCACGCAGATGTCGGCATCGAGATCGAATGACAGCCGCACGCGCTCGCGAAAACCGGCTTCTTCCTGGGACACGCTTGTGAAAGTCTCGCTCATGTCGTTTTCTTAGAGCATGATCCGGAAATCTGTGCAGCGGTTTTCCGAACAGTTCATGCTCAAAACAACAATTTACAGCGCGATGACGCTTTGCCCCGATCTCGTCGCGCTTTAAAGGACCCATCGGGCGCCTGTCACCTTGTCCTCAACGCCCCCCTGTAGATTATCCTGGACGTGGAACGATTCGAGAATGCCATGCGCCGTTTGATGCTGCTGCGTCACGCCAAGACCGAGACTGACGCGCCGAGCGGCCGTGACCAGGACCGTCGGCTCGACGACCGCGGCCACAAGGACGCCGCCCGGATGGGCGACTGGATCGCCACCCATCCCCCTGCCCCCGACGCCGTGCTGGTGTCGCATGCCGTTCGTGCCAGGCAGACCTGGGACATCGCGTGGCATACGATGAAGGACCGCGTCAAAGCGCCCCGGCTCGAAGTGCTGCCGGAACTCTACGGCGCCGATCCCGCGCAGATCCTGGAGTCGATTCGCACCGCAACGATCCCTGCCAACCCGAAGCGGTTGCTGTTGGTGGGGCATAATCCCGGCATGCACGAGATCGCCCTGATGCTGATCGGCAGCGGCGATCCCGCCGGCGCCAAGGCGCTCGCCCACAACCTTCCCACCGCGGGGCTTGCGATCTTCGACTTTGACGTCAAGGATTGGGGGGACGTGGCCTACCGCCGCGGCAAGCTGGCGCTGTTCGTCAGCCCCAGGCTGCTTCGATCGGATTGAGACGCGCGGGCGCCGTCTCGACCGGTTGATCCAGCCTGGTCACGAGAGCGTTTTCAAGCGAAGTGGACACCGGTTCGCGTAAAGAAAACGCGTCCAAACAAGAAGCCCGAGCTCCGTTCCGATTCCATCGGAACGGAAATGGCTCTAGACTTCCCGACCGGAAGACCGGAGGCGCAGATGTTCAAGTCCATCCTCGTGCCCATCGACCTCGCCGACACCGATCTCGCCAAACCGGCGCTCGCGACCGCGGTAACGCTGTCGCAGACCTGGAGCGGGTCGATACGGCTGCTCAACGTGCTGCCGATGACGCCGGTGATGCTGGCCGAATACGTCCCTGCCGATTTCGACGAACAGCAGCGCCAGACCTCGGAGGAAGCCCTCGCCATCGTCGCGCGCGAGTCCGGCATCGAAGCCGGACGCATCTCCAGCGTGGTCCGCCAGGGCGGCATCTATCACGAGATCCTCGAGGAAGCCGTGCACATGAAGGCCGATCTGATCGTGATGACCTCGCACCGGCCGGCGATGCGCACCTATTTCCTCGGCTCCAACGCCGGGCACGTCGTGCGCTACGCGAAGTGCTCGGTGCTGGTGGTGAGGCACTGAGTGCTCACTGTCATTGCGAGCGCAGCGAAGCAATTCAGACTGCCGCCTCGGAACGATTCTGGATTGCTTCGCTCCGCTCGCAATGACGGTGTTGACGCATTGCACGCCCATCACTCGGGTAGTCCGTAGCCCGGATGAAGCGAAGCGCAATCCGGGGCCGCTGTGTCCGCTCGGATAGAACCCCGGATTTCGCTTCGCTCCATCCGGGCTACGAGAGCTTGCGTTGCCCGACGGGCAAAACACCCAAGCGCTCGGTCAATGCTCCGCACCAAAAATATTCCACTTTACCGAAATTCGGAAACGGCGTATCCATCGCCGCAACCCGGCCCAAGGAAGAGGGGCGTATCGCGATCGTCACGAACGCGGGCCGGACGGCGGTGGACGTGGGCCACATCGGCGCGAAAAAGCTTCGCAGGGCGGGCAACCGTGAGCGAAGACTCGCGCCAACGACAGATGCGGTTCGCGTACGGCAAAATCGTGTGGTCCTGACGCCCGGGGTCTGTGCGTCAAGCCTTGTGGTGATGCGTGCTGTCCAACCGGATACGCGCATCAGCCATCGGCAAGGCGACGGGGGCAATAGTGCATCGCTCCCCGGGGAGCGCACGACATAAGCCGTTCCAACCATCGCGCAGGGAAGGCCGGGATGCTCCGGCTGCCCTGTTTCCCGCTGTGCATTGTAGCGCAACCTACTTTGGGCATGGCGGTCAATGGGAGCCAGCCGGCTCCCGGCCTTCCCTGCGCCCTCTTTCAATGGAGGGTGAAGTGCAGAAGCAAAGCTCGGGCGAGATGCGCCGCGAGGATGCGAAGGCGTGTCTCGGGGGGTAGGATGGGTAGAGCGCAGCGAAACCCATCATGGGTCAGCGGAGGAAAAGTCGATGGGTTTCGCTGCGCTCTACCCATCCTACGCGCTGCCACCCACGTACTCCGTCATTGCGAGGAGCGAAGCGACGAAGCAATCCAGAGTCCCTCTGCGGAGGGATTCTGGATTGCTTCGCTTCACTCGCAATGACGAGGATGATGCAGCGGTGCGCCAAACTCCACTCTCGCGCCCCGGCTCGGCGCAGCAGCGCTCGCGCGCTGCAGCGCGTCCGGGACAAGTGCGCTTACAGATACCGCGTCAGCTCGGCCTTGAACTGGCCGTACACGGCGTCCTCGATCTGGCTGCGGTTGATGCCGATGTCACGCAGGGCGCGGTCGTCGAGTTCGTTCAGCGTCTTGACGGCGGAGCGGCGCTCCAGGCGGTCGAACAGGGCGTAGGCAGCGTTGACGAGCGTGGCAAAAAATCCGCTCGAGGAGGTGGGGCGTAAACTCCGCCCGGCAGTTTGTGAGATCGTGGTCATTGTTCTTCTCCGGCGTGTGTTCCGCGCGGCGAAGCAGGTGCCGTTGGCGCCGACGCACTCAGCGCCTGCACCTCATCTGCCGTCGGATTGCTCTCGCTTTCCTCGGCTCAATCGCGGAACTTGATGGAACTTAAATGCTCCAGTACACTCCTCGGAGCAAGTAAAACATTGCTCTCGGTGCAATAATGTCCAAGTTCGAGTACGTGAAGCTTGCCGATGCCATTGCCGCAGACATCTCTAACGGCACGTTAAGGCCCGGCGACCGGCTGCCCCCGCAACGCAATTTTGCATATGACCGCGGCATTGCAGTCTCGACTGCGAGCCGGGTTTATACGGAGTTGCTTCGTCGCGGCCTCGTGATCGGCGAGGTCGGCCGCGGCACCTTCATCTCCGGCGACATCAGACGCGAGGTCGAAGCGCTGAGCGAGCCGCGCGATGCTCGGATCGATTTCGAGGTCAATTATCCGTTATTGCCGCAGCAATGGGCGATGATCGCCAAGAGCCTTGCCGGCCTCGAGCGCGTCGACGCCCTCGAATCCGCGCTGCGCGTCTCGACCAGCACCGGCACCAAGAGCGCGCGCAACGCGGCTGCGGCCTATCTCGCGCGCAAGGATTTTGCGCCGCAGGCGGAGCAGATCGTCTTCACCGCCAATGGCAAGCAATCGCTCGCGGCCGCGATCGCAGCACTCGTGCCCACCGGCGGCCGCTGCGGTGTCGAGGCGCTGACCTATCCCTACGTCAAGAGCATCGCGGCGCGGCTCGGCGTCACGCTGGTGCCGATTCCGATGGACGAGTTCGGCGCGCGTCCCGACGCGATCCAGAAGGCGCATCGCGAAGCGCATCTGTCGGCGCTGTATCTGCAGCCCATCATCCAGAACCCGCTCGGCGTCACCATGAACGCGACGCGGCGCGCCGACATCATGCGCGTCGCCGAGAAGCTCGATCTCACCATCATCGAGGACACCGTCTACGGCTTCCTCGCCGACGACACGCCGCTGGCAGCCCTCGGGCCGGATCGCTGCATCGTGCTCGACAGCCTATCCAAGAAGGTCGCGCCGGGGCTTGCGCTCGGCATCCTGGTCGCGCCGCCGCATTTGCGCGAGAGCGTGATGAGTGCGGTGCGCACCGGCGGCTGGATCGCCTCCGGCCACGCGCTCGCCGCCGGACAGCGGCTGATGGCCGACGGCACCGTCGCCGAACTGACGCGGCTCAAACGCATCGACGCCCAGCGCCGCCAGCAAACCGCGGCGAGGCTGCTGACCGGCTACCAGCATGCCGCCGACCCACGCTCCTATCATCTCTGGCTGACGCTGCCGCCGCACTGGCGCTCCCAGACCTTCGTCGCCGCAGCCGCACGTCGCGGCATCGCGCTGACGCCGTCCTCGACCTTTGCGATCGCGCATGGTCACGCCCCGAATGCGGTGCGCCTCGCCCTCGCCCCGCCCACATTCGAGCAGCTCGATTCCGGCCTGCGTACGATCGTCTCGCTGCTCGGCACCAAGGAAGAAGATTTCGACTCGACGGAGTAGCGTTAAGGCAGCAGGGCCTTCGGCACGTGATCGAAGTCGTAAGCGTGCGGCTGGTTGCGCCGGACGAAGCCACCGACCTGCCAGGCGAACAGCGCGGCAAAGCCGAGGATGAACAGCGCGCCGGCGAACTCGCCGATCAGCAGCGCGCGGATCAACAGGCCCGTCATCGCCACCGTCAGCACCGCCAGGAACGCCAGCACCGCCGCATAGGTTTTGCGGCCGAGGCCCGCAGTCAACTCGGCGCGACTGCCCGCTTTCGCCATCCGCGCATGCAATGCGACGATGAAATCGCGAAAACCATTGTCCTGCGGCGCCATCAGGGCGGCGGTCTGCCAGCTCGTCGACAGGATCCTGATGTGGCCGCCGCCGCTGTGGCTGAGGTCGGCGCGAAAGCGGTGCTGCTGCATCGACACCGGTCGGAACGACAGGCGGATCGCGCTGATCTCGTCATAGCGCCACAGGCCGGAGCGGCCGGCGATGTGCCAGGAGAGGCCCTCCTCCCTCAGCTCGAAGCGGTGCGCCGAGCCGATCAGCGATGCCTTGTAGGCGTAGCTCGTGGCCGCGACGGCCTGCGCGTCCGAAACCTGCATTGTCCCAATCAATCCCGTCCGCGATCCGCTTGCGCGATCGCCCTCGCCCATCCTACAAGCGAGGCATGGCTGAGACGACCTTTTTTCCGCGCCGCCTGATTCTCGGTGCCGCCGTGATCTCCGGCGTGCTGCTCGCGCTCGCGGTGCACATGCTGGGCGCGCGCTACGGGCTCGATCTCGGCGGGCTCTGGCGCTCCGACACGCACGAGTTCATGCCGGCGGGCGCTGCGATCGCCTGGTGGCTGATCGCGACGGTCGGATTCTCCGGCGGCTATTTCACGGCGACGTTGATGCAGAGCGCCGTCAACGGCCAGATCCCGCATCGCATGCGCCAGTTCCTGATCGCGGTCGGCGTGCTGCTGCTTGCAGGCGCAGGCCAGGCGGCCTCGGCGCCGAGCGCGGTCCCGACCATCTCCGGCGTGCTGGCAGCCCTCGCCGCATTGTGCCTCGGCGCCGTGATGGCGTTCTGCGGCGCGCATTTCGCGCTGCGCCGCGGCTAGAGCATGATCCGGAAAAGTGCGAAGCGGTCTTCCGAGAAGATCATGCTCAAAACACAACGTTCTCAAGCCGACGCGCGCAGGCGCGGACGTTCCAGCATCAACGCCACGTCCGACGCAGGACGGGGCTTGCTGAACAGATAGCCCTGCGCCTGGGTGCAGCCTTCGCGCCGGAGCAGCTCGAGCTGCGCGTCGTTCTCGACGCCCTCCGCGGTGGTGACGATGCCGAGGCTGCGGCCAAGGCCGGTCACGGCGCGGATGATCGCCATCGAATCCTCGCGCGTCGCCAGCTCCGACACGAAGGAGCGGTCGATCTTGATCTTGTCGAACGGGAAGCTGCGCAGATAGCTCAGCGACGAATAGCCGGTGCCGAAATCGTCGAGCGAGATCCGCACGCCCATGCCGCGCAGCTCGTGCAGGGTGGTCAGCGTCGCCTCGCTGTTCTGGAGCAACACGGATTCGGTGATCTCCAGCTCGAGACGGCGCGCATTCAGTCCCGATGCGGCCAGCGCGCCGGTCACGGATGCAATCAGGTTCGGACTCTTGAACTGCACCGGCGACAGATTGACGGCGACGTCGATGTCGTCGGGCCAGGTGACCGCGTCCGCGCAGGCGCTTTGCAGCACGAACTCGCCGAGCTGGACGATGAGGCCGGTCTCCTCGGCCAGCGGGATGAAGTTGATGGGCGCGATCAGGCCGCGGTGCGGATGGTTCCAGCGCAGCAGCGCCTCGAAGGCGACGACGCGGTCGCTGGCGACGTCGCGGATCGGCTGGTAGTAGACTTGGAATTCGTTCCGTTGCAGCGCCGCGCGCAGGTCCATTTCGAGCAGGCGCCGCGCCTGCGCGCGCGCATCCATGCCGGTCTCGAAGAAGCGATAGGTGCCGCGGCCGTCCGCCTTGGCGCGGTACAGCGCGAGGTCCGCGTTTTTCAGCAGCTCGTCCGAATTGCTGCCGTCCTGCGGCGACAACGAGATGCCGATCGAAACCCCGATGACGATCTGATGATCGTCGATCTCGTAAGGCGCCGAGATCACCTCGACGAGGCGGCCGGCGAGCGATCGCGAAGCGGTTTCCTCCGAACGTCCGATCTGGACCACCGCGAACTCGTCGCCGCCGAGCCGCGCCACGGTGTCGTTCTCGCCGACGGTCGCCTTCAGCCTGCGGCCGACCTCCTTGAGCAGCGCATCGCCGACGGGATGGCCGAGCGAGTCGTTGATGTCCTTGAAGTGATCGAGATCGAGGCAGAGTACCGCGAGCTGGTCGTTCGAGCCGGCAAGGCGCAGTCCCTGTTCGAGCTGCTCGTGGAACAGCACGCGGTTCGGCAGGCCGGTCAGCGCGTCATGGCGCGCCATGTGCGAGATCTTCGCCTGCGCCTCAAGCCATTCGGTGATGTCCTCGAAGGTCGCAACCCAGCCGCCGCCCTGCATCGGCTGGTTGACGACGCGGATAGAGCGGCCGAACCGGTTGACGACGTCGGTCGTGGTGCGGCCCTCGCGCGCGTCGTCGACGAGGCGAGCGAAGAATTCATCGGGATTGCCGCTCCACTGGCCCTTGCTTTCCTCCTCCTTCAGCACGTCGACCAGCAGGCGGCCGGTGAGCGCGATGTCGGTGCGACGAAGCATGGCCGCGTAGCGGTCGTTGAACAGGATGATCTTGCCGTCCGCATCGAACATGCACAGGCCCTGCGACATGTTCTCGAGCGCGCTGTCCAGCACGACTTGCTGACGTCCCAGTTCGCCCTTGGCGCGACGGTCGAGCACGGCCGCCGCGAGCGCGATCGCGATGATCGCCGCTGCAGCGCTGGCGGTCAGAATGGACAAGGACGCCGGCGGGATCGACAGACCGCTGATGACGATCGCCGGATCCGGCGTCAGCTCCACGGCGCCCATGGCGGTGAAATGATGTGAGACGATGGCGACGGTCAGCAGGACCGTCGCGCCGAGCGCATTCGCCAGGCTGTCACGTCGCCCCGCGACGAGCAGCGCAAGCGATCCAAAGACGATGCCGAGGACGATCGAGACCGTCACGGTGCCGGTCGCCCAGCCGATGCGCGCGGGAATCTCGAGCGCCATCATGCCGGTGTAGTGCATGGCGGCGACGCCGCCGCCGACGGCGGCGCCGCCGAGCGCGGCCAAGGTCTGACGCCTCGCCGACACCGAGATGCTGAGCCCGACGAAGGTGACCGCGATCGCAAAGATCAGCGACAGCACCGTCACCGGAATGTTGTAGGCGCCGCCCGCACCGGGCCCGTAGGCCTGCATCGCGATGAAATGGGTTGCCCAGATGCCGCAGCCGGCGACGACGGCATCAAGCGCGATCCACGAGACCCGAGCTCCCCCGCTCGCGGCACGGGCGCGGTGAAACAGGCTGATCGCGGCAGCGCTCGCGAGCAGGCACACCGCGCCGCCGAGTGCAACCAGACGCCAATCGTGCTGGTCCGTGAGACAGTAGAGAACTTGATACATTGCCGGCCCCTATTCCATCTGCACTAGAGCGGGCAGAGATGGACAGTCGGTAACCGGCTATGTGATGGCTCCGGAAATGGTGAACAGAGAATGTGTGCGGTCGCTCATGTTGTGCGCGTCTGTGCCTTTGCACCAAGGCCGATCACGCCGGCCGCGAGCAGCAGGACCGCCGACGATATGATTAGCGCCTGGTGAAGTCCCGACATGAACGCACTGTCCGACGCCACCAGCGAGCCGAACAACGCAACGCCGAGCACGCTGCCGGTCTGACGCGTCGCATTCAGGACTCCTGCGGCGATGCCGGAGCGCGCCTTCTCGACGCTGCCCAGCAAGGTCGAGGTCAGCGGCGGCACCAGCAGCCCAAGTCCGCCGCTGATCGCAATCATCTGCGCGCAGATCGCCCAATAGCCCGTGTCGGCCTCGATCCAGAGCAGGCCGAGACAACCGAGCGCGGACACGCAAGCGCCGACGATGATGGTCGGGCACGGACCGATCCGCTCGGCAAGGCGCGGCGCCAGCAGATTGACCGGCAGCACCGCTCCCATCATCGGCACGAAGGCGAGACCCGTCCACCACGCCGACAGCCCGTTGATCCGCTGGAAGTACAGGCTGAGCACGAAGATCAGGCCGTAGATCGCGATGTTCACGAGCAGGCCGACGATCGTCGTCAGGGTAAACAGCCGGTGACTGAACAGGGACAAGGGCAACATCGGCTGCGCCGCGCGGCTCTCGCGCCAAACGAACAGCACGGCAAGAACGAAGGCTCCGGCGAAGGCCGCGAGCACGGCCGGATGCTCCCAGCCAAGCGCGCCGCCTTCGATGATGGCACCGGCGAGCGCCCCCAGCGCGCCGATTGCCGCGAACTGTCCGGGCAAATCGATCTCGCGCGAGGGCGCCCGCGTGGTTTCGCTGGCGTAGCGCCAGCTCAGCCACAGACCGGCGAGCCCAATCGGCAGATTGACCAGGAAGATCGCACGCCAGCCGACCAGCGTGATCAGCGCGCCGCCGACGAAAGGGCCGGCGGTAAGCGCAAGGCTCGCCCCCGCAGCCCAGACCGCAACGGCGCGGCCGCGCGCGCGGTCATCCGGGTAGGCATGATTGAGCAATGCGAGCGAATTCGGCACCAGGATTGCCGCGGCCAGCCCCTGGACCAGCCTTGCCGCGATCAACACGACGGCATTGGGGGATAGTGCGCAGGCGAGCGAGGCCCCGGTGAAGATCGCAAAACCCGCCATGAAGATGCGCTTGGCGCCGATCCGGTCGCCGAGCGCACCGGCCGTGAGGATGAAGGCGGCAAAGGCGATGGTGTAGGCGCTGACGACCCATTGCAGTTCGGCAACGCCGCCGCCGAGCGTTTTGCCGATCGCATCGAGGGCGGTGTTGACGATCGTGACGTCGAGCTGCACGACGCCATAGCCGAGGCTCATCGCAGCAAGCGTCAGAGAGGTCGCAAGCTGCGATGAGGCGCGCGGCGAAGCGGCGTTGTCGCGGAAGGATTGATACTTGATGGTATTGGCTCGCATGCTGCACCTCGATTGCAGCCCCATGCGAAACATACGCTTCTCGTCGGCCATCATGTTTCGACAATGACCGAATGATGGATGTACAGCGTGCGAGCGCCGCGCACATCACTGCGCGGCGCTCTTCACGTCTATCCTCGCATCAGCTCGTATCCTCGCATCAACTCGCCGCGCGCAGATTCACCTTGCTCTCGGCAAGCACCGTCAGCTTCTTGTCCGTCGCCTTCTCCTCCTCGAGGGTCTTGGCGAGCACGCTGGCGCAATCGGTGCGGCCGAGCTGCTTGGCCCAGGCGATCAGGCTGCCATAGCGCGCGATCTCGTAATGCTCGGCCGCCTGTGCCGCGTTGATCAGCGCGGCATCCAGCACCGCCTTGTCGACGACTTCGCCGGCGGTCTCGTCGGCTTCCTCGATGATGCCGTCGATCGCCGGGCAGTCGACCGCCTTCACCTGGGCGCCATGCATCTTGAACACTTCCTCGAGCCGTTTGACGTGCTGCCTGGTTTCTTCGAGGTGCGTCAAAAAGCCCTGCTTCAGCTGCGGATCGGTGGCCTTATCTGCCATTTTCGGCAGCGCCTTGGTGAGCTGCTGCTCGGCGTAATAGATGTCCTGGAGCTGATGCACGAACAGGTCGTTCATGGTCTTGATGTCTTTTGTAAACAGTCCCATCGTTCCGGTCCTTATCGGTTTCGGGAACACGGAGGCGCCGGCCTGCACGAAAAGCCGCTCTATTCCGCCATGTCCGGTTGCTGATGGGGCGCTAACGGGCCCATGGCATCGACGTTCCAAAAAAGCCCGCACCGCTTGCGCTGGAACAATGCCGCCGCGGCTGGGATCTGCGACCATGTCATCATGCGAACGCGCGATGCCGACGGATCCGGCGACTCATATGCTTAACGCGCGTGCGATGTGAACCGCGTATGACAAAAGTAGCGGGTCCGATGCAGAACCTATCCTTGTCAAGGGCTGCACAAGCCGCTGTTTTTGCCTTAAATGAGCTACATCATGCCTAGCGATCGAAGCCCAGTTGGGCCGCGATCGCGCCCGACCGGCCAATGTCTGGCCAGATCGGTCTTGCCCCCGCCGGGAGGATGAATGCACGGACTGCTGCCCGCGCTGAAACGCGGCTTCAAGAGATGGATCGGCTGGCGACGGCTCGGAATTGCCGCAAGCGTCTTCATCATCGCCTTCGCGATCACCACGCTGGTTCGCACCCTCAAGGGCATCGATACCGGTGTCATCCTGACCGCGTTAACCGAGATTCCCCGAGGCAGTATCGGGCTGGCGGCGATCTGCGTCTTCTTCGCGTTCTGTACGCTGACCTTCTACGACTTTTTTGCACTGCGAACGATCGGCAAGAAGCATGTGCCCTATCGCATCGCAGCACTCTCCAGCTTCACGTCCTATTCGATCGGGCACAACATCGGCGCCACCGTTTTTACCGGCGGCGCGATCCGTTTCCGGATCTATTCGGATTACGGGCTGAACGCGATCGACGTCGCGAAGATCTGCTTCCTGTCGGGCCTGACCTTCTGGCTCGGTAACATCTTCGTGCTCTCGATCGGCATGGCGATCCATCCCGATGCCGCCTCCTACATGGATCAGCTGCCGTCGTCGATTAACCGGCTGATCGCATTCGGTGGGCTCGCCTCGATCGGCGCCTATCTGGTCTGGCTCTGCATGGGCGAGAAGCGCCGCGAGCTCGGCCAGAAGGGCTGGAAGGTGGTGCTCCCCTCGGCGCCACTGACGCTGGTGCAGATTCTGATCGGCGTCGTCGATCTCGGCTTCTGCGCCACCGCAATGTACCTCCTGATGCCGGCCAATCCGCCGATCGACTTCCTGTCGCTCGCAGTGGTCTTCATCCTGGCCACGCTGCTCGGTTTCGCCAGCCACGCCCCCGGCTCGATCGGCGTGTTCGACGCCGCCATGCTGGTGGCGCTGCCGGAGTTCGGCCGCGAGCAGCTTCTGGCCACGCTGCTGGTGTTCCGCATCCTCTATTTCGTGATCCCGTTCGGCCTCGCCATCTCGATCATGGGCGCGCGCGAGCTCTGGATGAACGTGGTCCAGCCCTGGCAGGAACGGAGGCGGCTGGCGGAGGCCTGCGCGCAGGCCAATCTGCCCAAGCAGGTGGCAGCGATGGAGCGCGAGCGGACGCTGCGTCAGGCTAGCAAGCGCTAAAAACGGTCAGACAAACGGTTGCAGGCGGGAGCGCAATCCTCTCTTATTTCCGCCTCAACTTTGCCGTTGAACACGCGGGCCATGATCCGATCATCTCTTCGCACCTTTGTCGCAGGCACGCTGCTGCTTGCCGGGATTTTGATTGCCTTGCCGCGCGAGCGCGCACACGCGCAGGACGCCGGCGCCATGCAGATCAATTGGGAGGTGCGCAACCGCTTCCGCCTGTTCCGCGAGGAGCGCGACTTCCTGCTCCATGTCGAGAACGCGCGTAACCGCAGCATCCTCGCCGCCGAACAGTCGCTGGAGCTCCAGAGCGAGGGCCGCGGCTGGGCCCGCAACATGGTCAACCGGCTCTGCATCGATCTGCAGGGCCGGGTCAACCAGCCCTGCACCCGCGATAACGTCAAAGAGAACTACATCACGCCGATCGATCACCCCGTCACCGTGCGCCTGACCGGCGCGGTGCCGGTCGGGGCCACTTGCGCCTGGTCGTTCGACGACGGCGACGGACCGCAGCAATCGACCTTCGACTGCGCCGAGCCGGTCAATCTGCGCGTCCGCTATGGCAAGCAGACGGTGGCGACCGTCGACGTCTCCTCCGGCTCCGATCCGACCCAGCGCGTCCAGGCCGAGATCCAGGTCCGAGACATCTTCGTCGCCGGCCTCGGCGACAGCATCGCCTCCGGCGAAGGCAATCCGGACCGGCCGCTGGCGCTCTCGGACGAAGGCTTCTGCTTCCGCTCCTATCTCGGTACCGCCGGTGCGCAATACTACCGGCCGAGCCGGGCCGGCTACAAAGGCGGCCGCGCCTGCGAGGCCCCGGATACGCTCGCCAACTGGCAACATTTCAGCGCGCTCTGGTTCAACTCGCCCTGTCACCGCTCGCTCTACAGCTACCAGGCCCGCACCGCGCTGGCGCTCGCGGTGCGCTACACCCACATCGCGGTGACCTTCCTGCCGCTCGCCTGCACCGGCGCCAGCATCGGCGACGGGCTGCTCGGCTCGCAGCGTGCCCGCGAATGCCCGCCCGGCAAGACCGGCGTCTGCAACACCAGCGTGAACGCGCAGGTCGCCGAGCTGCGCGAAGCGCTCACCGCTGCGAAGAAGCGCCAGCCGGACCGCACGCTCGACCTCGTGCTGCTCTCGGTCGGCGCCAACGACGTCTACTTCTCCGGCCTCGTCGCCGACGTGATCGTCGAGACCGCGACCGAGCGCGCACTGTTCCGCCGCTCCGGCGTGATGGCGAGCGTCGACGATTCCCGCGATGCGCTCCAGCGCGAACTGCCGCAGAATTTCGTCAAGCTGCGCGAGGCGCTGAAGCCGCTGGTCGATGGCGACCTCTCGCATGTGGTCTATGTCTCCTACGCCAATCCGGCGCTTTCCAGCGGCGGCGCTCCCTGCCGTGGCGGCCGCGGCGGCTTCGACATTCACCCGTCGTTCAACGCCGATCCGCAGCGGCTCGCGCGCGTCTCGACCTTCGTCGACACCGAATTCCTGCCGCAGCTCAAGGCGCTCGCCACCTGCACGCGCGGCGCGTTGTGCCGCGATCCCGAAGCCGACCGCATGACCTTCGTCGATACGCATCAGGCCGCGTTCGCCGATCACGGCTTTTGCGCGCGTGCCGGCAACGATCCCGAATTCGACCGCAGCTGCTTTGCCGAGAACGGCCAGAGCTTCAATCCCGATATCGTGAGCGCGGCGAGCCAGCCGATGCTGTGCGGCCGCGGCGCCTCCGAGTACCGCGCCTACCTGCCCCGCGCGCGCTGGATCCGCGACGCCAATGACAGCTATTTTGCGGCGATGACCTATCCGCAAGGCTTGCCGGCGGCGAGCCAGCCGACCGACATCCACGACGCCACCTGGGGCGTGCTCTCCGCCGTTTATGGCGGCGCCGTGCATCCGAGCGCGGAAGGTCATGCCGCGATGGCGGACGCCGCGCTGCCGGCTGCGAGCGCCGTGCTTGGCCTCGATGCCGCGCCCCCAGGCGTCACGCGTGGACTGCTCGCGCCCCTGCTGCTGCCGGGTGCGCAGCAATAGCAAAGACGACGGTGCCGTAGCCCGGATGAGCGCAAGCGACATCCGGGATCACGCGCCCCGCATATCGCTTCGCTCATGCGGGCTACGCACTCCTCGCCACGACGTCATTGCGAGCGCAGCGAGGCAATCCAGAATCTTTCCGTGGAGGGACTCTGGATTGCTTCGTCGCAAGAGCTCCTCGCAATGACGAGTTTGGAGCGCAAGCTCGCGCCTCACCATCGCTCGCACATTCACTTCGTGCCGGCATCGTTCCCCCTACCTGCCGTTCCATCAATCCAAAAACGGCATCAATCGATACTCCCTTGAACTTGGACACTTTGCCGCGTGCGCCTCTAGGAGTCGCAGTGAGGAAACATTTCGAGTTCTAAGGAGGCGCGTGATGAGCGCAGTGGTGTCCGCAACGGACGTGAGGAGGTCTCGCGTCAGGCTGTTCATCGTGACCATGTTGTTCCTGGTCACCACCGTGAATTATGCCGACCGCGCCACGCTGTCGATCGCAGGGCCCGCGCTTTCCAAG
Organism: Bradyrhizobium sp. 18BD; assembly: GCF_054185225.1. Classification (NCBI taxonomy): domain Bacteria; kingdom Pseudomonadati; phylum Pseudomonadota; class Alphaproteobacteria; order Hyphomicrobiales; family Nitrobacteraceae; genus Bradyrhizobium; species Bradyrhizobium sp. 18BD. The sequence continues at coordinate 48,188 of NZ_JAVAYL010000031.1, read as the reverse complement.
GAGCTTCATCTCGATCCTGTCGCCATGGGCTGGATCTTCTCGGCGTTCGGCTGGTCCTATGTCGTAGCCCAGGTGCCGGGCGGCTGGCTGCTCGACCGTTACGGCTCGCGTCTCGTCTATGCCTTCAGCATCATCGTCTGGTCGCTGTTCACGTTGATGCAGGGCTGGGTCGGCTTTCTCAGCGCCGGTGCTGCCGTCGCCGTGCTGTTCGGGCTTCGCCTCCTTGTCGGCGTCGCGGAAGCGCCCTCCTTCCCCGCCAATGCCCGCATCGTCGCGGCCTGGTTTCCCGGCAATGAGCGCGGCACTGCGTCGGCCTTCTTCAATTCGGGGCAGTATTTCGCGACCGTGATCTTCGCGCCGCTGATGGGCTGGATCGCCCATGACTACGGCTGGCGCTACGTGTTCTTCGTGATGGGCGCGCTCGGCGTGATCATGGGCCTCGTCTGGATCAAGACCATCTACGGCCCGAAGGAGCATCCCGGCATCAACGACGCCGAGTTCGACTACATCAAGGAAGGCGGCGCGCTGGTCGATCTCGATGCGCCCAAGGAAGAGCGTGCGCCCGAATCCGGCTCCGGCTGGGACCACATCCGCCAGTTGCTCTCCAACCGCATGATGCTCGGCGTCTATCTCGGCCAGTACTGCATCAACACGCTGACCTATTTCTTCCTGACCTGGTTTCCGGTCTATCTCGTCAAGGAGCGCGGCCTGTCGATCCTGCAAGCCGGCTTCGTCGCGACGCTGCCCGCGCTGTGCGGCTTCATCGGCGGCGTGCTCGGCGGCATCATCTCGGATGCGATCCTGCGCAGGACCGGCTCGCTGACCATGGCGCGCAAGATCCCGATCGTCGGCGGCATGCTGCTGTCGATGTCGATCATCGCCTGCAACTATGTCGACGGCCAGGCGCTGGTGGTCGGCTTCATGGCGCTCGCCTTCTTCGGCAAGGGCATCGGCGCGCTCGGCTGGGCCGTGGTCTCCGACACCTCGCCGAAGGAAGCCGGCGGCGTCTCCGGCGGCCTGTTCAACACTTTCGGCAACCTCTCCTCGATCACCACCCCGATCGTGATCGGCTACATCCTGGCCGCGACCGGCTCGTTCAACGGTGCGCTCGTGTTCGTCGGCCTCAACGCGCTGGTGGCCGCCTTCGCCTATCTCGTGATCGTCGGCAAGATCGAGCGGGTGGTGCTCAAACGTTCCTCCTGAGGGCTCCCACGGGAGCTGACCAGGCAACTCAACGGCGGCTTCTCAGCCGCCGTCTTTGTTTTGGGAGTGATCGATGCTAGAAGTGCCGGGGAAACGCCTTATTCATCTAAGGCATGTATCGATGTTCGACCTCAACCAGCTCCGCTGTTTCGTGACAGTTGCGGAGGAATTGCATTTCGGCCGCGCCGCCGCGCGGCTCAACATGACCCAGCCGCCGCTGTCCCGGCAGATCCAGGTGCTCGAGCACATCATCGATGCGCCGCTGCTGGAGCGCACCAGCCGCTCGGTGCGCCTGACCCCTGCGGGGCGCAGCTTCCTGCCCGAAGCCCGGCGCATCCTCAAGCTCGCGGAAAGCGCCTCGCAAGTGGCCCGCCGCATCGCCCTCGGCAAGACCGGCTCGCTGAAGATCGGCTTCACCGCGGCCGCGGCCTACGGCTTCCTGCCCGAGCTGATCGCGGCGTGCCGCGCAAAGCTGCCCGAGGTCGATTTCTCCTTGAAGGAGATGGTGTCGGGCGACCAGTTCGAGGCGCTCACATCAGGCCAGATCGATGCCGGCCTGCTGCGGCCGCCGATCGCACGCCCTGAACTGACCAGCCGCCGCGTCGTCGCCGAGCCCCTGCTCGCCGCGATCCCGAAGAAGCATCCGCTGGCGAATGCCGAGAGCATCACCATCAAGGATTTCGACGACCAGCCCTTCGTGATGTATTCGCCCTATGAGAGCCGCTACTTCCACGATCTCCTGGTGGCGCAATTCACCCGCTCAGACGTGCTGCCGCGCTATGTCCAGCACCTCAGCCAGATCCACTCGATCCTGGCCATGGTCCGCGCCGGCCTCGGCCTCGCCATCGTGCCGGCCGCGGCCGCAGGCCTCAAGATCTCTGACGTCCGGCTGCGGCCGCTGAAGCTGCGCAACCGCGTGCCGGTCGAGCTGTTCATGGTCTGGCGCCGCGACGACGAGAATCCGCTGCTCTCGGCGCTGGTCAAAATCGCCAGCGAATTGTCCTCCGCGGAGGAGGCGGAGGATTGATGCTCAATCCGCATCGGTCGATATAGGCTTTGGCTTGGACGCGCATCGAACGGTTGCCTAAACAACGGCGCATGGACGCGCAGGCTTTCAAGCCGCGCGTCCTCCACAACACGCAATAAGGGAGCCGCGCCCATGAGCAAGATGACCCCGCAGGAAATGGCCCAGAAGATCGGATCGGGCCTCCTGTCCTTCCCCGTCACGCCGTTCAAGGCGGACTACTCCTTCGACGAGGCGACCTACCGCGCCAACATGGATTGGCTGTGCGGCTATGATGTCGCAGGCCTGTTCGCTGCAGGCGGCACCGGCGAGTTCTTCTCGCTGACCCCGACCGAGGTCCCGCAGGTGGTCAAGATCGCCGTCGACGAGACCAAGGGCCGCGTGCCCGTGCTCGCCGGCACCGGCTATGGCACCGCGATCGCCCGCGAGATCGCGATCGGCGCGGAAAAGGCCGGCGCCGACGGCCTGTTGCTACTGCCGCCCTACCTCACCCATTCCGAACAGGAAGGCCTTGCCGCCCATGTCGAGGCGGTCTGCGCCGCCGTGAAGATCGGCGTCATCGTCTATAACCGCGACAATGCGATCCTGCAGCCCGACACGCTCGCCCGCCTCGCCGAGCGCTGCCCGAACCTCGTCGGCTACAAGGACGGCATCGGCGACATCGAGCTGATGACCCGCGTCTACACCAAGCTCGGCGATCGCCTGACCTACGTCGGCGGCCTGCCGACCGCGGAGACGTTCGCGCTGCCCTATCTCGACATGGGCGTGACGACCTATTCCTCGGCCGTGTTCAACTTCGTGCCGGAATTCGCCACCAATTTCTACGCCGCAGTGCGCAAGCGCGACCACGCCACGATCCACGCCGGGCTGAAGGATTTCATCCTGCCGCTGATCGCGATCCGCAACCGCAAGAAGGGCTATGCGGTCTCGATCATCAAGGCCGGCATGAAGGTGATCGGCCGGGATTCCGGCCCGGTCCGCCCGCCGCTGACCGATCTCAGCGAGCAGGAGATTGCGGAACTGACCGCACTGGTGAAGAATCTGCCCGCCACACGATCGGCACAACAGGCGGCAGAATAAGACAAGACAACAGGGAGGAGCGTGCGATGGCCCAGACCGAGATTTCCTGCGCGCCAGTCGCTGGCGCACCGGTCGTTACAGCGATGCAGGTGATCCCGGTCGCGGGCCGCGACAGCATGCTCCTCAATCTGAGCGGCGCGCATGCGCCGTTCTTCACCCGCAACATCGTCATCCTCACCGACAATGCCGGCCACACCGGGGTCGGCGAGGTGCCGGGCGGGCAAAAGATCTGGCAGACGCTCCAGGATGCCCGCGACCTCGTAATCGGCAAGACCGTCGGCGCGATGAACAACATCCTCGCCGACGTCCGCACCACCTTCGCCGATCGTGACGCCGGCGGCCGCGGCAAGCAGACGTTTGACCTGCGCGTGATGATCCACGCCGTCACTGCAATCGAATCCGCGCTGCTCGATTTGCTCGGCCAGCATCTCAATCTGCCCGTCGCCGCCCTGCTCGGCGAGGGCCAGCAGCGCAAGAGCGTCGAGACGCTCGGCTACCTCTTCTTCGTCGGCGACCGGCGCAAGAGCAAGCTCGACTATGTCAGCGGCGAGACCGGCAAGGCGGACTGGTTCAACCTCCGCCATCAGGAGGCGATGACGCCGGAGACGGTGGTGCGGCTCGCCGAAGCTACCCAGGACCATTACGGCTTCGCCGATTTCAAGCTCAAGGGCGGCGTGCTCCGCGGCGAGCAGGAGATCGAGGCCGTCACCGCGATCGCAAAGCGCTTCCCCAACGCCCGTGTCACGCTCGACCCGAACGGCGCCTGGTCGCTCGACGAGGCGATCGGTCTCTGCAAGAACATGCACGGCATCCTCGCCTATGCCGAGGATCCCTGCGGCGCCGAGGCCGGCTTCTCTGGCCGCGAGATCATGGCGGAGTTCCGCCGCGCCACGGGCCTGCCGACCGCGACCAACATGATCGCCACCGACTGGCGGCAGCTCTCCCATGCGCTGCGCCTCGGCGCAGTGGACATCCCGCTCGCCGATCCCCATTTCTGGACGATGCAAGGCTCGGTCCGCGTCGCCCAGACCTGCCGTGACAACGGCCTGACCTGGGGCTCGCACTCCAACAATCATTTTGACATCTCGCTCGCCATGTTTACCCATGTCGGCGCTGCCGCCCCCGGCAAGGTCACGGCGATCGACACGCATTGGATCTGGCAGGACGGCCAGGCGCTCACCAAAGAGCCGCTCCAGATCAAGGGCGGCAAGATCGCGGTCCCGGATCGCCCGGGCCTCGGCATCGAGATCGACCGTGCGGCCATCGAGGCCGCGCATGAGCTCTACAAGCAGCATGGCCTTGGCGCCCGCGACGACGCCACCGCCATGCAGGATCTGATCCCCGGCTGGACGTTTGACGACAAGCGTCCCTGCCTCGTTCGGTAAGACACTCAGGCATGATCCCGGAAAAGTGGGTACCGGTTTTCCGATGAGGATCATGCCTCTTAAGTCAAGGAGGAAACGATGACTGCGATCCTGAAAAATTTTATCGGCGGCGAATGGGTCGACGGCTCCGGCGTCACCAAGAACATCAACCCCTCCAACACCAACGATCTCGTCGGCGAATACGCCAAGGCCGACAAGGCGCAGACCGAGAAGGCGATTGCCGCCGCGAAGGCCGCCTTCCCTGCCTGGGCGCAGTCGACGCCGCAGGTGCGCTACGACGCGCTCAACAAGATCTCTCTCGAAATCCTCGCCCGTAAGGAAGAGCTTGGTCGCCTGCTCGCCCGCGAGGAAGGCAAGACGCTCCCCGAGGGCATCGGCGAGGTCGCCCGCGCAGGCCAGATTTTTGCGTTCTTTGCAGGCGAGGCCCTGCGCCTGATCGGCGAGAAGGGCGCTTCTGTCCGTCCCGGTCTCGACGTCGAGCTCACGCGCGAGCCGGTCGGCGTCGTCGGCATGATCACGCCCTGGAATTTCCCGATCGCGATCCCCGCCTGGAAGATCGCGCCCGCGCTCTGCTACGGCAACACCGTCGTGTTCAAGCCGGCCGAGCTGGTGCCGGGCTCGGCGCATGCGCTGTCCGAGATCATCACCCGCTCCGGCATTCCCGCAGGCGTGTTCAACCTCGTGGTCGGCTCCGGCTCGGTGGTCGGCCAGACCCTGCTCGATCACCCGGATGTGGCTGCGATCTCGTTCACCGGCTCGGTGCAGACCGGCCGCAAGATCGCGCAGGCCTGCGTGCTCTCCAACCCGATGAAGAAGTTCCAGCTCGAGATGGGCGGCAAGAACCCGCTGGTCGTGCTGGATGACGCCGACCTCAAGACCGCCGTCGAGGTCGCCGTCAACGGCGCCTATTTCTCGACCGGCCAGCGCTGCACCGCCTCCTCCCGCCTGATCGTCACCGAAGGCATCCATGACCGCTTCGTCGCGGCGATGGCCGAGCGCCTGAACGGCCTGTCGGTGGACGACGCGCTCAAGCCCGGCGTGCATATCGGCCCGGTGGTCGACCAGAGCCAGCTCGACCAGGACCTCCGCTACATCAAGATCGGCCAGGACGAGGGCGCCAAGCTCGCCTTCGGCGGCGAGCTGCTCAAGCGCGAGAACCCCGGCCACTACCTCCAGCCGGCGCTGTTCACTGAAGCCAACAACAACATGCGCATCGCGCGCGAAGAGATCTTTGGCCCCGTCGCCACCGTCATCCGCGCCAAGAACTACGAGGAAGCGCTGGCGATCTCCAACGACACCGAATTCGGCCTCGCCTCCGGTATCTGCACCACCAGCCTGAAATACGCCTCGCACTACAAGCGCAACAGCGAGTCCGGCATGGTGATGGTCAACCTGCCGACCGCCGGCGTCGACTATCACGTGCCGTTCGGCGGCCGTAAGGGCTCGAGCTACGGCGCCCGCGAGCAGGGCTCCTATGCACGCGAGTTCTACACGACCGTGAAGACGGCCTATACCTTCCCGGGCTGATAGGCTGAAGCATGGTGGGCACGGCGCGTTGCGCCTTTGCCCACCCTACGGCCTCTCCCCTTCTTGAGGTAACCGCATGGACCAGGACGTCGCAGCGAAAGAACAGCCCCGCTACATCAAGCTCAACGAGCGCGACAATGTCGCGATCGTGGTCAATGATTTCGGGCTTCCCGCCGGCTCCCGCTTTGCCAGCGGGCTGACGCTGCGCGCCTTCGTGCCGCAAGGGCACAAGACGGCGCTGGTCGATATTGGGGAAGGCGCACCGATCATTCGCTACGGCGAGGTGATCGGCTTCGCGCTCTCGCCGATCCTGGCCGGCGAATGGGTCGACGAAGCCCGCATCCGCATGCCGGAGGCGCCTGCCCTCGACAGGCTCGAGATCTCGACCGCCGTCCCCGCACCGCTGCCGCCGCTCGAAGGCTTTACGTTCGAGGGCTACCGCAATCCTGATGGATCGGTCGGCACCAAGAACATCCTCGGCATCTCCTCCTCCGTGCAATGCGTCAAGGGCACGATGGAATACGCGGTGAAGCGCATCCGCGCCGAGCTGTTGCCGAAATATCCGAACGTCGACGACGTCGTGCCGCTGACCCATGCCTATGGCTGCGGCGTTGCCATCACCGCGCCCGATGCAGTCGTGCCGATCCGCACTCTGCAGAACCTCGCGCTCAACCCGAACTTCGGCGGCGAGATTTTGGTCGTCGGCCTCGGCTGCGAAAAGCTCGCGCCGGAGCGGCTGGTGCCCGAGGGCGTCAGCGATGCCATCGTGCGCATGCAGGACGAAGCCTTCGACGGCTTCGGCGCGATCGTCGATGCGATCATGACCCAGGCCGAGGCGCGGCTGAAGGTGCTCAACACCCGCAAGCGGGAGACCTGCCCGGCCGCCGATCTCGTTATCGGGCTACAGTGCGGCGGCAGCGATGCCTTCTCCGGCGTCACCGCCAATCCCGCCGTCGGATTCGCCGCGGACCTGCTGGTGCGCGCCGGCGCGACCGTGATGTTCTCGGAAGTGACCGAGGTGCGCGACGCCATCCAGCTCCTCACCCGCCGCGCCATCAACGAGGACGTCGGCCGCGCGCTGGTGCGCGAAATGGCCTGGTACGATTCTTATCTAGCGCGTGGCGGCGCCGACCGCAGCGCCAACACCACGCCCGGCAACAAGAAGGGCGGCCTCGCCAACATCGTCGAGAAGTCGCTCGGCTCGATCGTGAAGTCCGGCTCGAGCGCCATCACCGGCGTGCTCTCGCCCGGCGAGAAGGCGACGCAGAAGGGCATGCTGTTCGCGGCAACGCCCGCCTCCGACTTCATCTGCGGGACGCTGCAGCTCGCCTCCGGCATGACGCTGCAGGTGTTCACCACCGGCCGCGGCACGCCCTATGGACTTGCCGCCGCGCCCGTGATCAAGGTCGCAACCCGCAGCGAGCTCGCACGGCGCTGGAAGGATCTGATCGATTTCGATTCCGGCAGCATCGCCACCGGCGAGAAGACCATCGAGGAATGCGGTTGGGACCTGTTCCGCCTGATCCTCGACGTCGCCTCTGGCCGGACCAAGCCGTGGTCGGACCGTTGGGGCATCCACAACGACCTGACGCTGTTCAATCCGGCGCCGGTGACGTGAGGCCGACAGGCCTCACCTTCCCTCAATCACGTGCATGTCGCCCAGCGTGACCGGCAGGCTGCGCGTGATGAGATCCGCAACCGCCGCGCGGAGCCGCTCGCTCGCGGCCGGACCGTCGAACCCCTCGCCGACTGGTCCGCTCGGGCCGTCGAGCCGCACCGTGCCCGTATTGTCGAGCGGCGCGGCCATCCGCTTCTCGATCACGTCGAACGACTTGCCGTCGATGACGCGGACTTCATACAACGCGTGGATCAGGCCGTAGTCCGCAAGCAGCGTGCGGTATTCGGCGAGCCCGACGCCCTCGACGTTGCGCCCGTTACCGAGCTTCGATCGCGCCCGGGTGATGACGATGTAAGCGTCCAGCCCTTGCGGGGCAACATCGCTGCGCACCAACTCCTTGAAGGGATCGCTGCGCAGCAGATTGACCGGCGCAACGGCCGAATCCCTGATCGCAGCGAACGCGGGACGCCGGTAGGTCACCGGCTGCACGCGAAAGCGACCACTCAGCAGCTTCGTCGCCTGCTGGACGATCAATTCGTCCAAGCCCCATGCGCTGATCGAAGCGCTCTGCGCGGTGTTGCCGAGCCTGGTCAGGCCGGCCTGCGTCAGGCTCATCTCTTCGCCGATGGCCGAGACGATGCCGACAGTCTTGATCGCCTGCAGACGGCTCGCGCGCGTCTCGAACGCCGCGGCAGCGCCGACGCAAGCGATCGCGCAGACAAGACAGGAAATGAGGATGCGGCGCATGGCGAGCTATCGAATCCTGAAGTCGAACGAATAGGACGCGCCCACCCCGACCTTCGTCTGGTTCGACGAGCCCCGCAGCTTCACCAGCGGACTGTCCGCGGCATCGCCAAGCAGCTTCTCGTACTCGACATAGGCATGGACTTCCCATTGCGGATTGATGCGATAGGAGATCTGGCTGCCGAAGCCGACCGAATGCGCGCCGCCCTTGGCGTCATAGGTCGGCAATCCTGATGCCGCCGCCTGCACCGCATCGACGCCGAAATACGGCGCGGTCGCCTTGGTGCTCTTCCAGGTGAAGCGCGGGCCGGCCGAGACCGTGAGCCTCTGGATCAGCGGCACGATGACGTCGGCGGAGACGTCGGCGACCGTTCCAGTATGGCCACCCATGCCCTGGCGCAATTCGCTGCGCAGGCGCAGCCAGTCGATCGGATAATATTCGACGAAGCCGCCGAGCTCGTAGGCGGCCTTGACGTCGCCCAATCCGGTCAGCTCGGCATACTTGTCGCTCTTGCGCGACGAGACGTATTTGAACGCAGGCCCGGCGCGAAAATTGCCGACGTCGAGCAGCGCGATGCTCGCGCTGTCGCGCGGCCCGCGAAACTGGTCGGCCGATCCGGCGCGGCGGATCGAGAAGATCGGGACCGGCACGGCCGTTCCGTTCTTCGATCCGACGAAATCAGGCCTGTATTCGCCGCCGATGCCGACCATGACGGTCCAGTTGCCGGAAGGAGACGGCAGCATCGGCACCTCGAACGGCGGCGCGGGCAGCGTGAAGGCAGTCTGCGCCGATGCAGATTGCACGGTCGCCATGATTGCGCCGAGTGCGGCAAGGCAAGCGGTCGTCCGCCGCGCACGCACCGTGAGGCGGAGAGCGGCTTCGTCAAAGTCATTCATTACGGGGCCCCATCGGCCTTGCTGGCCGAGTCGATTGGTGTGGTTCGGAGCCCAGCATGTGGTCCGGCAAAATTGCCCCAAGATTGCAACGGGCAAGCCTGCCTGCGACATTCCGCGCGGGAGGTGCGCCGCCGGACCAACATTGCCCGAACATTGCCCGGCCGCACTCAGGCTCCAAAACTTTGCCCGCCGATGCCGGTCAGCCCGCTGGTTCCTGCCTTTTATTCGCCAAGCTCGCTGCCTTAAACGGAACCCGCGCACGAACCGAACCGCCGGAATTCGGCCAGAGAGCGTCAAGGTCAGGGTTTTATTGCCCCAGCAGAGTCAAGGACGACCCGCGTGCGCTCCCTCGTGATCGAAGACGAACCGCAGATCGGCGCCTATGTCAGCCGCCTGCTCGGACAACTGCACGGCGTCGTCGACGTGGTCGGCTCGATCGCCGACGCGCGCCTGGCGCTGGATAATTTCAAATATGATCTCGCCATCGTCGACCGCATGCTGCCCGACGGCGATGCGCTGCAGGTGGTCGCAGCGCTGAGCCAGTCGCCGGACCGCCCCGCGATCATCATGCTGACGTCCAAGGATGCCAAGGAGGACGTCGTCGACGGCCTCAACGGCGGCGCCGACGACTATCTCGGAAAACCGTTCGAGCCACAGGAGTTGATCGCACGGGTGCGCGCGGTGCTGCGGCGGCCCCGGCTGCTCGCGCCGTCCGTGCTGTCGCTCGGCAATGTCGAGCTGCATCTCGGCAGCAACGAGGCGGTCGTCGCCGACACCAAAGTGCTGCTGCGGCGGCGCGAGGCGCTGATCCTCGGCGCGCTGCTGATGCGGCGCGACCGCGTCATCACCCGCGCCGCCCTGATCGAGGAGATCTACGGCTTCGACGACGAGATCGAATCCAACACGCTCGAAGCGCAGGTCTCGCGCCTGAGGAAGAAGCTGGCCGAGCTCGGCGGCGACGTCGAGATCCGTAGCATGCGCGGCATCGGCTACATCCTGCGCCTGGCAAACCAGCGATGACGTCAATCGCCCGGACGTTCGCAATCTCGCTCGGCATTGCCGCGACGACGATCTTCCTGATCATGCTTGGCCTCTTCATCTGGCGCTATCCGATGGAGGAGCGCGAGTTCAGGGCTTGCCGGGTTGTGGCTGCCGTTCTCGACCGCGCCACAATCATTGAAGGGCGGACCCTGACGGTACGCCCGACGCCCGGACTCGAAGAGCTGAAAGCGGATAGCCCTGATCTCTGGTACGTCGTGTCCGCTGGCGACATGGTCAGCGAGTACGGCAGCGAACGCCGGCCGGCGCTCCCCTTCGCGTTTCCCTATCACGGGCCGATCGGCTCCTCTGTCTTCAACACGCTCGACCAGAAGAGCACCTTCTGCCTCGCCGTCATGCAAAGAGGTTCGTTGCAGCTCGCGATGATGGTCGGCGAGCCTCAAGTCCGTTTCGGCCGGATGGCAAGAAACTTTCTCATCCGCAGCGTCTTTTCGATCACGCTGCTGGCGCTGGCCTTTGCCGCGACCGTTGCCGTCGGCGCAGCGCTGGCCGCGCGTTTCGTCTCACGCGGTATCGAACGGGTGGCGCTTCGCGCGCTCGCAATCGACCCCGCGGCACCGCAAGGTCTGATCTCCCTGTCCGAAGTCCCTCGCGAGTTGAAGCCGCTGGTCGAGGCGCTGAACCGCGCCTTCGGCGAGATCGACGCCTATATCCGGATGCAGCGCCGCTTCCTCGGCAATGCCGCCCATCAGCTCCGTACGCCGCTGACCCTGCTGCGCGCGAAGATCGACGACGTGCCCGAGCCGGTCCTGAAGGCCGAGCTGGTCCGGGACGTCCGCCGCCTCACCTCGCTCGTCTCCGCCATGCTCGACCTCGCGCGGCTGCAACACCACGCGATCGAGAAGCGGCCGATCGATCTTGCCGAGATCACGCTGGATGTGCTGGCCGATTTCGGCCCCTCAGCGCTGGACGCCGGCATCGAGCTCGCGCTGGAGAGCGCGCAGGAGGGACCGTTCCTGGTGCAGGGCGTCGATGCCGCCGTCCGCAGCGCGCTCGCCAATCTCGTCGGTAACGCACTCATCCACGCCCGTGGCGCGCGGCGCATCGTCGCCACGCTCAGGCACGGCAGCATCTCGATTGACGATGACGGCGCGGGCCTGCCGGGCGGCGCCGAGCACAGGCTGCTCGAACCTTTCCAGACCGGCAACAGCGCGGGCGACGGCGCCGGCCTCGGCCTGTCGATCGTCCGCGAGATCATGGCCGCGCATGGCGGCGAGCTCGTCATCTCCTCCGTGCCCAGCCGCGGCACGACGATGAGCCTGCGCTTTCCGGAAGCCACAGCGGCGACGAAATCACCGCAGCTCGATCTGCAAACGCACTAGCGCGGCGCTTTCGAGCCCTCCCGCGAAACCGTTCGGAAACATTGGCGCGGAAAGCTTCTTCTGCGTTTCGTCCGGTCGCCTCACGCAATCAAATATATCCGCGAGCGACCGGCGAATGTTCGTAGACAAGCGAACCTGTCGCGGCATCGCGGCGACCAAACCTCCGATTGCGACATTCAACGGAGATTTTCCCCATGCGCGTTCTTTCAATGATTGCCATCGCCGGTGCCATGATTGCGAGCTCGGCCAGTGCGTTCGCCGGCGAATTGCCCTCTTACGAAGTGAAGCCATTTCCGATCTCGATGACGCAGGTGCAGGTGCTCGGCGGCGCCGGAGTCGAGGAGCAGTCGACTGCGCCCGCAATGGTCGTTGCCGGCATGCCCGCCTCGCCCGCGCAAGTCTCGGTGCTGTCGCCGCGCGTGAAGCGGCTCGCCAGCGCGGGTTCGGAGAGCGAAGCGCGCTAAGCTTCCTTCATCGCTCGACAACAATCACAACGTCATGGCCGGGCTTGTCCCGGCCATCCACGTCTTGGCTTAGGGAACGACGTGTTCAGGTCATGCTGCCCGGCATGAAGCAGCGCACGCGCGGGTGACCGTCGATATAGTGCTTCCACACCATGGTGCGGCCGATCTTGTTCGGCTCGGTGATCACGGCGCCATCGGGCACGGTGACCCATTCATTGTCGATCTGCACGCGGTAATGGCCCTTGTCGGACTCCCAGTCGGCATCGGCAACCACATAGCCGTCGGCGTCCGAGCAGCATTGCCCATATTCGCTGTGCAGGCTTTCGAACCAGGGTTTTAGCGGCGAGTTGGCGTAGCGCCCGTCGTCGCGCGCCAGCGCCGATGTCGCCAGCAGCGCCGTCAGCCCCAGCAGCGTCGCTGCACACAGTCTTGCAAGTCTCATAGCGTCTTCCCGCGGATCGAGATGGTCATCGCGGGGGCACACCACGTCGCCCGCGCTCCGCGCAGTGGGACATGCGCGGCGCCGACGACTCGTTCCCCCAGCTGCTTTGCGACAGCTATGCAAATCGGGCGCCAACGTGCATTCCGGGGAACTACTGGCGCCCCTCGCCAGGGTAAACGTGCCGCATGTGTGACGTGCCGGCGATTTGCCGCGTGTTTCGGAGGCTTTCCTTGTTGCGTCAGGACGTGTACCAAGCTGCCGCGGACGCGCGCCGCAACGTTTAACTGACTGTTTCGAATGGAAGAATTGGGTGTTGGCGTGACTGGCATCGGACCGTCGGCGCGATGAGCGATTCGAAAGACCTGCTTCCCAGCCAGCAGGATCCGACCGACTTGCCCGCAAACCAGGTGCAATTTGCGCTCGTGATCTCGCGCATGCTCGACACCGTGAGGGAAGACCCGGAGGCCAGGCGGCAGATGGTCTATGACCTTGCCCGCTACAAGCTCCAGGAGCAGTTCACCTACGCCGACGCCAAGAACATCGACCAGATGAAGCGCGCCCTCGAGGTCGCCATCGACGAGGTCGAGAAATTCTCGCGCGAACAGGCGCCGCTGGAGCGCTTGCCGACGCAGCAGCTCGCATCGCCCAAAGAGGCCGGCGGTGTGCTGGTGCCCGGCGATGCGACCGTCTTGCCATCAGCGATCGGGAATCCGCGCGGCAAGCTGCCGACGATCTCGAGCCCGCTTCTCCCGGTCATCAAGCGGACGGCAGCGATCCTCCTTGCAATCGGCGCCGTCATCCTGATCGTCTCGCAGCGTGACAACATCGCTGCGCTGCGCCGGCAGATTGCGTCGCAGGCCCCCGATATCGCGCAGGTCGCGCCCAGGCCGGAGACGACGATCGCGGTTGCCAAGCCGGAAATGGTGCCATCCGTCCCGCCACCTCCAGCGCGCGTGCTTCCCTCCGACTACGGCATCTACGCCCTGATCGACGACAAGTCGCTGGCGGAGCTGACTGCGATCGCCGTGATGGCGCCGGACATGCGGATCGCGATCTCGCCGGAGTTCAAGAAACCCGACAAGCCGCATCTGCCGAACGGCCGCGTCAAGTTCATCGTGTTTCGCCGCGACATCTCAAACGTGATCCCCGAGCGCGTCGAGGTTCGCGTTGTCGCGAAGGTCAAGGAATTTTCGACCGACGCTGCAGCCAAGGCGACGGGGGGCGGAGATGATGTCGGCGTGATCCGCAACTTCACCTACCCGCTCCGGATCTCGCCGATTCCGGGCAAGGCCGAGATGTATGAACTCCATTCCGGAGATTCGGAACTCGAGCTTCCGCCGGGACATTACGTCCTGAGCCTGGGATCGCAGGCCTATTATTTCCAGGTCGACGGCGACATCACCGATCCCCGGCAATGCCTCGAGCGCGTCGTCGCCGGCAACGGCACTTTCTATGCGCCGTGCAGGAAGGCGAAGACGTAGTGACGTTTCCGTAGCCCGGGTGAGCGCAGCGACACCCGGAAACAACGGTCCCGCATATCGCTTCGCTCATGCGGGGCACTTGCGGGCCGGCCTCGCAATCGAAGTCGTCCCGTCACCCTGAGGCGCGAGCGAGCGGCGCCGATGCGCCGCTGAGCGAGCCTCGAAGGGCGACGGCCCGGCTGCATCTGGGCCCTGCATCCTTCGAGGCTCGGTCCACGATGCATTCGCATCGCGGGCCTCGCACCGCAGGAGGACGGGACGACGTTTCGCGAGAGAGGATGGAAGGTCAGGCTTCGCCGGCATCTCCGGCGCTCACCAAGACGACGCCGAGACCGCGAAAGCAGCCTACTGCTTCGGCGCCGGCGCCATCATCGCGCCGCCCTTCTTCGCGGGCGCGGGCGCCGGCTTGGTCGCCGCGGTTGCTTGCGGCGGCAGATACTTCGCCACGATCGCCGGATCGACCTGCGCGATGTTGGCATCCGGCAGGCGCGTCCAGGTCTCGTCCTTGCCGAACAGGGAGATGCCGAGGAAGCCGCGCATGGTCAGGGTCTGGCCATCCGGGCTCACCGTCATCTTGGCCTTCCAGATGTTGCCGTCGCGCGGATTGACGACGTTGCCGCCGTCATACTTCAAGCCGTCGCGCTTCATGTCGCGAATGAAGGAGAGCCCGAGCACCGGCTGGTTCTTGCGATCGTCGGTGCATTTCGCGCAGACCTCGTTCGGATCGTCGCCGGGGCGCGGAAAGGTCTTTGCGATCACGCCCTCGAAGATGCCGTTGTGGTCGATGAAGAGGAACCAGCCGACGGTCTTGCCGTCCTCGACCTTCTGCCAGAGCCCTGCGGCGGTTGGCTGGGCCGACGTCGCAGCCGGGGCTTGCGCCGCAGCCGGGCTCACCGC
Organism: Bradyrhizobium sp. 18BD; assembly: GCF_054185225.1. Taxonomy (NCBI): domain Bacteria; kingdom Pseudomonadati; phylum Pseudomonadota; class Alphaproteobacteria; order Hyphomicrobiales; family Nitrobacteraceae; genus Bradyrhizobium; species Bradyrhizobium sp. 18BD. Next base: position 33,045 of record NZ_JAVAYL010000031.1, on the reverse strand, counting down.
ACCGATCGACAGCGCGAGCGCGAGCAGCGAGAGCAGCCGAATGAGATTCCGCATCATGATCACCTTGCTAAGCCAATCGCCTTGCCAAAGCCAAAACTGGAATGGCCGCAGACTACGGCGATTTCGCGAACGGTTCCAGCACCAGAAACATGGCGCAGCGCCTTGCCGCCCCCTCGCCGTCAGTTGACACCGAGCTTCTTTTGCAGGCTGGAGGACGAGGTCGTGTACTGGAACACGAGCCGCTTCTCGGGATAGACGTAACGATGGGCTTTTTGCGACATCAGCGCGCCCTCGTGGAAGCCGCACAGGATCAGCTTGATCTTGCCCGGATAGGTGTTGATGTCGCCGATGGCGAAGATGCCTGATACGTTGGTCTCGAACGCTGACGTCTCGACTGGCACCAGATTGTTCTCCAGCGCGATGCCCCAGTTCGCGACCGGGCCGAGCTTCATGGTCAGGCCGAAGAACGGCAGCATGGTATCGCAGGCAATGTCGCTGACGTTGTTGTCATTGCCCTTCACGGTGGCGCCGGTGAGCTGGCCGTCGGCGCCTGCGAGCGCGGTGACCTGGCCGAGCCGCAGATCCATCTTGCCGTCGGCGACCAGCGCGCGCATCTGCTCGACGCTGTGGGGCGCGGCGCGGAAATCGTCGCGACGGTGCAAGAGCGTGATGCGCTTCGCCAGCGGATGCAGATTGAGCGTCCAGTCGAGCGCGGAATCGCCGCCGCCGACGATCAGCACGTTCTTGTCGCGGAACGTCTCCATCTTGCGCACGGCGTAGTGCACCGAGGTGCCTTCATAGGCTTCGATCCCCGGCACCGGCGGACGCTTGGGCTGGAACGAGCCGCCGCCGGCCGCGATCACCACAACCTTGCACTCGAACACCTTGCCGGTATCGGTGGTGCAGCGGAACGCGGGATCGCCGATCTTCTCCACCGTCTCCACCATCTCGCCGAGATGGAAGGTCGGATGGAACGGCTTGATCTGCTCCATCAGCGCGTCGGTGAGGCCCTGGCCCGACACCTGCGGAATGCCGGGAATGTCGTAGATCGGCTTCTCCGGATAGAGCTCGGCGCACTGGCCGCCGACCTTGTCGAGGATGTCAACGAAATGCGCCTTCATGTCGAGAAGGCCGAGCTCGAAGGCGGCGAACAGGCCGCACGGGCCCGCGCCAATAATCAGCACATCGGTTTTGATCACGTCGCTCATGTCGTCTCTTTATCGATCGTTATCGGTTGGACGGCGCCCGGTGGGCAGAGGTGACCCTGCCTGTCTAGCCAACGGGGATGGATCAGGGAAGGCATAAAAGCGGTAGCGCCCCGCGGCCGCGCCCACTTGCCGGGTCAGGATAACTGAGCTGTAACGAGAAAAGATATGACGGAGATCAATCGGTGAACGCACCAAGCCGCCTCGACACGACGCCGCGCCTTGAGGACTTCCCTTTTCGCCTCAGCGACAATGTCCGCTTCGGCGATCTCGATCCGAACCAGCACGTCAACAACGCGGTCTACGCCACCTATTTCGAGACCGGCCGTGTTACGCTGATGAAGCTTCCCGAATACGGGCTGACCCCGCCGGGGCTGGCCTGGATCATGGTGCGGCTCGACATGCATTTCCGCGCCGAGCTGCACTGGCCGAACACGATCGAGCTCGGCCTCGGCGTGGTGAAATTCGGACGGACCTCGGTGACGTTCGAGCAGGTCGTGTTTTCGAATGGGACGTGCATTGCCTCGGCGACGTCGGTCGGCGTCTTGCTCGACGAGGCGACACGACGGCCGGCACCGCTGACCGCAGAGGTGATCGAGAAATTCAGGCCCTGGCACAAGCGCGGCATCGAGGTCGCGCCGCCGGGCGCATCGTAAAATGGATCAGGCCTGGAAGACCAGGCCTTGAAGATCAGGCTTTGAGGATCAGGCCTGGCGCTCAGGCGTCGCCACGACGAGACCGTCGAGCTCGTCGGAAACCTTGATCTGGCAGGACAGGCGCGAGTTCGGGCGCACGTCGAAGCCGAAGTCGAGCATGTCTTCTTCCATCGGCGTCGGGCTGCCGACCTTCTCGCGCCAGGCCTCGTCGACATACACGTGGCAGGTCGCGCAGGCACAGGCGCCGCCGCATTCGGCTTCGATGCCGGGAATGCTGTTGCGGATGGCGGCTTCCATCACGGTTGCGCCGTTCTCGATTTCCACCGTGCGGGTTTCGCCCTTGTGGTCGACAAAGTGAATCTTGGCCATGTGTGCTCGTGCTGCCGCGGTGCTGGTTAGGACTAAAGGAGGGTCTGGGCTGTCCTATAACGGGTCGGTCCGCCCGGCGCCATAGCGTTTTGATGCCAGATGGACCCGGGTTCGCGCGAAGAAAACGCGTCAAAACAACCGGCTAGCGCCCGCATTTTCGCGGGGTCCGCAGGCCTAGTGTTTCAGGATAGTCGCGATCGCGGCACGGACCTCGGCCACCGCCTCTTTCAGCGCGGCCAGCGCATGCGGTCCGTTGTGGCCGGTCCGGATCGCCGTCTCGAGGCTGGCGGCCGCATCGGCGACGGCAAAGGCGCCGATCCCGCGGGCCGAGCCCTTGAGCTTGTGCGCGAGCGCGCCGGTCTCGGCCGGCAGCGCGGTCATCGCCGCGAGCAGGCGGACGGCCTGCTCGGCGAACATCGCCAGCACTTCCTGTTCGAGCTCGGCGTCGCCGAACGTCATCCGGGAGAGGTGGTCGAGATCGAGCGGGCTGTCGATGGGCGCAAGCGGGGGCGAGGGCATCCAGTCCATCCGTTGCATTTCAGGCGTCATGGCGCAGGCCCCGGCATCGCGCATTGGCCGCCGGTCCGGCGGTCAGGTTCCCCCACCCAAGCATGGAAATGGTTAACGAATTGTTTGGGCCGTTTTACGCAAATCCGCCCGTTTATTGACGAAAAGTTGCCGCAATCGGCCGGGTTCGGTGGAGAATTACATTTATTGCTAAGGCGTTAGGCCGCGATCCTGTTAACGATGATTAAGATTGTCTTAATCGCAGGCATTTCATTCGCGACACTCTGCCAATAGGATGTTGCGGAAATTAGCGGACAAGCCGTCCGGGTGGGGACGGCTCGGAGATCCGCGCAAGCGGCATGTTCCGGTCTGTGGGCTTGCGTGAGTAGCGCGCAGGGCTCGCGGGGGGACGCGTACAAGTAACGAGGGCTCGGACTGATCATGGCCAACACTCCCAAAAAGGTCAAAGACCCCACAGAAGTTGCGCTTTCTGCGATCCAGGAAGCCCTCAACATCAGCGACACGGCTGCCGATACCAGCCGCAACGCCTCGATGCGCAACGAAACGCCGCCCCCGGTGGCACCGCCCGCGCCCCCGATCTTCGACGAACCGGACTTCGAGCCGCGCCCCGCCGCTAATGAGCGCGCCACCGTGTTCGATACGAGCGAGGAGCCGCGCGCGACGCGCCGCGCCGCCAACGACGACCGTGCAACCATCGGCCAGCTCCTGCAGACGTTGCAGACGAGCCGCCCCTCCCGCAACATCTATACCGGCGCAACAATCTTCACCGTCATCTGGCTCGCAGCGTGCGCCGCGCTGACGGTCGGCTTCCTGCCCTCGATCCAGGCGGCGATGGGCCAGAGTGGCGGCGTGCTGGCCATTGCCGGCCTCGTCACGATGTTCTTCGCCCCGATCATGCTGTTCTTTTTCCTGGCGAGCCTCGTCTGGCGCGGCCAGCAAATGAGCGCAGTCGCGCAAGCCATGGCGCAGGTCGCGATCCGCTTCTCCGAGCCGGAAGGCTCGGCTTCCGATTCCATGGTCACCGTGGGCCAGGCCATCCGCCGCGAGGTCGCGGCGATGGGCGACGGCATCGAGCGCGCGATTGCGCGCGCCGGCGAACTCGAGACGCTGGTCGCCAACGAGGTCGCCGCGCTGGAGCGCGCCTACAGCGACAACGAAGTGCGCATCCGCGCCCTGCTGCAGGACATCGCGCATCAGCGCGACAACCTGGTCGGCCAGGCCGAGCAGGTCCGCAGCGCCATCTCCGGCGTGCAGATCGACCTGCGCCACGACATCGCGCTGATCTCGGACGCGATCGCCTCGCGCGTCGACGAGGTCGCAAAATCCATCACCGGCGCTCTCGAAGAGCGCGGCGCCCACATCACCAGCGCGCTGAGCAATGCCGGCGACAACATGATCCTGGCGCTCGGCGAACGCGGCGGCGATCTGCTCGACCGCCTCGAGGAAGCCAGCAACGAGACCACGCGCGCCGTGCTCGATGCCAGCGAGCGGCTGACCACCAGCCTCAACTTCAAGACCGGCCACGTCCACGACGAGTTCGTCGACCTCGCCGACCGCGTCCACGAGATGCTGAACGAGCGCATCGACCGCATCACCGGCGAGTTCGAGCAGCGTTCCTCGGCGATCGTCGACGGCATCTCCGACCGCACCGAGCAGGTGCACGACTCCTTGAAGAACTCGTCGGACTCGCTGCTGCTCGAGCTCGAGCTGCGCTCCAACGACATCTCCGCCAAGATCGACGACGCCGGCCACCGGCTCGCCACGCAGATCATGACCTCCGGCGACAAGGCCAGCGAAGCGCTCGACGCCACCGTCAACACCCTCGTCGCCAAGGTGGTGACCCAGACCGAGACCGCGCATGACTCGCTGTCGCTGCAGATGAGCGCGTTCGACGAACTGGTGAAGAACCAGGGTAGCGAACTGGTCGAGAAGTTCGCTCGCGACTCCGGTACGCTGGGCGCGCTGATCACCCGCCACATCTCCGAGTTCGACCGCACCGTGAAGACGTTCGGCGGCGAGATCGTCGAGCGCATGGGCCAGCGCACGCAGGACATTCACGACTCGCTGAAGACCTATGTCGATAATTTCGACACCCGCTTCACCTCCAACGGCGGCGAGATCACCGCTGTGCTCGACCAGCGCCTCGTTCAGTTCGAGACCACGATCGGCGAACGCGTCTCCAACTTCGACGCCTCGCTGAACGGCAAGATCGCCGGCCTCGACAGCACGATCGAGGGCCACATCAAGACCTTCGACGACCAGCTCGTCGGCCGCATCGCTGCGCTCGAGGAGTCGTTCGACACCCGCGCCAAGTCGGTGACGGAGACCATCGACGGCCGCCTCAACTCGCTGTCGACGTCGCTCACCGACGGTGCCGCGCAGGCGATCCAGTCGGTCGATACCCGCCTGACCCACCTGACGTCGACGCTGACGGGTGGCGCGACGCAGGCGCTTGAATCCATCGAGTCCCGCCTCAGCCACCTTACGACGTCGCTCACCGACGGCGCAGCGCAGGCCATCGATACGATCGACGGGCGCCTCAACCATCTCACGAACTCGCTGAACGACGGCGCCACGCAGACGATCCAGTCGATCGATACGCGGCTGACCTATCTGACGACGACGCTGACGGGCGGCGCCACGCAGGCGCTCGAAGCCATCGACTCCCGCCTCACCTACCTGTCGACCGCCGTGACCAACGGCGCCCAGCAGGCCGTGCAGTCGATCGATACCCGCCTGACGCTGCTGACCTCGACGCTCACCGACGGCACCGCGCAGGCGATCGAGGCGGTCGACCGCCGCATCACCGGCGTCGCCGATCTCATCGACGGCCGCAGCGCGCACCTCACCGACACGGTCACGGCGCGCTTCCAGGACATCCACCAGGCCATCGAGACCAAGGTCGGCTCGGTCGCCAACGACATCGACGTGCGCGTGGCGCAGTTCGAGGACCTGCTCGGCTCGCGCGTCGAGGCCGTCGCCGGCCGCATCGAGAGCAGCGGGCGTCAGGCCAGCGAGGACATGATGTCCCGCGCCGAGATGATCTCGACCGCGATCCGCTCGCATGTCGAGGACGCCGAGCGCTCGCTCACCAACCTCGTGGTCAACACCAGCGAGACGATCCAGACCGGTGCGCGCACCGCGCAGCAGTCGCTGATGACGGTCTCCTCCGACGTCAACGCCCAGCTCAAGATGACCTCCGCCGAGGTCGAGCGCGCGCTGACCGCGGTCGGCACCGGTGCCGCGAACTCGATCCTGACCAGCGCCCGCGAGGCGCAGTCGTCGCTGGTCGCGGCCTCCGGCGATGCCTCCAACCAGATCAAGGGGCTCGCGGCCGACGTCGAACGCACGCTGTCCGCAGCCGGTTCGGCGACCGCCGCCTCGATCCTGGCGGGCGCCCGCGAGGTGCAGACCACGCTGGTCACGGCGTCCTCGGACGCGGCCAACCACGTCAAGACGCTCACCGCCGACGTGCAGCGCTCGCTGTCGCTGGCCGGCACCACCACGGCGGAATCGATCACCGCCGGTGCCCGCGATGCGCAGGGCGCGCTGATCGCGGCCTCGACCGAGACCGCCAACCAGATCAAGGCGCTGTCCTCGGACGTGCAGCGTTCGCTCTCGATGGCCGGCACGTCGACCGCCGAGACCATCATGACCGGCGCCCGCGAGGCCCAGAGCACGCTCGTCAACGCGTCCTCGGATGCGGCGAGCCAGGTCAAGTTGCTCGCGGCCGAAGTGCACCGCTCGCTCTCGCAGGTCGGCCAGACCACTGCCGAGACGATCACCACCAGCGCCCGCGACGCCCAGAGCACCCTGCTCGCGGTCTCGGCCGAACAGACCAGCCAGGTCCGTTCGCTCGCGGCCGAGATGCAGCGCGCGCTGGCAACTGCCGGCGGCGCCACCATCGAGGCGCTCACCAGCGGCGTCCGCGAAGCCCAGGGCACGCTGATCACCGCCTCGACCGACGCGGCGAGCCAGATCAAGTCGCTGACCACGGACATCGAGCGCACGCTGACCGCGGTCGGCGCCGACACCGCCTCGACCATCCTCAGCAGCGCGCGTGAGGCACAGACGTCGCTGACCTCGACCTCGGCCGATGCCGCGAGCCAGATCCGCACGATCTCGACCGAGATCGAGCGCGCCCTGAGCTCGGCCACCGCAAATGCGACCAACGACATCCAGACCAGCGCGCTCAACGCCCAGAACGCGCTGATCTCCGCCTCCAACGAGGCGAGCTCGCGGGTCAAGACCAGCTCGGCCGACGTCGAGCGTTCGGTGCTCGCCGCCAGCTCCAGCTTCGGCCAGGCTATGACCGGCAAGACCGACGAGATCGTCACCTATGTGCAGCAGCAGTCCGAGCGTCTGTCGAACATGATCGACGCCAAGCGCGGCGCGTTGGTCGATGCGATCGGCGCGAAGACCAGCCAGCTCACGCTCGACATCGACCGCGTCACTTCCGACGCACTGAAGTCGATCGAGACGCGCGGCCATGCCTTCTCGCAGACCATGATGGGTAACGGCTCCGAAGTCGCCCGCACCATCAATGCGGCGAGCGAGATGGCGACCGGCGCGGTCAACAAGTCGCTCAAGGACCTCGAGCAGGCCTCGCGCTCGGCGATCGACCAGTCGCGCCAGGTCTCGATCGCGGCCGTCACCGAGATGCAGGAGACCAGCAAGATCCTGCGCACCGACACGGTCGCCCTGTTCGAGCGTCTGCGCGAAGGCAACATCCTCCTCCAGGAGGTGCTGACCGGTGCGCACGACAACCTCAACTCGCTCGAGCGTGCGCTGGTGACCCGCGTCGCCGACTTCGTCTCGGCGATGAACGACGTCACCTCGCGCAACGGCGCTGCGACGCAGAACCTGGAAGACCAGCTCAACGTCTTCAACACGAAGACCACGCGGGCCCTGCAGGATCTCGGCGAGCTGTCGACCCAGTTCGACGCCCACGGCAAGGCGCTGGTCGATGCCGCGCAGGTCGTCGAGCAGAGCAACAAGAACACCACCGCCTCCCTCGCCGAGCGCAAGGCGGCGCTGGAATCGCTGGTCACCACCATCGACCTGCGCACCACCGATCTCGACCAGCGGCTGTCGCGCTTCACCGGCCTGCTCGATGAATCGCTGGCTGCCGCCGAAGAGCGTGCCCGCGACATCGCCCGCGTCGTCGCGGAGACCGCCGGCGCAGGCTCAGCCGCGATCACCCGCCAGTTCGAGGCGGTGCGCGCGGCCTCCGAGGAGGAGCACCGCCAGACCATCGAAGCCATGCACGACATCTACCGCACCACCACGGACGAAGCGGATGCGATGTTCAAGCAGTCGACGGAGAAGTTCACCAACCTCGTCTCCAGCATGAAGCAGATGGCGTTCGAGATGCACAACGAGCTCGAATCCACCCGCAACGAGCTGCGCCGCGGCGTGCTCGAGATGCCGCAGGAGGCCGCCGAGAGCACTGCGCAGATGCGCAAGGTGATCGTCGACCAGATCGAGGCCCTCGCCGAGCTCAATCGCATCGTGGCCCAGCACGGCCGTGGCCTCGACGTCTCCACGACCGGCCGCGCGTCCGTCGCCGTCCAGCGCCAGGAAGAGCCGATGATGGCGGCCGTCGGCGCGCGCAACACCGAGACCCGCATGCGCGACACCGGAAGCGCCTCGACGCTGCCGCCGCCGGACCTCGGCATGCCCGCGCCCTCGCGCCGCACCGAAGCGCCGTCGGTGGCACCTAGCAGCAACGACCAGGGCCGCGACGGCTGGCTGTCGGACCTCTTGAACCGTACGGACGCCAACCAGGGCGCCCCGAACGGCCGTGAGGCTCCCCGTAGCCGCCAGACCCCCGCGCCGCAGCCGCAGGCCCCGCAGGCCAGCAGCAATCCGCTGGAGTCGCTGTCGCTCGACATCGGCCGGCTGATGGACCGCAACCTCGCCGCCGAGATGTGGGACCGCTACCAGCGCGGCGAGAACAAGGCCTTCACCAAGCGCCTCTACACGCCCGCCGGTCAGAAGGCCTTTGACGAGGTCGCCCGCAAGTACCGCGCCGACCGCAACTTCAAGGGCACGGTCGACCGCTACGTCGCCGAGTTCGAGCGCCTGCTCGACGAAGTCGCCCGCGACGGCCGCGGCCCGCAGGAGCTGCGCAGCCACCTGACCTCGGAGACGGGTCTGGTCTACACCCTGCTCGCGCATGCGGCGGGCCGGCTCGGGTAAGACGCGGATCGCAACACGAATAGAAAACGGAGGCCTCACGGCCTCCGTTTTGTTTTTGGGGATGTCGGTGCGAGGCGCGGTCGTAGCCCGCATGGAGCGCAGCGGAATGCGGGGGGCCAAGCCAAGAATCCCGGATTGCGCTTCGCTCCATCCGGGCTACGAAGACAGCGAACACGCTCTCCACACCGTCATTGCGAGGAGCGAAGCGACGAAGCAATCCAGACTGCCTCCGCTGAGACAGTCTGGATTGCTTCGCGGAGCCTGTCATCGGGCCGCGCTTCGCGCGGACCCGGTGGCTCGCAATGACGAGGAGAGACCGGCTGCCGCCTACTGCCGCCTGCCGCTCGCGGAAGGCGCCGCCCTCGGCGGCTCGGGCGGCGGGGCGGCTTGCGAGCTATTGCTGGCGCCGAACAGGACGCGGGTCGGATTGCGGTCAAAATTGTTCACGGCGCGGCTGATGTCGCCGAGCGTGCGGCGGCCGTCGGCCATCAGCGCACCGGAGCGCTTGTCGAAATCGTCGGCGAGCTCGCGGATCGACTTCACCGCCTGGAACAGCTCGCCGCCGTCCTTGCCGCCGGCCAGCGTGTTGAGGCCGAGCATGAGATTGTCGGCCTTGAGCATCACGCCGTCGACCTTGGCCATCACGCCGTCGATCTTCTCGGAGTTGCGCGCCAGCGAGTTGGTGAAGGTCTCCAGATTCTTCAGCGAGTTCTTCACCGACTCCTGATTGTCGGCGACGATCTTGTTGATGTTCTGCAGCGTGCCGCGGATCGCCTCGGTGACGTCCTGCAGCTTGTTGGGATCGGCCGTCAGCGTCGGGATGCCGTCCTGGTCGAGCGGCGGCGCGGGAGCCGCCTCCTCACCGCCCTTCAGCGAGATCGCGGCAACGCCGGTGAGGCCCTGGAATTCGAGGCCGACCAGCGTGTCCTTGCGGATCGGGGCGTTGTTCTCGATCATGGCTAGTGCGACAACCCGCCGCGGGTTGTCGAGCTTCACCGAGACCACCTCACCCACCCGGATACCGTTGAAGTTGACGCTGCCGCCATTGCGCAGGCCCGCCGCCGGCCCCTCGAACACGACGCGCAACGGGCTGCGCTGCTTGGTGGTGTGCAGCGACTGGAACCACAGCACGAAGCCGATCGCCGCGGCGATCACCGCCAGCGTGAACGATCCGATCAGTACGTAATTTGCCCGCGTTTCCATCGGTTACTCCGGCACCTCAGCCCATCACCGCGCGAGCGCGCTTGCCATGGAAATATTGCCTCAGCCAGGGATGCTGCGAGGCCTGCATGTCGGCGATCGACCCTGCCGCAATGATCTTACCGTTCCCTAAAACGGCGATGCGGTCACATGCTGTGTAAAGGCTGTCGAGATCGTGGGTTACCATGAAAACGGTCAGCCCCAAAGTACGCTGCAGCGTCCGCACCAGCTCGTCGAAATCGCCGGCGCCGATCGGGTCGAGGCCCGAGGTCGGCTCGTCCAGGAATACCAGGTCCGGATCGAGCGAGAGCGCGCGCGCCAGCGCCACGCGCTTGATCATGCCGCCCGACAGTTCCGACGGAAACCGCTCGGCAACCTCGGGCTTGAGACCGACCATGGTCAGCTTGGCCATGGTGATCTCGTCCATCAGCCGCTGCGACACGCGAAGATATTCGCGCATCGGAAACTGGATGTTCTGCCGCACGGTCAGCGAGGAGAACAGCGCGCCCTGCTGGAACAGCACGCCCCAGCGGCGCTCGACGCCGCGGCGCTCGGCGCTGTTGGAGGAATCGAGATCGACGCCGAACACCTCGATGGAGCCCGCGACCTTCGGCACCAGGCCGATGATGGTGCGCGTCAGCACCGACTTGCCGGCGCCCGAGGGGCCGACGAAGCCGAGGATCTCGCCGCGCTTGACGTCGAGATTGAGGCCGTCGAGCACGCGCGTCGCGCCGAACTGCACGGTGATGTCGCGGACGCGGATGATGGGGTCCTGGATCCCGCTGTGAGCTTCCTGCGCCATCGTCACATCCCGATCGAGGCGAAGAAGATGGCGAACACGCCGTCCATCACGATGACGAAGAAGATGCCCTTCACCACCGAGGCCGTGGTGTGCTGCCCGAGCGATTCCGCGCTGCCCTGCACCGCGAGCCCTTCGACGCAGGCGACGATGCCGATCACGGCGGCCATGACAGGCGCCTTGACGATGCCGACGATGAAATGGTCGATCGAGATCGCATCGCGCAGGCGCAACAGAAACGCTTCGGGATCGACGCCGCCATAGAGCCACGCGACGAGACCGCCGCCATAGAGCGCCGCCATCGCGCCGAGGAAGGCGAGGATCGGCAGCGCCAGCACCAGCGCCAGCATGCGCGGCAGCACCAGCACCTCGATCGGGTCGAAACCCATGGTGCGCAGCGCGTCGATCTCCTCGCGCATCTTCATCGAGCCGAGCTCGGCGGTATAGGCGCTGCCCGAGCGGCCCGCGACCATGATCGCGACCAAGAGCACGCCGATCTCGCGCAGCACCAGCACGCCGAGCATGTCGACGACGAAGATGTCGGCGCCGAAGCGGCGGAAATGGAAGATGCCTTGTTGCGCGATGATGCAGCCGATCAGGAAGGTGATCAGCACGATGATCGGCACCGCGCGCCAGCAGACCTGCTCCATGTGGTGCACGGTCGAGGTCAGGCGGAACGAGCGCGGATGGATCAGCACGCGCCCGCCGGCGGCCAGCACCGCGCCGAGCATGTCGACGAGGCTCGCAACGGTTCCGGCGATGCCGGCCACGGCGCGGCCGATCTGCTCCAGCATGCCGCTGATGGTGATCGTGCTGCTGTCGACCACGGCCGTCGCCTTGACCCGGCGGACCTCGTCCACGAGGCTCGAATAGTTCGCGGACAGACCCGCGATCTGGGCCTCGACGGCGCCCTGGGTCAGGCTGCGGCGCAGCCGCTCGATCAGCCAGGCGCCAAAGGTGTCGAGCTTTCCGACCTCGGAAACGTCGATGAAGATGCTTTGCGAGCTGCCGGCGAGCTTCTCGGCGTCAGCCACCAAGCGCTCCAGAGCCGGCGCGAAGCTCGCGGTCCAGGTTCCGGTGGCGCAGAGAGCCAGCGCATTGCCCTTGGCAATCCGTTCCAGCTTGGGATCGCCGCTCAAGATGTCCGCTCCCGTCGCGGGGCGGAGGAAATCAAATAGTTGCGCACGCGCCCTTACCCGGAAAAGGTATCCCCAACTGGTTAATGTTAGTTGTTAGAGGTAACCAGCCGGTTCAGATTTCGCCAGAGTTCAAAATGACTTCCAGCAAAGTTCCCGCCCTCGCCGCGCGAATCGAGCGCTTTCCCATCGCCGGAAGTTTCACGATCAGCCGGGGCGCCAAGACCGAGGCGGTCACGGTCGTGGCCGAAGTGAGCCAAAACGGCCTCATCGGCCGCGGCGAATGCGTACCCTATCCCCGCTACGGCGAGACGCCCGAGGCGACCTTGGCCGCCATCGAGGCGATGCAGGCGGCCGTGGCCGGCGGTCTCACCCGGCAGGCCCTGCAAACCGCCATGCCGCCCGGTGCGGCCCGCAACGCGCTGGATTGCGCTCTGATCGACCTGGAGGCCAAGGCGGCCGGCCTGCGGGCCTGGAGCCTGCTCGACCGGCCGATCCCCGGCGAGCGCACCACGGCCTACACGATCTCGTTAGGCACCCCCGAGACCATGGCGGCGGCGACCGCCAAGGCGGCGCACCGGCCCCTGCTCAAGATCAAGCTCGGCGGCGACGGCGATGCCGCGCGGATCGCAGCCGTCCGCAAGGCCGCCCCCGAGTCCGAGCTGATCGTGGACGCCAACGAGTCCTGGACCGAGGCCAATCTGGAGCAGAACCTTGCCGCCTGCGACGCCGTCGGCGTCACCCTGGTCGAGCAGCCGCTGCCGGCCGGCAAGGACGACGCGCTGGCGCGGATCACGCGGCCGCTGATGGTCTGCGCCGACGAGAGCGTGCATGACCGCGGCTCGCTCGCGCCGCTGCGCGCACGCTACGACGCCGTGAACATCAAGCTGGACAAGACCGGCGGCCTCACCGAGGCGCTCGCAATGGCCGATGCGGCGCGGGCGCTCGACTTCGAGATCATGATCGGCTGCATGGTCGCAACCTCGCTGTCGATGGCGCCCGCGATGCTGGTGACGACGCAGGCGCGCTTCGTCGATCTCGACGGCCCATTGCTGCTGGCGCGCGATCGCGATCACGCCCTGCGCTACGACGGCAGCCTGGTCTATCCGCCGGACGCCTTGCTCTGGGGCTGAGCGATCAGCCGGTGCCGCGCCGACCAGATGAGAAGCGCACCGGCGGCGGCCATCGCGGCCATGACGTAATAGAGGTTGTCGCCGATGCGGGCGTAGATCGCGCCTGAGGCGATCGAGGTCGCCGCGCCGAGCAGACCGTTGCAGGCGGCGTAGTAGCCCTGCCCTCGTGCGATCTGGTGCGAGGGCACGCGCTGCACCAGCAGATTCATCGTGCCGACGATGGTCATCCCAAACGTGAGGCCATGGCCGAGCTGCACGATCGCGAGCAGCGCGAGCGGCGGCTCGTTGGCGGTGACGATCCAGCGCACCACGGCGCTTAAGCCCCCGATCGTGATCATCGTCGACGGATGCATCGAAAAGCGCGGCGACAGCGCGAACACGACGATCTCGGCGATCACGCCCAGCGTCCACAGCCCCGCGATCGTCAGCCCGCCGAGGCCGTGGAGCTGCCAGTTGATGGCCGAGAACGTGTAATAGGCGACGTGGCTGCCCTGGATCAGCGCGGCCGAAGCGATCACGGCCCAGAAGCCGACGTCGCGCAGCAGCGCCTTGCCGGTGTGCGTCTCGGCGGTCTTGCGCCTGACATCCTCGAGCGGCTGCAGCAGCAGGCTGGCGAGCACCGCAATCACGGCCCAGGCGACGATCACCCAGATCAGATCGCGCGCCGCGATGACATCAACGAGATAGCCGCAGGCGAGCGAGCCCGCGGCGAAGGCCGCCGAGCCCCACAGCCGCAACGGGCCGTAGTCGAGCCCGTAGCGCGCAACACCGCGCAGCGCATAGGCATCGGTCAGCGGCGTCGTCGGCGTCCACATCACGCAGGTCAGCGCGTAGATCAGGAACAGCGCTAGCGGCTGATGCTGCAGGCCGACGGCCGTGAACCCGATCGCCGTGGCCAGCACCGATAGCATCATGCCGGCGCGAATGGCATGGCGCTTCTCGGCAAAGGCGGTGATCTGCGGCAGCGTGGTGAAGCGCGTGATCGCCGGCAGCGCGTTGATGAGGCCGATCCAGCCTGCGTCGATGCCGATCGCCTTCAGCCAGACGGGAAAGAACGGCAGATGCGTGCCCGACACCGCGAACACCGCCGAATAGAACAGCGCCAGGCTCACGGCGAATCGCCGCTTCACTGACGTCGCGATGGGGATTTGTGATTCGGTCTTCATCAAACCAATTGCGATTCGGTCGATATCGTGGTGATCGTTACTGTAACGCGCACTGATTTGCGCGACGAGATTGTCATGGCCAACGAAGCATTCGCCCTCTCGCCCATGTCTGCCCGCGCGGCCGAGCCGAACGAGCAGGATTACGACGCGATCCGCGAAGCCTTCATGGAGACCGCGCGCGGCCGCTGGTTCCTCGGCGAATATGCCAAGCGCAACCGCAATGCCGACACAAGCATGGTGCTCGATGCGGTCGCGAAAATCGAAGAAGCCCTTGCGGCACAGCGACAACCCGTCGTCGAGGACCGCCTGCCGGAGGCGCTGATCGAGATCCGCCGCGCCATCCGCGAGGCCGAGACCATCGCGATCGCGGCGTTCGATCCTTCGGCGATCGAGGCGAGCCTTGCCCCGATCCCGCGCGGCGTGCGCATCATCAAGGAGATCTCCTGGCGCTGGCGCGAGATCGGTGCCGACGGGCGGATCTGCGACCTGATTGATTCGCAGCTTGCCTCGATCGAGGCCGCCTGCGGACAGATTTCGACCATCGACCCCCGCGTCGAGCTCAAGGCCGCATTCGATCTGCTCAAGGATCGGATCGACCAGACCGCCGGCGACGCAACGCCGCAGGCGGAGCGTCCCGCTCCGGCACCGGTTCAGGAAGCACCAGCTCCCACCGCGGAAGCTGCGCCCGTCGAGCCCGCGATGGCGAGCGAAACACCCGTGGCTTTTGCGGAGACGCCGCAGGACATCGCACCGGCGCCAGAGCCCGAAGCGGCCGTCGAGACCGCCGACGCGGTCGCGATGGCCGAGCAGGCGATCGACGTAGCCGACGCGCCCGAGATCGCTGCCGAAAGCAGCGCCGCGCTCGACAATGCCACGACTGAAAGCGCGCGCGAAGACGTCTCCGTTGAAGAGCCGGCCACCGAACCTGTCGCCCTCGCGGAGGTGACCGACGAATTCTCGCTCGACGCCGCCGCGGAAGCCGAGGACGAAGCCATTCTCGATGCCATCGCGCTGGAGATGGCCGCGCCCGATCCGGAGTTCGACGAGATCATCGAGCCGGTCGAGATGGCAGCGGCTGCTCCGGAACAGATGGCCGCCGAGGTCGCCTCCCCGATTGCTGCAGCGGAGCTGGGGCCGGTTGCGCCGCAGCCCGTCGTCGCCCGGGTCGTGGAAGAGCCCGCTGAGGACGCACCGATCGCGATGGACTCGCTGGCGCGCCTCACCGACGCCATTGCGGAAGCCGCAGCCGAAGTGATGGAACAGCCCGCCCCGGCCATGGCCGCCACGGCAACATTTGGCGCAGCGCCAACCGCAACGCTGCCGATGCCCTCGCCTTTGCCCGCATCCGCGCCCGCGCCCTCGCTCGGCGCCACCATCCTCGCCAGCGGCATGCTGCAAAAGCCCCGCGCCGCCGCGAACGACCCGCTCGCCCCGATCCGCCGCATGACCCAGGCCGAGAAGATCGCATTCTTCTCGTAAGGGGCGTACGCTCTCTGGACATCGTCATTGCGAGCGCAGCGAAGCAATCCAGAGTCTCCCCGCGGAAAGATTCTGGATTGCTTCGTCGCTTCGATCCTCGCAATGACGGGACTACATCCCCGTCACCCTGAGGTGCGCGCTCGGCGGCGCATAGCGCCGCTGAGCAAGCCTCGAAGGGCGACGGCCCGGCTGCATCGGGGCCGTTCATCCTTCGAGGCTCCGCATGGGACGCGTTGCGTCCCATGCCTCGCACCTCAGGATGACGGAATCCCTAGCCCCCCTACAAGAACGAGGCCTGCCCGGTCGATCCGTCCATGCCGCCGTCGACGGGCAGGTTCACTCCATTCACGAAGCTGGCGTCGTCGCTGGCGAGAAATGCGATGACGCTTGCGATTTCCTCGGACTGGGCTGCGCGCCCCAAGGGGATACGTTCCACCAATCTTGCGAGCAATTCCGGATATTGCTCGGCGATCGGCATCGTCAGGTCGGTGAGGGTCAATGACGGACAGACCGCATTGATGCGCACGCCTTTCGGGCCGAATTCGCGCGCGAGGCTGCGCGTGAGATTGCTGACGGCGCCCTTGGTGGCGTTGTAGAAACTGAGGCCCACATCACCGCCGAGCCCGCTGAGGGACGACACGTTGATGATCGAACCGCGACATTTGATCAGGTGCGGAAGCGCGGCGCGCATCATGTTGAAGACACCGTCGACGTTGACCGCGAATTGATCGCGCCAGTTCTGGACCGGCGCATTCACGAAATCTCCGATGATCCCCGTTCCCGCATTATTGACGAGGACGTCGATCCTGCCCGTCTGCCTGACCACATCGGCGACGAGGCCATCGACATCTGTGGCGATCGAGACGTCGGGTCGGATCATGCAGCGGTCGGAGCCCAGCGTTGCGCCGACCTCGGTCAATTTGAACTCGCGGCGTCCGTTGAGCACGACCAATGCGCCTTCGGCGTGAAAGCGCCTGGCTGCCGCCGCGCCGATGCCGCTGCCGGCGCCAGTGATGATGACGACCTTGTCCTTGAACCGAGAAAGCATGCTGGCAACTCCATCCGAAAAGGTACGGATGAGAGCTAAGGCACCGAGAAGACGGTTTGGTTTCAGACGAACCGGGTTCGGTTACGGTTGAAATCCGTCGAGCGAGGCCTTCCGCGAGGCAAGCCGCGGCCGATCAGCCGCAATTCCAGATCGGTCCGATCGGCGTCCGCGTCCAGCACGGACCAAAGCTGCCGCCATTGTAGCGGCCGCCGCCGAAACCGGGCCGGCCGAAATAACGCCACTCGCCGTCCCAGCCATAATATTGCGGGACCGGATCGATGTACCAATGACGCCGGTCGTTGCGCGCCAGACGTCGCATCGCATCCTTCTGCTTGTAGAGCGGAATGCTGTTGCTCAGCGGCTGACGATAGCCCGGCAGGAAGCCGTAGCCATGCCAGGCTTGTTTGGGCTGTTTCTTGACGGACTGCGCTGGTGCGGTGGCGGGCAGCAGCGACAGGATGACAGCAAAGAAGAGACACATAAGGCGAGACATGGATCGACCATAGAGAATCGCGTGCGAGAAGGCCATTCAAATTCGAGTGCGGGACGTTTCGCCGCTTCGCCTCGAAGGCACCTCCGGATAATCTTCGTAAAACACTGCACGAGAGCAGCGCCGCCAATCTGCACATTCCGGAAGGTGAGAATGTCTGAAACCCCGCTCATCGGCGCATTCGCCATCATTCCGAGCAACGACCTTGCCGCTGCGATTCCGTTCTGGGAGCGCCTCGGTTTTCAGCGTGCGGGCGGCGACGCCAATTACGTCATCATGCGGGGGTGGGGATGCGAGGTGCATCTCACGCAAGCCGGCGATGACCCGTGGCGGGTGCCCGAGCACAATCCCTTCGGCGTCTTCATTCGCACACCCGATGTCGATGCCATTGCCGCGCGCGTGGACGATCTGATCATCCGCCCCGGTGGCGTGCTGCGCCACCGGGAATGGGGCATGTATGAGGTGGGCCTCAACGGTCCCGACGCTCTTCTCGTCCGGATCGGATGGCCTTCCGATCTGACGAATTCCGGTGGCTGATCACGCGCGTCCTTAGCGGGGGAAGACCCGCAATCCTGCGCAACATTTGACCCGCCCCATCAGCGCCTCATTGCTGTAATGTCGGCTTCGCTATTCGTGGTGCTTTGTCGCGAGGAGCGCGTGCATGTCCACGGCAATCTCGACACTTGGCGGCGTCGGCCTGTTCCTGCTCGGCATGACCGTGATGACGGACGGCCTGAAGACGCTGGCCGGCTCCGCGCTGCGCGCCGTGCTCGGCAAGGCGGCCTCGACGCCGCTGCTCGGCTCGTTCTGGGGAGCCGTCGTCACGCTGCTGGTGCAATCCTCCAGCGCGACGACCATGACAACGATTGGTCTGGTCAGCGCCGGCCTGCTGACGTTCCAGCAAGGTCTGAGCCTCGTCTTCGGCGCGAATATCGGCACCACCGGAACCGGCTGGCTGGTCGCGCTGATCGGTGTCCGGGTCTCGCTCACCGCGGCAGCACTGCCGATGATCTTCGTCGGCGCGCTGATCAGGCTGCTCGGCAAGGGACGGATTTCCGGCGCGGGCGCCGCGCTCGCAGGCTTCGGCCTCGTGCTGTTCGGCCTGACGACCCTGCAGCAGGGCATGGGTGGGCTGGCGGAACGCATGCACCCCGCGGACCTGCCGGCGGTCCTCGGCAGTCCCGGCGTGTCATGGTCGTCGGGCCTGTTCGGCCTGCTGGCACTGGTCGTGACCGGGTTGGTCATGACCGCGCTGATGCAATCGTCGACGGCCGCGATCGCCGTGACCCTGTCCGGCTATTTCGCAGGCGCGATCGGGCTGGACCAGGCCTGCGCGCTGATCATCGGCCAGAACGTCGGAACGGCGACGAGCTCCGCACTCGCCGCGATCGGCGCGAGCGCCACCGCCAAGCGGCTCGCGATTGCTTACATCCTGTTCAAGCTGATTGCCGCGCTCATCGCGCTGGTGGCTTTTCCCATCGTAACGCCTTTGCTGTTGCGCGCCTCGCACACGATCGACGGCGTCACGCTGCTGGCCGGCTACCACACAGCGTTCAATGTCGTCGGCGTCGCGGTGCTGCTGCCGCTGATCGACCGGTTCACGCGGCTGGTCGAACGGATCCTGCCCGAGCGCGGCTCGGCGCTGACGCGGTGTCTCGATCCGCCGGCGCTCGAGACCCCGATCGTCGCAGTGGAGGCGGTACGGCGGACGATCGCACGCGTGCTCGTGGTCGTGTGCGGCTCGGTCGAGGCGCAACTGGCCGGCCGCGCCGGCTCCGTTCGTCTCGGAAAGGACGCCGTCACCGTGCAGGAGGCGGCCGATGCCGTGCGCCAGGCACAAGTGTTCCTGTCGGACGTCGCCGGACCGCCCGACACCGACGACGAGCAGCGGCGCCTCACGAGCACTTTGCACGCGCTTGACCATGCGTCCCGGCTGGCCGACCTCGCAAGCGGCGCATACACTGTCGGTTCGGTCGCAGCCGCGCCGGAGGACATCCGCGCCGGCGCCCTTTGCGCAGACGTGATGCGAAGCGCGGCCGCGATCGCGCGCGGCGTGGCGGCGCCATCGCCCACCGGCGCATCGCCGCACGCCTCACCCGCCTCGCCCGAAGGCGACGCCATGGCAGGCCCGCGCGCCGACCCGCCTGATGAAGCCATTGCAGCGCTCGCGCGTGCCACGACACAGCTTGCTGACGTGCTGCGCACTCATCGCAGCGCGACGCTTGGCGCGATTGCCAATGGATCCCTCACCGCCGATGCGGCCCTGCTCCGCGTCGAAACGGTGCGAAACCTCGAAGCCCTGTCGCAGCACGCCTGGCGATCGGCGGCCCATCTCGTCGGTCGCGGCTAGAGCATGATCCGGAAAAGTGCGCAGCGGTTTTCCGAGAGGATCATGCTCAAACAACAACCTGAAGCGCGACGACGATTCATCCTGACCTCATCGCGCTTTAGAGCACGCCCTTGCGGATCAGGAAGCAGCCGTAACCCCTGTTGTCGCCGACCTGCACGACACCGAAGCCCGCCGCCGCCGCGCGATAAAAGTCCGGCCGCGAGAGCTTGCCGGGTGTAACCGCGCCGCCAACGGCACGTTCGATCTCCGCCAGCACCGCGCGCTGCACATCCGGCACGCGGTCGGGATCGTCGACCGGCGCCATCACGCGCACCGGATCCGGATCGAAATCGTCGAGCGGGTAGACCGACATGATGGCGCGCATAGCCGTCTCCATGGGCATGCCCGGGAGCTGGATCAGGCGCTGCGATGTCGTGCTCTGCGCGATGCGGGCGGCCGGATGATTGGCATCGACGAAGACGAGGTCGTCGCCGTGGCCCATCGAGGCCAGCAGCCAGAGCAGATCGGGCGTCAGGATCGGATCGATCGATTTCAGCATGTAACGGCACTTCCCCTGGGCATGTCATTGGCCGGCGAAACCGGCCCTTCATCATAGCAGGTTCCGAGCGTGATTCAGATCACGCACGGTAGCATGGTGATCGCGATCACGGACCCCCGGCTCGAACGGGGCCAGGCTCCCTCGCAACCAATCTCGCATCGAGATCAGTGCCAGAGGAGCACGCCATGTTCCGCCTAAAACCTTTCCTGATGACGGCGGGCCTCGTGGGAAGCCTGTTCGGCTTCGCCTGCGGCCCTGTTTCCGCGCAAGTCGCCCCGGTCGCGCCGGCTCCGACCGCCCTGCAAGGGCCGGAGCAGCGGGTGGCGCTGGTGATCGGCAATTCGAACTACCAGAACGCGCCGCAGCTCGAAAACCCCGACAACGACGCGCAGTCGATGGCGCAGTTCCTGAACTCGGCCGGCTTCGAGGTGGTCGCCGCGACCGATCTGAGCCAGAACGACATGCTCCGCGTGGTGCAGGACTTTTCCGCGAAGGTTTCGGCCCGCGGCCCGAACACGGTGGCGATGGTCTATTACGCCGGTCACGGCGTGCAGCTCGCCGGCGAGAACTATCTCGTTCCCGTCGATGCCAAGGTTTCGAGCCAGACCGAGCTCGTCAACAACTCGGTGCGCCTCGTCGACGTGATGTCGACGCTGGAGACGATCCCGAGCCGCATGCGCATCGTCATCCTCGACGCCTGCCGCAACAACCCGTTCCCGAACGTGAATGACGCCGGCCGCGGCCTTGCCATCGTCGATGCGCCGAACGGCTCGATCGTCGGCTATTCGACCGCACCGGGCGCCGAAGCGCTCGACGGCACCAACGGCCACAGCCCTTACACCCAGGCGTTCCTGAACGTCGCGCGCGAGCCCAACGTGCCGATCGAGCAGCTGTTCAAGCGGGTGCGCCTCGAGGTCAACCAGACCACCAGCGGCGCGCAGATCCCGTGGGAGAGCTCGTCGCTGACCTCGGACTTCACCTTCTTCGGCGACACCGCTGTGGCCGCCAACCGCGCCCCGGTGAACACGCCCGTGGTGCAGATGGCCTCCAACCTGCCGAGCCGCTCGACCCGCCAGGCCTATGACTATGTCGTGTCGGAGGGACGGCCGGAGTACTATCAGGAGTTCATCCAGATGTACCCGCACGACCCGCTGTGCGACCACATCCGCTGGCTGCTCAACAACCTGCTGATCTCGCAGGCCTGGCACAAGGCGGTGCTGGCGAACTCGCCGATCGGCTACAAGACCTTCTACGACAGCTACGGCAACAGCCCCTATGCGCAATCCGCGCTGAAGCTCGAGGCTCAGCCGAAGCTGATCCCCCTGATGCAGGCCACCAAGTTCCTGGCGCCGCAGACCATCAACCCGACCTTCAAGATCGGCAATCTCGGCCAGCCCAAATACATGCCGCTGATGCAGCAGGGTAATGGTGGTTCGCAAGTCAACGGCAACCTGCCGGTCGTGCAGAAGCCGGTCGACAGCAATTTGATCGGCAAGCTCGGCAATGGCGGCCAGATCGTCAACCTGCCGGCGGGCAACGTCCAGCCGAACCCGCAGAATGGGACGCCCTCGCAGACCCCGGGCAAGATCGTCACCCTGCCCGCGCCGACCAACACGACCAACGGCGGCATCGGCAAGATCGTGACCCTGCCCGCGACCAACAACCAGAATGGCAACAACATTGGCGGTACGACGAACGGCAAGACCAATAGTGCTACGAATGGCGCGACGAACGGCACCCCTGGCAAGATCGTGAGCATGCCGGTGAACGTCGGCAAGGGCGGCACGACTGTCGACACCAAGCCGGTCATCCAGACGCAGACCAACCCGATCCGCGTCAACAACGGCAACACCGGCATCGTGAAGCTCAACAACAACCTGGTGAACAAGGTGCAGGTCCAGAACACCCCCCAGACCAGCCGCCCGCAGTTCAACCCGACCAACCGCATCGTCAACAACAGCAGCAACAACTTCCGCCAGTCGATGAACCAGGCGCAGGGCAATAACGGCGGCAACAACCACCGCGGCGGCTTCATGCGCTGATTGCAGCCGGCGACACAACGACAAAGGGGCAGAGCGGAAACGCTCTGCCCCTTCTTCATGTGAGGGAACGGGACACGGTGCCTTTGGCACGGCCTGAGCGCACGCCTCGTCCTTCGAGACGACCGCTTCGCGGTCTCCTCAGGATGAGGCTAATCAGCATCGGTGCCGGTCGAGACTGCCGCCACGCACTCCATCCTTATCCTGAGGAGCCCGCGAAGCGGGCGTCTCGAAGGATGGGCCACAGGAGAGCCTCTCTCAGGCCACCAGCTCGGCAAACAGATCCGCATCGACATTGCCGCCGGAGAGCACAATGACGACGTTCTTGCCGGCAACGTCGAGACGTCCCGCCAGCAGTGCGGCAAGGCCGACCGCGCCGCCCGGCTCGACCACGAGCTTCAGCTCGTGATAGGCGAACGAAACCGCCGCGCCGACTTCCTTGTCCGAGGCGGTGACGCCGCGCGCGAGCAGCTTGCTGTTGATCGCAAAGGTCATCTCACCGGGGATCAGCGCCATCAGTGCGTCGCAGATGGT
The DNA here is from genome assembly GCF_054185225.1 of Bradyrhizobium sp. 18BD. Classification (NCBI taxonomy): domain Bacteria; kingdom Pseudomonadati; phylum Pseudomonadota; class Alphaproteobacteria; order Hyphomicrobiales; family Nitrobacteraceae; genus Bradyrhizobium; species Bradyrhizobium sp. 18BD. Next base: position 10,174 of record NZ_JAVAYL010000031.1, on the reverse strand, counting down.
GCGGCCGGCCGGCGGATGCGGCTCGCGATGGCCGGCGGTCAGCGAAATGCCGTGGTCGTCGAACGCCTCGGGCTCGGCCACGACGATCTCGGCCTGCGGATAACGTGCCTTCACCGCGGTCGCGACGCCCGCGATCAGGCCGCCGCCGGAGGCCGGGGCGACCACGATGTCGGGGGCAAGGCCAAGCGTTGCCATGTCCTCGGCGATCTCGCGACCGGCGGTGCCCTGCCCCGCAATCACGAACGGATCGTCATACGGCTTGACCAGCGTCGCGCCGCGCTTCTCGGCGATGCCGCGGGAGATCGCCTCACGGTCGTCATTGTAGCGGTCATACAGCACGACCTCGGCGCCATAGGATTTGGTGCGCTCGCGCTTGGACAGCGGCGCATCCGCCGGCATCACGATGGTCGCCTGCATGTCGAGAATCTTGGCCGCCGCCGCCACGCCCTGGGCGTGGTTGCCGGAGGAGAACGCGACGACGCCGCCGGCGCGCTTGTCCTGCGGGATCGAGAACACCTTGTTGAAGGCGCCGCGGAACTTGAAGGAGCCGGTGCGCTGGAGCATCTCCGGCTTCAGGAACACTTTGGCACCGACGCGCTCGTTGAGCACGGGAAAGGACAACAGCGGGGTGCGGATGGCGAAGGGCGCGATCACGCGCGCTGCGGCATCGATATCGGCAGGGCCGATCGGGAGGAGCTGTTCGGTCATGGCAGAACTTTATCGCGGCAGCCGCGAGCCCGGCAAGACACCTCCGCGCGATGAACCGTGGCTTTCAGGCTACGAAACTAACGGGCGCTGCCCCATTCCTGCCCGATAGCACCGCGCCGACCGCTAAAATGCTGTCCACGAAGGCCCTCGCGGAAGCCTCCCAGGTGTAGTTGGCGGCGAATTCGACGCAGTCCTGCCGGGAGATGCCGAGCGCCGCGAAGCAGCCGTTGCGCAGGTCGTGATCGAGAGCGCCGACCGGCGCATCGCCGATCACGTCGCGGGGACCCTTCACCGGGAAGGCCGCAACCGGCAGGCCGCTGGCGAGCGCCTCCAGCAGGACCAGGCCGAACGTGTCGGTCTTGCTGGGGAAGACGAACACGTCGGCGGCCGCATAGATCTCCGCCAGCGCCTCGCCGTGCTTCTCGCCGAGGAAAATCGCGTCCGGATAGGCCTCCTCGAGCGAGGCGCGGGCCGGGCCGTCGCCGACGATCACCTTGGTGCCGGGCAGGTCGAGGTCGAGGAACGCCTCGAGATTCTTCTCCACGGCGACGCGGCCGACCGACAGGAACACCGGGGCCGGCAGGCAGAGGTCGATGGCGCGGGGATGGAACAGGCCGGTGTCGACGCCGCGCGGCCACAGCAGGACATTGTCGAAGCCGCGGTCGGTCAGCTCGCGGGAAAGCGCCGGCGTTGCCGCCAGCACGGCGCTGCTGGCGCTGTGGAAGCGGCGCAGCGCCCGCCAGATCAGCGAGCCCGGCACCGGCACGCGGGCGCGGACATATTCGGGAAAGCGGGTGTGGAAGCTGGTCGTGAACGGCAGCTTGCGCTGGCGGCAATAGCGGCGGACCATCAGGCCGATCGGCCCTTCGGTCGCGATGTGGATGCTGTCGGGCCGCGCTTCCTCGATCAGCTTCGCGATCCGTGCCGGGCGGGGCATCGCCAGGCGCACGTCGCGATAGCTCGGCATCGCAAACGTGCGGAACGATTGCGGCGTCAGGAACGTGAACTCGACGCCAGCACCTTCGACGCGAATCCCCTTGGCGGCCTCAGCGAGCTTGGTCAGCGTCCGAACCACACCGTTGACTTGCGGGTGCCAGGCGTCGGTCGCGACCAGGATGCGCATCAGGCTGCCCTTGCTGCCACCTGCGGAACTTGCGCCGGCTTCTGCAAATGATCCGCCCAGGTGATGATCTCGAAATGGCCGTCGTCGTGCTCGACCAGCGCGGTGCAGCTCTCGACCCAGTCGCCGCAATTCATGTAGCGGATGCCGTTCTCGTCGCGGATCACGGCGTAGTGGATGTGGCCGCAGATCACGCCATCAGCGTCATGGCGTCGCGCTTCGGCGGAGAGCGCCTGCTCGAACGCGCCGATATAGTTGACGGCGTTCTTGACCTTCTGCTTGGCCCATTGCGACAGCGACCAATAGGGCACGCCGAACATGCGGCGGAAGAAGTTGACGAAGCGATTCATCTGGATCGCGAAGTCGTAGGCTTTATCGCCGAGATGGGCGAGCCAGCGCGCATTCTGAACCACGAGATCGAAGATGTCGCCGTGGATCACGAGATAACGCTTGCCGTCCACGCCGGTGTGGACGGTGTTCTCGACGACATCGATGCCGCCGAAATGCGTGCCGTAATAATTGCGCAGGAACTCGTCGTGATTGCCGGGCACGTAGATGATCTTGGCACCCTTGCGCGCCTTGCGCAGCAGCTTCTGGACCAGGTCGTTATGCGATTGCGGCCAGTGCCAGCTCGATTTCAGCGCCCAGCCATCGACGATATCGCCGACGAGATAGATCGTGTCGGCGTCATGGTAGCGCAGGAAGTCCAGCAAAAGGTCGGCTTGAGAACCGCGGGCTCCGAGATGAACGTCGGAGATGAACAACGTGCGAAAGCGCCGCTCCGGGCTCTCGTCACTCACATCGTAACTTCCCATGCGCCAGCCTGTAACAATATCCCGTGACAGGGGGATGACCAATTGAACCTATGAGGCACCTTCAGATACGAATCACGCCTTGCCTCGCCCTCCCCGCGAATATCAGTCGCATGCGACAATCAGGCGACATGAGGCCGCAATGATTGTCCGCAAAAGCCCGCTGCCGCCGCCCTATTGGTTAACGGCGGCGGCTTTCGCGCAGCGCTGGGGCTTCTCGTCAGTAATACTTGTGGAAATGATGGATCGGCCCGTGGCCGTGGCCGATGCTGAAACTGTCGGCAGCCGCGATCGCGGCGCTGATCCAGGCCTTGGCGCTACGCACGGCGCGCTCGAGGTCCTCGCCCTTGGCGAGACCGGCGGCGACCGCCGAGGACAGCGAGCAACCGGTGCCATGGGTGTTGCGCGTGGCGACGCGGGGCGCCGCAAGCGCGATCGTGGTTTCGGGTGTGACGACATAGTCGATGCTCTCGGGCCCCTCGCCGTGCCCGCCCTTGATCAGCACGGCGCGGCAGCCGAGCGCCATCAGGCGGCGCCCCTGGCTTTCGATCTCGGCCTCGGTCCGCGCAATCTGTTCGTCGAGCAGCGCCGCGGCCTCCGGCAGGTTCGGTGTGATCACCGAGGCCAGCGGCATCAATTTCGTACGCAGCGCCTCGACGGCTTCGGTTGCCAGCAGGCGGTCGCCCGAGGTTGCGACCATGACGGGATCGAGCACCACATGGCGCGGCTTCAAACGCGACAGCGCGGCCGCGATCGCATCGATGCTGGCGGCCTGGGCCACCATGCCGATCTTCACCGCGCCGACATCGAGATCGGAAAACACCGCGTCGATCTGCGCGGTGACGAAGTCGGCCGGCACCGCGTGAATGCCCGTGACGCCGCGCGTGTTCTGTGCCGTCAGCGCCGTGATCGCGGAGGCGCCGTAGACGCCGAGCGCCGCAAAGGTCTTGAGATCCGCCTGGATGCCGGCGCCGCCGCTGGAATCCGAGCCGGCGATGGTGAGCGCCACGGGTGTCGTCATGGGGCGGCTTTCCGGGTTATCGAGGCCGAGCTTTGCGAGATCATGGCCTGTCCTAGCGCGCGCCCGGAGGGCCAGCAAGCCGCGAATCAGGCGGAGGGAGGGCCACGCGGCATTGTCGTCCCGCAGGCGTGCACATCCCCCGAAATGTGACCTCGGCATGGCCCGGCCTTGGCGCATCCGTCAGAATGAGTGAAACGTTGACGGATTCGTCAGCAACGCCTTGGTGCGGGCCGGTCACGACCTTCACCCTCTCGGGATTATGCCATGTGGGCCTACTTCGAACGCCTTCTCGACTCCTCGATGTTTTCACCGCACGGCATCTGCCTGCTGTGGGAACCCGAGCTGATCTGGCTCCACGTCGTCTCCGACGCCAGCATTGCGGCCGCGTATTTCTCGATCCCGTTTGCGCTTGCGATCTTCGTCATCGAGCGACGCGATCTCCAGTTCGGCTGGGTCTATTGGGCCTTCGCCACCTTCATCATGGCGTGCGGCCTGACGCATGTGCTGTCGATCTACACGCTCTGGGTCCCGATCTACGGCATCGAGGGCATCGTCAAGGCGATGACGGCCGTGGCTTCGATCTTCACGGCTGTCGCGCTCTGGCCGCTACTGCCGAAGATTCTGAAGATCCCCTCGCCGTTCGAGCTGCTGCGGGTCCGGGCCGCGCTCGAAGAAGAGGAAATCAAGAGCCGTGACGCGACGCTGCTGCTCCGGCAGGTCAGCGACGCCCAGCGCGCGATGCGCGAGAGCATGACGCGCCTCACCGCCATCGTCGATACCGCCGTCGACGGCGTCATCCTGTTCGACGCGCAGGCCCGCATTCTGCTGTTCAATCCCGCCTGCGAACGGCTGTTCGGCTATCGCGCCGGCGAGGTCATGAATCACGACATCGCCATGCTGATGTCCGACGAGGAGAGGCCCTCCCCCGCAGGCCATCCGCGGGGTTTCTCGACCGGGGAAGCCATCGGCCTGCGCAAGGACGGATCGCGCTTTCCGATGGCTCTGTCGGTGGGCCAGGCCTGGGAGGACGGCGAGCTGATCTATGTCGGCATCGTCCACGACCTCACCGCGCGCAAGCTGACCGAGCAGCAGCTTCAGCAGGCGCAGAAGATGGAGACGGTCGGCCAGCTCTCCGGCGGCATCGCCCACGACTTCAACAATCTGCTCACCGTCATCATCGGCAACGCGGAGTTCTTGAGCGAGCAGCTTCACGCGCGCCCTGACCTCAAGCGCTTCGCCGACGACATCTGCCAGTCGGGTGAGCGTGGCGCCGAGCTGACACAGCGGCTGCTGGCATTCAGCCGCCGCCAATTGCTGCAACCCCGCGCCATTGAGTGCCGTGAGCTCCTGACCTCCATGCACAAGCTGCTCAAGCGCACCCTGCGCGAGAACATCGAGATCAAGACGGCCTTCGGCTCCGGCTCGATCATGGCCTTCGCCGACCGCGCCCAGCTCGAATCCGCCGTGCTCAATCTCGCGCTCAACGCGCAGGACGCCATGCCGTCAGGCGGGCATCTGACGCTCAGCACCGAGCTCACCGCGATCGACGAGCACTACCGCGTGCAGCATCCGGAGGTGGAGTCCGGCAGCTACGCCCTGATCTCGGTGACCGATGACGGTGAGGGCATGACGCCCGAGGTCATCGCGCGCGTCTTCGAGCCGTTCTTCACGACCAAGGAGGTCGGCAAGGGCTCCGGCCTCGGCCTCAGCATGGTCTATGGCTTCGCCAAGCAGTCAGGCGGGCATGTCTCGATCTACAGCGAGCCGGGCCTCGGCACGACGGTCCGGATCTACCTGCCGCATGCCGGCGGCGAGCAATCGCTCGCCGACATCACGGCGCGCGAGGAGGCAGCGCCCAGGGGCCACGAGACGGTCCTGGTCGCCGAGGACGATCCGTTCGTCCGCTCCTCCGTCAAGCTGCGCGTGGAGGCGCTGGGATACCGCGTGATCGAAGCCGTCAACGGCCAGGAGGCCCTGCAGCAGCTTCGCAACAATCCGGCTATCGACCTCCTGTTCACCGATATCGTGATGCCCGGTGCGATGAGCGGCTGGGAGCTTGCCGACCAGGCCCGGCGCATCCGCCCCGGCCTGCCGGTCGTGTTCTCGTCCGGCTACGCCCTGGAGACCCCGGTCGAGCAGGGCCGCGCCCACGCGCAGGCGATCGTCCTGACCAAGCCCTATCGCAACGCCGAGTTGGCCCGGCGGCTCCGGGAGGCATTTGCCGGCGCGCCCCTGCCGTCCTAGAAGCGCTCTCAGGAGCGGCTTTTTGGCGGCCCGCGCGACGGCAAGTTCGCTTGCCAAGCCCGGCCGGTTTTGGCCTATTAGCCGCAAAGAACGCGCTTTCGGAGTGACTGCAATGGTACCTTTTTTCGTCCAGATCAAATGCAAGCTTGGCCAGTCCTATGTGGTCGCCAACGCGCTTGCCGAAGCCGAGATCGCCTCCGAGATCTACTCCACCGCCGGCCAGTACGACCTGTTGGTGAAGTTCTACGTCGACAAGGACACCGACATCGGCCATTTCGTGAACGAGAAGGTGCAGGTGCTGCCGGGCATCCAGGACACCCTCACCATCATCACGTTCAAGGCGTTCGGCACGGGCTAGCTGCCCGCCTCAGCCGTATGGTGGTCGCGAAGCCGGACGCCTGTCGCACTTCCAATTCCAAGCCGGCGGCAAAGGATGCGGGCGCGACACGAGCGAATCAATCGGGAAAGGATCGGCCTTACGTGCCGCTCTCTTTTCGCTTCGGACGCGGCGGACCATCCACCGGCGGCAGCGACTTCAGATAGTCCGCCATCGCCGCAATGTCCGCTTCCGGCAATTGCGACGTGTTCTTGATCACGCGCGTCATCGCGCCGCCGACGCTGTCGCCGTCGGGCAGTTCGCCGGTCTTGAGGAAATAAGCAATATCCTTCGCGCTCCATTCGCCGAGGCGCTTCTGTGTGATGTTGGGCACCCAGCCCTCGCCTTCCGGATTGGGTCCGCCGGCGAAGCGCTCGCCCGAGATGATGCCGCCCAGCGCATTGCGCGGGCTGTGGCATTCGGCGCAATGCCCAAAACTGTTGACGAGATAGGCGCCGCGATTCCATTGCGGCGATTTGGTGCCGTCGGCGACGAACGGCTTTCCGTCCATGAACAGGAATTTCCAGATGCCGACATTGCGGCGGATGTTGAACGGAAAGCTCACGTCATGGTCACGCACTTTGCCTGCAACGGCCGGCAGCGTTTTCAGATAGGCGAAGAGATCGAGAACGTCCGTGCGTTTGGCGTGCTGGTAGGACGTATAGGGAAAGGCCGGAAAATAGTGCTGTCCGTCCGGCGAGACCCCGTGCATCACCGCGTTGACGAATTCGGCGTCGGTCCATTTGCCGATGCCGTAGGTCGGATCGGAGGAGATGTTCGGGGCATAGAACGTTCCGAACGGCGACTTGATCGCAACGCCGCCACCGAGCTTGAGGCGGTCCGGCTGGTCGGGGACGGCATGGCAGGACGCGCAGCCGCCGGCATTGAACATGACCTCGCCATTGGCGAGGTCAGGCACGTGGGCAGGTCCCGGGCTCACGGCGGCCACCACCGGCGCGCTGAGCCACCAATAAGCGCCCGCGCCGACAATCGCTGCGAGCAGCGCCACCCCAATTGTTCGTTGCAACATTCGATCCATCCACGCGTTGCGGTAAGCCTATGACCGATATCCGCGTGGCTCCAGCCACGAAGAATTTAGCCCGTCCCCCGCGGCGACGGGAATAAACTGAAACCGCGACTGTTGGAAGTTTGGCAGCCCAACGAGGTCACCAGGGAGAATGTTCATGAACAAGACCGTGATCGCCATCCTCGCGCTCGGCACTATGGCTTTTGCAGCCCCGGCCAGCGCCGAAAAGCTGAAAGCAACGCTCGACGGTAAGGCCGAGGTGCCGGCCACCACCAGCAGCGGCACCGGAACGGCCGATCTGGACTATGACGCCGCCAGCAAGAAATTGACCTGGAAGCTCACTTATTCCGGCCTGTCCGGGCCCGCCACCGCCGCGCATTTCCACGGCCCGGCCGAGACCGGCAAGAACGCCGGCGTCGCGATCCCGATCCCCGGCGCCGCCAACAGCCCGGTCGAGGGCTCGGCGACGCTGACCGACGCGCAGGCGGCCGACCTGCTCGCCGGCAAGCTCTACGTCAACATCCACACCGCCGCCAATCCGGGCGGCGAGATCCGCGGTCAGGTGACGAAGTAAGGCGAAAACGCCGCTTCGTTGCGGAAAGGCCGGACGCAAGGAGGGAGCGTCCGGCCTTTTCGATTCCGTGCGGCTCAGGCGGGACGCTTGCACACCGCGACCTGATGGCTAAAAGGCGCCAGGCGCCGAGACAGTCGATCATCACGCCATCTATCTGCGTTATCACCACGCTCTGCGACAGATCATCTCACCAGGGCATCTGCCGGAAGTCCGCGCCAAGGTCGGAAGCCTCGACATGATCGATGCGCCTTGCCCGGTCCTGGGATTTCAGCCATACATTTCCGTGCGCTGCTCAAACGAGCCGCAATCAACAATCTTGCCAAATTTGTGGAGAGCCGCAGTGAGGCTCGCGTCCCTGACCGGTGCTGTTGCAGCCCTCGCGGTTCTTTCGTTCTCTGCACCATCAGTCGCGCAATCCGACATGGAACGGCAAGCGCAATGCGAGCTCTCCGCAATTCGCGACACGCGATCGCCCCTTGCCGTGCAGTACATCCGCTCCGCCTGCAACTGGCTCGCCGTCAACGGCGATTCCCTGCTGAATGCGTCCAGCAAGGGCTATTATGTCTGCCTCGTGCGACAGCTCTCGGGCGCGCAGGCCAACGAGGCCGCCGCAGCCATCATCTCGGCCTGCCGCACATCCAATCCGTTCTGACCTCAGCACTCAGGCTGCGTTGAGCGCCTGCGCGAGATCCGCAATCAGATCCGACGGATTTTCGATCCCGATCGACAGCCGGATCGTGGAATCGAGCACGCCGATCTTGCGGCGGATGTCGGCGGGAACGCCGGAATGGGTCATGGTCGCAGGCAGGCTCGCGAGCGACTCCGTTCCGCCGAGGCTCACCGCCAGCTTGAGGATCTGCAGCGCGTTGAGGAATTTCACGGCCGCGTCCTTGCCGCCGACGATGTCGAAGGCGAATGTGGATCCGGCGCCGAGGCATTGCCGTGCGAACACGCGCCCGGCCGGCGACGCTTCATCGTGGTGGCCGAGATAGTGGACCTTGGCGACCTTGGGATGATCGCGCAGATAGGCCGCCACGAGTCGCGCATTGGCATCGGCCTTTTCCATCCGCAGGCTCAGCGTCTCGAGCGAGCGGTTGATCATCCAGCAGGAATGCGGATCGAGCTGGGTGCCGATGGCGCCGCGCAGCGCCTTGATGCCCTTCACCACCGCCTTGGCGCCCAGTGCGGCGCCCGCGATCAGGTCGGAATGGCCGCCGACATATTTGGTGAGCGAGTACAACGATACGTCCGCGCCGTGCTCGATCGGCCGCTGAAACACCGGTCCGAGCAGCGTGTTGTCGCAGGCGATGATCGGCGTGTGTCCCTGGCGCTTACCGATGGAATCGGCGATGCGGCGGATCATCGCGATGTCGACGAGGCCGTTGGTCGGGTTCGCGGGGGTCTCGATCAGGATCATCGAAACGCGGCCCTTGCGCATCGCCTCCTCCGCGGCCTGTGTGACCACCGCTTCATCGACGCCGTCGGCAAAGCCGACCGCGCCGATCGACAGGCGCGCCAGCGTGTTCGTCAGCAGGGTTTCGGTCCCGCCGTAGAGCGGTTGCGAATGCAGAATGACATCACCGGGGCGGACGAAAGCAAGGATCGTGGTCGAGATCGCCGCCATGCCGGACGAGAACAACGCGCAGCTCTCGGTGCGCTCGTAGATCGCGAGCCTGTCCTCGACGATCTCGCTGTTGGGATGATTGAAGCGCGAATAGACCAGGCCCGCGCCCATCCCTTCCGGCGGCTCGCGCCGGCCGGCGACGAAATCGAAAAAGTCCTGGCCGTCCTCGGCGGTCTTGAACACGAAGGTCGAGGTCAGGAACACCGGCGGCTTGATGGCACCTTCCGACAGTTGCGGATCATAGCCATAGGTCAGCATCAGGGTTTCGGGATGCAGCATATGGTTGCCGATATGCGTCTTCGAGGGGAACGGTTTTGCCATGGCCTGTCTCGCTGTTCCTGATTCAGGTGCTCGCCGCGCATTCGAGCTCCTGACGTCATGAGGCGATCGGGAGCAAGAAGCTCACATCGATGCCGCGGCGGCTGAAGCAAACATAGCGGCTCCGGCTGCGATCCGTCAGGCCTTGCAAACAGAATTTCGTGCGGTCCGACTCAGGCTTGCCGTAGCCCGGATGAGCGAAGCGACATCCGGGATAGGTTTAGTGAACTGCACCCCTGTAGTGAGACACGATAATCAGGGACAGGTGCCTGCCGCTTGAGGCGGCAGGGCGGGTTGATGGGTTAGGGCCGGGTTGCGGGGCTGCTGCGCAGCAGCCCCGCAACCTGGTA